>NZ_BAAGXZ010000012.1:0-128934 GCF_054779575.1 Glycomyces halotolerans
GAGCCAGCCATGCACTGCTGGAGCACTTCAGCTCACTGAACACCAGATGGCGACGGGTGTATTACACGGTCGGCTGGGCGATGCGGGCCACTGAGGAGACCGCGATCGCCGCCCTGCCCGAGACCGCTTGGTCCGAAGCGATCCGTACCGATGGCGACGTTCAGCACGGCTACGCCGTCGCCGAGCTCACCGCCCTGGCCACCAGAACCGGCTGGCCCGCAGGGATGCGGCTGATCGCCCGCCGGGTACGACCCTCACGGCGGCAGATCAAGAACATGACCGACTTCGAGCGGGCCACCGGCTGGGTCTACTCGGTCCAGGCCACCAACATCGACCACACCGGCATCGGGCGCCTGGCAGGGACCGGCACCGTCCAGTTCCTCGATGTGCTCCACCGGCATCACGCCGTGGTCGAGGACCGGGTCCGGACCGGCAAGGCCTGTGGCCTGCGGCTGCTGCCCTCCCAGTCCTGGGAGGTGAACGAGTCCTGGCTGCTGGCCGCGAACATGGCCGCCGACCTCGACACCTGGCTGAAACTCCTCGGCCTGCGCGACCAGCCCGATCTGGCCGACGCCGAGATCGACACGATGCGACACCGCCTCTACGCCCTCCCCGGCCGCCTCGCCCACCACGCACGAAGGTGCACCCTTCGTCTCGCGAAGGACTGGCCCTGGGCCGCAGCGTTCACCCTGTCCGGGCACCGGATCGGCGCGATCACGCCGCTGCCGACCTGACCGAAACCTCTACCCCGCTGACCCGCCGCCGAGAGGAGCAGACGCGGCCGCCACCAGGCAAGCGAGACCGCCTGGCGCTACCAGGAGCGCACTCCGGCCCGGCACTACCCGACACGGTAGGGGACAAACCGGGAGAACTCAGACCGACATTCAAGCCACACAGGACACAGACGAATCGAGGCTAGCTTGACATTTGACGTTTACCGCCACCGGTGAACCTCAAAAATCAAGCTAGGTCGTCGACTCGGCTGGCAGACTCGATCCGTTCGATGCCTTCAAGGACGATCAGCTCGCACGCTTGGCGACGAGCGGTACTCGCGGCTCGAACCCGCCGCGGCGGTGAGCGAGCGGCTCTTGAAGTTCGAACAGGACCGGAAGCGCGGCACGCCATCGCCACATGGTTTCGACGAATTAGCCACAGAGGAGTTAATAAGCTGCCGAGGTCATACAGTCTGTCGTGGGCGTCGACCAGCCGTGCTTCGTGTAGGCCAGCCACCTTGGGAGTTAGCGTCGGTTCGGCTCCGGTTTGAAACGACGGCGTCATGAGAAGGTCGTCGGGCAAACCAAGTGCGAGAAGTAACTGCCGATCTGCCTCGCGAAGTCGACACGATTGAAGCGCGCCCCCTGCAGGGCTGCCTTCGATGATCCGGATCGACCAGCGTTTTCAGCGGCCCAGTCAGAACACCCTGAAGTCACGCTTCGAGAGAATCATCCCGTCACGTCACTCCCAATCGGTGCCAACGAGACCCCTCGACATGAAGCACGATCACAACTCCGGTCCAGGCAGCCGTTCAACCGACTCAGCAGAACACGCTGGGGCGAACCAATTAGCAGGAAGTGACATCATGGACTACAGCTAAGTCCGAATTGGAACAAGGACCCTTCATCGTCTCTACTGGGCCGACGGCGGAGCGACGACCGCCGAGAACCTGGTTCTGCTGTGCAGGTTCCACCACGGGCGCATCCACACCGGCAAGTGGGCGATCGAGAAGACCGCCCCCGGCAAGGCGGTCATCACGCACACGCCGACCGGATGCACGGACGTCGACTGGGAGCAGGACCTCTTCGCCCGCGACCTGCCGACAGGCCTCGACGCCGGCGAATACTCCCCGGTGTTCAAGCGCGAACTGCTCGAACTGGTCGCCGCCGACTCCTGGAAGGCGATGGAGAAGGCAAGGGCTCAAATGCGGGCGAAGTTCCGGCCGCGGGAACGCGAAGCCGTTTCGAACCCCGAGCCCGCTGTGGCGAACCCTCCTCGACGATCCGGCCTCGGCGATCCGCCGTTCTTAGTCCGCCCTCGGCATGCGGGCCGTGCCGAGGGGAGAGCACCCGCAAAGGCGCTCAGCCCGAATCCCGAAGCGGGATCGGGCCCTTCGGCATGTCCGCGAACACTCCCCCCGTCAGGGAACACTCACGCCCCGCCACACGCGAGCCCTTCCGAGTCGCCGAACACCATCGGGATATATCGACACGGTCTCAACGCTGGACTTTCAAGGCCCGCGTGGGACAAGATGATGCCATGTGCCCCCGATCGACCGATCTCACCGTCACCGGGGAGGCCCCGTGCATCCGGTGATCGGCTACCTCGTCGCCGTGGGGCTGTTCGCGATCGGACTCTACGGCGTCCTCACCAGACGCAACGCCGTCATGCAACTGGCCGCCGCCGAGCTCATGCTCGGCGGCGTGCACCTGGTCCTGGTCACCACCGACGTCGTCCGCGACGCCTACACCGGTCAGAGCTTCGCACTGTTCATCGTCGTCATCGCCGCCGCCGAAGTCGGCGTCGGGCTCGCACTCGTGCTCAACCTGTGGCGCGCGCGCCGAACCATCGACACCGACGGCCTCCCCGAGGAGGAAGTCCAGTGATGGGGCTCCTCGCATGGGCGATGATCGCTTTCCCGGCGGCGGCCGGGCTGGCCGGGACCATCGACACTGACGGACTGCCGGAGGAGGAGTGCCGGTGATGGGCTTCTTCGCATGGGGAATGATCGCTTTCCCCGCGGCGGCCGGGCTGGCCGGACTGCTGCTGCGGCACCGCCGCCGAGCCGTCTGGCCGGCGATCGCCGGACCGGCCGCCGCGCTGGCGTGCGCCGTCGCCGCCGCGTTCAGCGACCCGGTCGTGTCCTACCCGCTCGCCGACTTCGGTACCGTCCAAGTGACCGCCGCACTGGACCTGGCTCCCACGGCCGTCGCCGTGGCGATCGCCAGCGCGCTGGTCTCCCTGCTCGTGCAGCTCTACTCGGTCGCATACCTGCGGGACGATCCGCGGTACGCACCCTTCGCCGCGCAGGTCAACCTGTTCTGCGCGGCGATGCTCCTCGTCGTCGCCTCGGACGACCTGGTGTTCCTCCTGATCGGCTGGGAGGTGATGGGCGCGTGCTCGTACCTGCTCATCGCCCACTACGCGAAACTGCCCGAGGCGCCCGGGGCGGCGGCGAAGGCGTTCCTGGTGACGCGGTTCGGCGACGTCGGCTTCGTGCTGGGCGTGATGGTCCTCGGCGTCTCTGCCGGGACGTTCCGCATCAGCGAGCTCACCGACGTCTCCGCCGGGGCCGCGACGGCGGCGATGCTGCTGATCCTGTTCGGGTGCATCGGGAAGTCGGCGCAGTTCCCGCTGCAGGTGTGGCTGCCTCCGGCGATGGCGGGCCCGACGCCTGTCAGCGCGCTCATCCACGCCGCGACCATGGTGGCCGCCGGCGCGTACGTCCTGACCCGCCTGCTGCCGGTCTGGCCGCCCGAACTGTTGTTGGTGGTCGCGGTCGTGGCCGCCGTCAGCATGGTCGGGGCCGGACTGTGCGCGTTCGCGGCCACCGACGTCAAGGGCGTCCTGGCGTGGTCGACGATCAGCCAGGTCGGGTTCATGTTCGCGGCCGTGGCCGTCGCCGCCGGCGACACGGCGCTGTTCCACCTGCTGTCGCATGCGGCGTTCAAGGCGCTGCTGTTCCTGACCGCGGGCGTGGTGATCGCGCAGGCCGCCACCGACGGGTCGCTGAAGACGACACGGGTGCGGCCGAGCACGACGCCGCTGGCGTTCTGGTCGATGACGATCGGTCTCGCCGCGATGGCGGGCGTGCCGCCGCTGGGAGGGTTCTACAGCAAGGAGGCGGTCCTCGGCGCGGCCTACGAGGCCGGTACACCGGCCGGAGTGGTCGTGTTCTGGGCCGGGGTGGTCGCCACGATACTCACCGCCGCCTACAGCGGCCGGCTGTGGCTGCTGCTGTTCTGGCGGGGCGGAGCGGAGGAGCGGTACGCGCCGCCCCGGCCGGAGGCGGCCGGGCTGTGGACACTCGCGGTCGCGACCGCCGGGGCCGGGGCGCTCTACTTCACAGGGCCGCTGCGGCTGCCTGAGCTGCACCTCGATCTCGTGGCGCTGATGCTGATCGCGATGCTCGCCGGGCTCTACCCGGTCGCCGATTCGTGGTGGCGGGACCGGGCCCGGGATCCGAACCGGCTGCTGGGCCGCGCGAAGGGCGCCTTCGCGCAAGGCCTGTTCGCCGACGCGGCCGCCACCAGGGCTTCCCGGGCCACCGCGCGGGTCGCGGCCGGGGCGGCGCGGCTGCTCGACGAGCAGCTGGTCGACCGGGCCGCCGTCGAGGGCTCGGCGCGAGGCGTGCTCGCGGCGAGCCGCCGGACCGAAGAGGGACATCGCGGCGGCCTGGTGAGGTACCTGCGACTCAGTGTCGCCGGCACCCTCGTGGTCGCGGTCGTGGCGATCGGGGTGAACCTATGGCCCTGAACTGTGCTCCTCGCCCGGACCGGGCCGAGCGTCGGGGCGGCCCCTCCCCGCGAGGTCAGCTGTCCGTCACCGCGGCCGCGATCGGGGGGAGGCCCTCATGGACCTGATCCTCATCCTCTCGGTGGCGCTGCCGCTGGCCGGGGCGGCACTGACGTGGTGGCTGCGGCGCAACGATGTCGGCGTGGCCGCGGCGGTGCTCGCGTTCGCGGCCGTGGCGGTTCTGCCGGTCGGGCGCGGCGAGCGCTGGTGGCACGAGGTCGACTTCGTGTGGGCGCCGCTGATCCACCTCGACTTCTCGCTGTCGGTCGACGGCGTGTCCTGGCCGCTCGCGCTCCTGACGGCGCTTCTGGGCCTGCTGTGCTGCCTCCACAACGCGCGCGCCGGGTCGCCGACGCTCACCTCACTGCTCCTGGCGGTCCAGGCCGCCTCTACGGCGGTGTTCCTGGCCGACAACCTGATCCTGTTCTTCATCGCCTTCGAGGCGGTGCTCCTGCCGATGTGGGCGATCATCCACCGGTACGGAGACGAGTCCGCGCGGCGGCGCGCGGCCGGAAAGTTCGCTCTGTTCACCGTCGCCGGTTCCCTCATCATGGCCACCGGCCTGTTCGCCGCCGTCGCCGACACCGGGACCGCCGATCTGGGCGCCATCATCGCCGCCGGCGGCGTCAGCCGCGAAGCCGCGCTGCCGGTGTTCGCCCTCCTCGCCATCGGCTTCGCCGTCAAAGCGCCGCTGTGGCCCCTGCACTCGTGGCTGCCCGACGCGCACACCGCCGCACCCACCGTCGGGTCCGTGCTCCTGGCCGGAGTGCTCCTCAAGCTCGGCACCTACGGGCTGATCCGAGTCGCAGGCGGCATCGCCCCCGACGGCGCCGCCCGAGCCGCGCCCGTGCTCGGCGTCCTCGCCGCCATCGGCATCATCGTCGCCGGACTGGTGTGCCTGGCGCAGGCAGAGATCAAACGCCTCATCGCTTACTCATCGGTCGGCCACATGGGATTCGTCGTCCTGGCGTTCGCGACCGGCACCGAGGCCGGCGTCCGCGCGGCCCTGTTCGCCAACCTCGCGCACGGCCTGATCACCCCGCTGCTGTTCTTCCTCGCCGGGGCGCTGAAAGCCCGCACCCGCACCGGCCTGCTCGCCGAACTCGGCGGACTCCGAGTCGCCGCCCCCGCGCTCGCGGGACTGCTCGGATTCGCCTCCCTCGCCTCACTCGGGCTCCCGGGCCTGGCCGGGTTCTGGGGCGAGGCGTTCACCGTCTACGCCGCCGCCGAACGCGGCGGCGGCTGGTTCGCGCTCGCGGTGATCGCCGCGATCGGCGCGTTCTTGACCGCCGCCTACCTGCTGCGCATGCTCAAGCACGTCGCACACGGGCCGCCCGGAGCGGTCGTGGACGGCATCGGCACCGCGACCGCCGCCGAACTGGCGATCTGGTCGCCCCTCGTGGCCGCCACCGTACTGCTGGGCCTCGCGCCGGGACCGCTGCTCGAACTCTTCGCGGCGGGGGTGCTGTGATGGCCGGACCCACTCCCTCGCGCTCAAGGTGCCGGGCCGCTGCTCCGGCAGGGCCGAGGCGAGCAGGGATGCTCGGACCAGGTCTGCCGCTGCCGCCCTCCGCCGTCGCCGCCGAGGGGAGGTGCGCTCGATGAACTCCCAAGCGATCGACCACGCCGCGCTGCTGCCGCTGTACCTCGCGGCGGCGACCGCCGCCGTGGCGCTCTTCGCGGGGCGCGCGGCCAAAGCCGCCACGATGCTCGGCCTCACCGCCTCCGGAGCCGCCGCCGTCTGGCTCGCTTTCGGGCCCGTGCGCGAGACGTTCGCGGTCGGACCCTGGCACTCGTTCGTCGCCGACGACACCGCGATGGGACTCGCCGCGCTCTTCGCCGGACTCACCGTCCTGGCAGCCGCCATCGGCGGACGCCGAGAACCCGAATACTTCTTCCTCCTGGCGATCTCCGCCGCCGGCGGCATCACCCTGGCCTCCGGCCGCGACCTCATCACCCTCATCGTCGCCGTCGAGACCCTCACCGTGCCGCTGTACGTCCTCGTCGCCGGCCCCGGACGCAGAGGCGCCGAAGCGGGCGTGACGTTCCTGATCGCCTCCATCACCGCCTCGGCCACCGCGCTCATGGGCGCAGCGCTGCTGTACACCGCCGCCGGGACCGTCCACCTCGAAGGGCTCCCGGGCGCGCTCGTCGGCACCGACCCCGGCCTCGTCGCCGCCGGGACCACGCTCCTGATCGGCGGACTGGCCTTCAAACTCGCCGCCGCCCCACTGCACTCCTGGGCCCCGCTCGTCCTCGAACGCGCGCCGCTGCCGGTCGCGACCTACCTCGCCAGCGCCTCCAAACTCGGCGGCGCGGTCGCGATCATCTGGGTCGTCCACTTCGGGCTTCCCGGCGCCGCGAGCCTCCCCGCCGGGATCGTCGTGGCCGGACTCGCGGTCGCCTCGATAGGCATCGGCAACATCGGCGCGCTCGTCCAGCGCCGCACGGTCGGCGTGCTGGCCTGGTCCGGCATCGCCCACGCCGGGTACGTCCTCGCACCGCTGGCCGTCCTCGACGACACCGGCGCGGCCGCCTCGGCGGCACTCGCCTATGCGGTGTTCTTCGTGCTGCTGGAGGCCGGGGCGTTCGCCTCGCTCACCGCCGTCCGCGAGGACGACGGCGGCACTATCGCCGACCTCGGCGGCCTCTGGCGGACCGCGCCCGGCCCGGCGACCGTCTTCCTCATCGCCGTGGTCGGCCTCGCGGGGCTTCCGCCGGCGCTGGCCGGAACGTTCGCCAAGGTCGCGATCCTCGAATGGCTCGCCTCGTCCGCGATCTGGCTGGCCGTCGTCGTCGTAGCCGGCACCGTCGCCGGTCTGGCCTACTACCTGCCGCTGGCCCGGACCGTCCTGCTCGGCCACGGCGCGCGGCCGTCGCCGCGCCGCTTCGGCCTGGCCGTCCTGGCCATCGGCGCGGTCCTCGTCGCGGTCAGTCTCGCACCTCAGGCCGTGCTGGAATTCACCTCTATTTCTCGGTGATTTCCCAGCTCAACGCGGAATACTTGCCGGTATCAGGGAGTTGTGTCCTCACAACAAGGGGAGACGAGACACCATGAGACACCGCAACGGCCTCAAGACCGCGGTCCTGCTCGGCGCACTGTCAGGGCTGGTCCTCGCGATCGGCTACTTCATCGCCGGCACGACCGGCCTGGTCATCGCCACCGTCATCGCCGTGGGCATGAACGCCTACGCCTACTTCAACTCCGACAAGATCGCCCTGCGCTCGATGCAGGCCCGACCGGTCAACGAGGCGCAAGCCCCCCAGCTGTACGCGATCGTCCGAGAACTGGCGCAGCGGGCCGGGCAGCCGATGCCGCGGCTCTACGTCGCGCCGACGATGCAGCCGAACGCCTTCGCCACCGGCCGCAACCCCGAGAATGCCGCCGTCGCGGTCACCGAGGGGATCGTGCAACTGCTCACCCCGGCCGAACTGCGCGCGGTGCTCGGCCACGAACTCTCGCACGTCTACAACCGCGACATCCTCATCTCCTCGGTCGCCGGGGCGCTGGCGAGCATCATCACCATGCTGGCCAACATCGTCTGGTTCATCCCGTTCTTCGGCGGCAGCGACGAGGACGGGCCGAACCCGCTCGCGCTGCTGCTGACGATGCTGCTGGCGCCGATGGCCGCGGGCGTGATCCAGATGGCGGTCAGCCGGTCGCGCGAATACGAGGCCGACGCCGACGGCGCGCGGCTGACCGGGGACCCGTTGGCGCTGGCCAGCGCGCTGCAGAAGATCTCGCACGGGGTCGACCGGATGCCGGCGCGTTCGGACAGCCCGATCGCCGGCGAGGCGCATCTGATGATCGAGTCGCCGCTGCGCGGCGGGGGGCTGTCGACCTTGTTCTCGACCCACCCGCCGACCGAGCAGCGGGTCGCCCGGCTGCGTCAGATGGCCGGCGGCACCGTCCGCTGAGCCGGCTGGAACGGCGGGGGACGCGAGTCCCGCGAAGCTCGCTGCTCACGGGGCCGGCTGGAAGGCATCGAGGCTCCGTCGAGAGCCTCGTGAGAAACCAGGCGCAGCCGTGCCCCGGCCGGGGCACGGCTGCGAAGCCTTGAAGCGTTGACCTTGAAGCGCGCTGGTCGCGCGGCGCTAGTAGACGCCGCCGCCGACGTCTTTGATGCCGCCTCGGACGTCGAGGAGGTAGACCAGGGCGGCGCACAGGGCGATGAGGCCGAACAGGCCGAGGCCCCCGAAGCCGCCGAAGATGAGCGCCAGACCGAAGCTGATGACCAGCAGGCCGAGCCAGGTGCCCTTGGTGAGCGTCCCGATGGCGTTGAAGGCTTCGGGTTTCTGCACCGCACAGTGAACCGATGCGATCAGCGACAGGAGCGCGGCGCCGTAGCCGATGACCATCCACACGATGGCGCGGATCTCGAACACGAACGGGGCGGCTTCGAACTCTGGCATGGCTCCAGCCTACTAGGAGGATGTCGAGAGCCGGTCGGCTCGGTTACTTACCGAGCTTGCGACGCTGCACTCGGGTCTTGCGCAGCAGCTTGCGGTGCTTCTTCTTGGCCATGCGCTTGCGTCGCTTCTTGATGACCGAGCCCATAAAGCTTCCTCACTCACAGAACATTCAGTAGACGATATTTCGAGCGCAACTAGCCTAGCTCGGGCGCGGCGGCTGGACCTCGCCGGGATTGCACGACCGCAGGCCCCGTCACAGCGGATGCGCGGACGGGGCCTGCGGTTGAAGGCCGGGCCGCCCCTCGGTCGGGAGCGCCTCGGATCGGGAGGCCGGACTACTCCTCAGATTGGAGCGCCTCGGAGAGGTAGGTCTTCACGGCGCTTTCGGGGACGCGGAACGAGCGCCCCACCCGCACGGCCGCGATCTCACCGTTGTGGACGAGCCGGTACACCGTCATTTTTGAGACGCGCATCAGGTCGGCCACTTCCGTCACCGTCAAGAATCTGACCTCGTCGAGGAGGTCCCCGGGTTCGCTCATGTGTCTCACCGTTCTGTCGAGGGCTGTTGCGAGGACTCGGCTAACTTACGGCTCGCAAGCTTCGCCGAGAGTGGGGTTCTGTGATGTGTTAGGAGGTGCGGTGGACGCGAATGCCCATATGAACCGAAACAAGTCGGTCGTCACTGTCCGTGACGTTGATGTCTTTCGATTGGGATGTTGCTCATGTTACGACAGTCCGGCTCATTGGGCAACAGGCGGTCTAGGCGGATCTGGGCGGTGAAAACCGTAATCTCCTTCAACGCCACAAGTTGATCTTGGACTCGACGCCCGCCGAGCGCCCCGCACGAGTGCCGCGACCCTCCGACGCGGCCCCCACCAGCGGACCCGTCCCGTGGCTTCCTCTCGGGCGGGGTTCGACTCCGAACACCCACCGGCGGCCCCGACACCATCACGGCCAGTTTAGACAGTCTGGTCGATGAAGGCCGTGATCTCGTCCATGAGTTCGGTGTAGCTCTTGCCGTAGACGTCCTCCGCGGTCGAGGAGGCCTGCTGCCCCTCCCGGGCGGTGAGGCCGAACCACTCGGCGAAGGCGTCGAGGCCGTAGGTCTCGATCATGTAGTGGACGCCGAGGAACCCGCAGCCGTACTTCCCGGAGCCGGCGAGGGTGTCGTCGTCCTCTTCGGGCGGGGTGATCTCGTCGGAGCAGCCGCCGTCGGCGACGTGGTCCTCGACGTCCCACATCCGGTCGTAGTCGTCGAGGGGCTTGTCGCCGTGGTCGATGTACTCGGCGATGCCCTCGACCATCCACCAGGTGTCGTTCGTGTAGTTCTCCGACTCCGCCGCCCACAGGGTGACCGCGTGGCCGAGTTCGTGGCGGATCACGCTGGTGAGGTCGTATCCCCAGCCGGTCCGGTCGACGTTCATGACCGTGGCGTAGGTGGTCGGGATCCGCTCGCCGTCGACGGTGCCTTCGAGGGGCAGGGCGAAGCCGAGGACGTCGCCGCTCTCGAACAGCCCGCCGAACCAGGTGCCGAACTCGTCGTCGGAGGCGATGTAGACCACGTACCGGTCGGGCTCCGCCCACAGCGCCCACTTGTCGGCGTTGACGGCGGCGGCCTCGGAGATCTCCAGGGCCTGGTCGAGGTCCTCGGACATGTGGGCGGGGGCGGCGACGACGGTGCGGTCGCCGACGGCGGCGACCAGTTCGTCGGTCTCCCACGGGTGCGGCCCGTCGCGGCCGGCCGACGGTTCGACCTCGACCATGACCATGCCGTCCTCGCCGGCGCGCCAGGTGGTGGCGAAGACGACGTCGGCCGGCGAGCATTCGCCGGCCGGCTCGGCGAAGCAGTAGGTGACGACGACGGAGATCTCGTAGAGGGGCACGGCGCCGGAGTCGTCCTCGAGCGGGCCGGACGTGATCCGGTAGTCGAAGCGGCTGACCTGCATCGCCCGCAGGTTGTCGTAGCGGGTCGTCATGCGGTCGCCGAGCGTCGGGTCGAACGCCGCCAGCCAGCCTTCGAGGCTGCCGGAGATGAGCGACTGCGAGTGGGCGTCGAGGACGAGCTGGGCCTGTTCCTTGAGGTAGGCCAGGACCTCGCTGCTGGGAGCGTCCGGTCCGGGGCTGGGGAGGGTGCCTTCGCCGGGGGCGACCGGGGCGCCGGAGATGGTGCCGGTCTCGGCGGCCGGCATCGCCGGGCGCCAGCCGTTGACGAGTCCGCCCGCGACGACGGCGCCGGCGATCAGGACGACGACCATGAGGAGGGTGCCGACGCGGGACCGCTTGGGTTCGGGGCGGGGCTGGTAGGGCGCGTAAACGGGGTAGTACGGCGGTGGCGCCATCTCGACCGGCGGGGGCGCGGCCGGCTGCTCGGTCGCCGGCGCCGCCATCGCCGCCTCCTCGTGGGAGGGGCGCTGCGCCGGGACATGCGCGGCGGGGTGCGCTTCGTAGCCCGGATCGCGGGCGGGCTGCCCAGGGGGGAAGTCCTCGGGGGCTTGAGTCACCCTCGCAACTTTAGTCTCTGGTCGCTACCGCGGCGATACGCCGGCTGTCCACTTTTACACCGCGGACGTCGGCCGGACTCGGTGCCGAGAACGACCTCGGCGCACGCATTCCCGAGCAGCCCACACGCGGGGCTGTTCCCCCGCGGGTTCCCCGCAGGGGCTCTCGGCTACGCGCGCGCTCCGAGCCTGAGACGTGGTTTCGGCCTCAGGACTTGCTCCACAATGACCGTGTGAAGACCGCCACGTTCGAGGGCTTCTCGGCCATGCGGCGCATGAGGTATCCGTACCACTGGTCGCCGTAGGGCACATAGACGCGCATGCGGTAGCCCTCGGCCGCCAGGCGCAGCTGCTCGGCGGGGCGGATGCCGTAGAGCATCTGGAACTCGAACGAGTCGGGCTCGCGATCGAACCAGCGGGAGCGGTCGATGGCGATCTCGACCAGGCGCGGGTCGTGCGTGGCCAGCATCGGATAGCCGTCGCCGGCCATGAGGGCGTTGACGCATCGAACGTATGAGCGGTCGATGTCGAGTTTGCGCTGATAGGCGACCGACTCGGGTTCTTTGTAGGCGCCCTTGCACAGCCGGATCCGGGAATCTCTGGTCGCCATGGCCTTGCAGTCGTCCTCGGTGCGGCGCAGGTAAGCCTGGAGGACCGCGCCGGTGTCGGGGAAGTCGTCCCGCAGCCGCGCGACGATCTCCAGGGTGGAGTCGGTGACGGTGTGGTCTTCCATGTCGATGGTGACCGTGGTGCCGCCGTCGCGGGCGGCGAGGCAGATCTCCCGGGCGCGGTCGTAGGCCAGCTCCGGGTCGATGCGCTGCCCGACCGCCGACAGCTTCACGCTGACTTCGGTGGTGCGCGAGAGGCCCTCGGCCTTGAGGGCCGCGAGCAGTCGCAGATACTCGTCCCGGGTGGAGTCGGCCTGTTCGACCGCGACGGTGTCCTCCCCGAGATAGTCCAGCGTGGCCAGCAGCCCGTCGGCCGCCAGGGTTCGGGCGGCGGCGACCGCGTCGGCGGTGGCCTCGCCGGCGACATAGCGGCGGACGAGCGACCGGCTCACCGGAGCGGTGCCCACGAGCTGCTCGATCTTCGATGACCGGGCGGCGGCGAGTATGACAGAACGCAGCATGCCTGCAGCGTAGCCCGCCGCGGTTCAATATCTGGTCACGGTGTCATAACACGTGGATCGAGACATTAGAAACAAAGGAATATTGCGGCACAATCTAATCTTTCAAAGAGCATAGCGACTCCAGCCCTGGCGACCGGCGACCGGAACGGACGGCGATGCAGTCGGGGCCGCGGGCGGCCACGGTCGCGGGGAAACCGCTGGCCGGAGGGGGCCCTAGGTGAAGTCCCCGCGGAAGATGTCGGCCAGTTCCCCGAACCGGTCGCCGCCGGTCATGCGGGGTGGCGTCGGCCCGTGCGAGCCTGTCGGCGTTTCCGGTGGCCGCGTACTACTCCCCCAGCAGGGAGATGGCGTACTGCGTCTGCTGCACCGGGTGCCGGTACCGTTCGCCGTTGCGTTCGTACAGGTGAATGCCGTTCTCGTCCGTGGAAAGATCAAGCACGCGATCACGGTGGTACGGGTCGGTTCCGGCCACCGGCGTGAAGGCGGCAACGACGAGGTCGGACTAGGGCATGAGGAGGCGGCGGTAGATCGCGTCGTAGGCCTCGGACTGGCGCTCCCACGTGTACTGGTCGAGCAGTTCGGGCCGGGAGTAGGGCTCGCGGTAGCGGCCGGGATCGGACAGGACGCTCTTGAGCGCTGCGGCCAGGTCGCCGGTGTCCTCGGAGGCGAAGACCTCGCCGATGCCGGTCGTCCTCACCGATTCCGACATCGCCTTCACATCGCTGACCACGACTGGGATCTTCGCCTGCATGAACTCGAAGAACTTGGTGCTCAGCGCGACCTCATGGTTGATCGGGCCCCGTCGCAGCGGATGGACGCCGACGTCCGCCGTGGAGAGGAAGTCGGGCAGCTCGTCGTAGGGCACGTAACCCATCAGGTGCAGCCGCTCCGTCGCCCCGACATCAGCCGCGATGCCACGCAAGCGCTTCACATAGTCCGAGTCCAGGGTGTTGACCACCAGGGCGACGTGGAACTCGGGCAGGTGTTCGAGGGTGCCGACGAGGGTGTGGAGGCCGCGCTGCTCCGAGGCGCCGCCGCAGTAGACGGCCAGGGGCTGTCCGGGTTGGAGCCCGCAGGCGTCGCGGACGTCGGTGCAGGTGCGTTCGGGTGCCGAGGCGTCCCTCGGCGGGGTGTTGAGGACCACCGCGGGGCGCTCGGCGAGGCGGTGCTCGGCGACGAGCAGGTCGGCCAGCGGCTCGGAGACGGTGACGACGGCGTCGGCGCAGCGGAAGTACTCGCGCTCGTACAGGGTCTGGGAGACCAGCCAGCGGTGTCCCGCCGGGTTGGTCATGCCGGGCACGAACTCGTGGGCGTCGTAGAGCAGGTGGATCTTCCGGCCCTTGCCGCGGGCCCGAGCCACGGCTCGGGCCGCGACGCCGATCATGCGATAGTCGTGGGCGTGGATGAGCTCGGGGCGCAGCTCGTCGATGAGCTTCGCGTAGGAGGCGTCGTAGCGCAGCGGCGTGGGGTCGAGGCGGCGCCAGGCCCGCGTGCCGTGCAGGGCCCGCTGCAGCGCCGCGTCGATGCGCTGGATGCGGCCGTGGGTGCGCTGCCCCCGCCACTTGAAGCCCGCCTTGGTCTGGCGTACCCGCGCGGCCAAGAAGCGGCGGCGGACCTTCCCGGCAAGGTCGCGCACCGTGCGCGGGACGCCGCGGCCGCCGCGGGTGGCGGGGGCGTAGCGGCGCTGGAGCTCCTCGGTCTTGGAAACGGCGATCTCGCGTTGGAGGATGTTGGCGATCGCGGTGCTCTTGCAGCCGAGGGGGTGGCGCACGCGCATGGCCCGGTCGAGCAGCGACTTGCGCGGCGAGAGCGCCTGGAGCGGCAGGCGGTGGACGCGCGCCCGGCCGAGCATGTAGGTGTCGGCCTCGGTGCTGGCCGAGCGTCCGATGAGGTGGACGTCCCATCCGGCGTCGGCCATCGAGCGGGCGGCCTTCTGGACACGCGAGTCGCCGTCGACCGGGTTGTCGACGAGCATGACGATGCGCCGCTTCGCGGTCGAGGGCTGTTCCATCTGTACTCCGTCTCGGGTCATCGGAGGGCGGCCGCCTCGTCCTCGGGAGGTGCGGGCGGGTCGTAGAGGTTGCGGTCGAGCTGCCGGGTCACTTGGAGTCCGGAGTAGCGGCGGGCGAGCATCCATCCGAAGGGGACGGCTGTGTCGTCGACGACGATGACCCGCTCGGCGCGGTCCAGTTCGAGCCGGTCGATGCGGCGGCGGGCCAGGCGGCGCAGCGCCTGGCCACGGACCATCTTGTAGACCGGCCAGAACAGCCTGCGGCGGGTCCGCCTGGCGACCTTGCCGTGCAGGGAGGCGGCCCTCCCGGCCGCCTTGCCGAGGGCGCCGGGGAGCGTGCCGGCGGCGCGGCGCAGGATGATGTTCGGCCCGCGCTCGATGCAGGCCAGGTAGAGCCACACCAGCGGCTGCCGGTTCTCGGCCTGGCCGATCGAGACGGTGCGGGCGGCGGGGTGGAGCTCCCTGCCGCGCTTCCACGCCTGGCCGCCCTCGGCGGTCAGCACGGTCACGTCGACGCCGCGGGGGCCGACCGTCTCGATGAAGCGGTTGACGCGCCGGACCTGCCCGCCGGTGAAGATGACGACGACCACTCTGTGGTTCTCGGTGCTCACTGCGCGCCTCCGATGACGGCTCGGGCGCGCTCTTCCAGCGGCAGCAGCGCCCGCTCGCGGGTGAAGGTCGCGCCGTAGTCACGGGCCGACCGGGCGACCTCGGGATCGGCTTTGAGGGCAGCGTCGCCGGCCTCGGCCATGGCGCGGGCGATGTCCTCCGGTTCCAGCCGCTTGGGACGGAACCATAGCGGATAGTGCCGGAGCAGGGCTTCCGCGGCGCTGCCTGGCTCGTGGACCGAGACGATGGGCTTGCCGGTCGCCATGTACTCGAAGATCTTGCCGGAGGTGACGTACTTGGAGCCGCCGGCGAGGAAGACGAGCACGTCGCTGGCGGCGTAGGTGTCGCCGATGGCGGTCTTGGAGACCGGGCCGCGGTAGCGCACGTCGCCTTCCTCTCCGAACTCCAGGCCGAACTCGGCGCGGAGCTTGCCGGGGCTGTGGGAAAAGAACCCGAGGTGCCCGTGCAGGTCGAGGGTGGCGTCGGCGTGGTCGCCGCGGCCGGTCATGGTGCGGAACCCGTCGACCATCGCGTGGACCGGCTGGTTGACGGTGAGGGTGCCGACGTAGGCATACGATAGCGGCCCGGTCGGGGTGCCGTCGAGCGCGTCGGGGTCGAGGCAGTCGGGGTCCCAACCGTTGGGGACGACCATCATCCGCTCGGCCGTCTCCGGGTAGCGCTCAGCGTGCCATTGGCGCAGGGCGTCGTTGACGAACACCGCCGCGGCGGCGCGGCGCATCACCCGGCGCTCCCACTTCCAGGCCGGGTGCTCCGGCCCGTACGCGTCGGCGTTGGTGAACAGGTCGAGGGTCCACGAGTCGCGGTAGTCGAGGATGTAGGGCACGCCGGTCAGGCGCGACAGGGCACAGGCCGCGGCGAAGGAGGCGAAGGGGTTGCCGGTGGACAGGATGAGGTCGAACCGCTCGCGGCGGTGCCGACGCCAGCCTTCGGCGACGCAGGAGCGCGCCCAGGACTCGTACTGCTCGGGGAAGATGCGCCGCAGCTTCCATTCGTTGAACCGCCGGGCCAGGACCGGCGCGTTGCCGCGGAAGCGCCCGTAGCGGGACACGTCGGTCTCCCAGGCGAAGAAGTCCATCGGCCGCGGGACGACCTCGATGGCCGGGTCCAGGCCGTCGGTGAGGGCATCGTCGGTGGAGCCGGTGACCTCCCGGTAGAAGCGGTCGGGGGCGCGCATGACGGTGACGTCCCAGCCGGCGGCGGTGAAGTGGTTGGCCGTCGCCCGCGCCCGGTAGACGCCCGAGGCCCTGGACGGCGGGAAGTAGAAGGCGAGGTAGAGCAGGCGGGGGCGGGATTCATCGGACACTGGCGGCCTCCTCGTCGGCGAAGTGCTCGTACGAATAGGTGGTGCGCAGCTCGGGCCGCCGTTCGAGCAGGGCGGGCAGGTCGTCGGCGAGCACGTCGATCACGCCGGGCCCGCCGATGACGAGCCAGTCGAAGCGATGCGTCTCCAGCAGGTCCATGATCGCGTCGCGGCGCAGGCCCTGCCGCATCCGGTGGGTGCGGCGCTTGCGGCGCTTCTCGATCGGGTTCGCGACCTTGCGGTTCCAGAGGCGCAGCACGCCGCCGGCAACGCGGGTGAGCGGGCCGCGGCGCAACCGCCGCAGCACCCCGCGCGGCATGCGGCACAGCAGCCACGTCACCAGCGCCGACTCGCGCGCGCGCACGTCTCCGACGCGCAGCAGGTGCGCCCGGACGCGCGGATCGACCTCGTGGCGTTCCCAGTAGAGCCGGTGGTCGGCCACCAGGTGAACCTCGTGGCCGTGGTCGGCGGCCAGGCGCGTCTCGTGCTCCATGGCGCGGTAGCGCTTGGCGACGGGGGCGGCGTAGAGGATCTTCACCGGAGGGCCTCCTCGGGCTCGGCGATCCGGTCCCAGGCATGGAAGTGTTGCCGGGCGACGGCCTCGTAGGAGTAGCGCTCCTCCAGTCGGGAGCGGGCGCGTTCCAGGTCGAGGCCGCCGGGGTAGGCGCTGCGCAGCTCGGCGTAGCCCTTCGCCAGTACGGCCGGGTCATCGTCGACGTCGAAGAGGCGACCCGCGGCGGACTCGATGCCCGCCAGGGCATGCTCGGGGCCGCCGGAGCGGCTGACCAGCACCGGGATGCCCGCGGCGGCGGCCTCGACGATTACCATGCCGAAGGTCTCGTGCGCGCTGGTGTGGACCAGCAGGTCGTGCTCGGCCATGACGCCGGGGATCGCGTCCGGCTCGACCGAGCCGCGCCAGTCGAGCGAGGCGGCGATGCCCAGTTCGTCGGCGAGCGCTTCGAGGTCCTCGCGGTCCTTGCCGTCGCCGGCGAGTGTCAAGGTGAGGTCGGCGTCGTCGGCGAGGCAGCGGGCGAAACCGCGCAGGAGGTAGTCGACGCGTTTGCGTTCGACCAGGGACGCCACCGACAGCCAGCGCCGCAGCGCCGTGGGCGGGCGCGCGCGCCTGGTGCGGAAGTCGATCGGGTTGGCGATGAACTCGATCTTGTCGGCGTGGTGGGGGAAGGTCTCGGCGACCAGGTCGCGCAGCGGCTCGCCGACGACGAAGAATCCGGCCAGCCGGTGGAGGATCTCGTCGTAGCGCTCCCTGGCCGGCGCTTGGGCGAGGACGTCAGCGAGGAACGAAGAGTGCTCGGTGGCGAAGACCTTCGCGTCTGGGCAGCAGTTCTGGAGAGCGGCGTACCCGGCCGTCAGCGGCACGTGCGCGTGGACGATCGGGGCGTCGATCGGCTCGCCACCGAGGGCGGTGCCAAGCCAGCCGGCGAACTCGTCGGACTTGGCGCGCCAGTCCTCGGTGGGCGGGATCAGCGCCGGGATGCGGTAGAGCGCGGCGCCGCCCACGGTGGCGATGGGCGGGACCGAGCGCGGCAGGAGGAGGCGCTGCGCCTCCCAGATCACCGCCCGGCGCTCGGCCGGGCGGACGACGCCCCAGTTGCTCAGGTGGTACACGGTGAGCTCGGAGCAGCCGGGGGCGACGGCCTCGACCATGCCGCGGACGAAGGACCCCCGGAAGGGCACCTCCGCCTCCGGGTACCACGGGGTCACGACCGCGACCCGCCGTTGCCGATCTTCGTTCACTGCGCTGACACGTCTTTCTCGTGATGCCTGCCGAGCAGGCGTGCGTACACTTCCGCGAGCCGGCCGGCCTGGCCCTCCCAGGTCCACTCGTCCAATGGGACCTGGCCGTTGTAGGCCTTTCGGTACCGCTCGGGATCGTCGAGGATCTGCTTGATCGCCCTGGCGAGGTCGTCGACGTCGCCGGACTTGAAGACCTCACCCTGGCCGGTCCTGCGGACCATCTCCCCCATCGTCTTGACGTCGCTTACGACGATAGGCAAGTGCGCGTGCGAATACTCGAAGAACTTGTTCGCCAGCGCTATCTCGTGATTGACGATGCCGGCGCGCAGCGGATGGACGCCGACGTCGGCTTCGGACAGATAGGGGACGATCTGGCGGTAGGCGACGTAGGTCAGGACGTGCGTCCTGTCCGCCACGCCGAGCTCGGCGGCGCGCGCCTCCATGCGTCTGACGTACCGCCAATGGGGTTTGGAGACGACGAAGGCGGCGTGGATCTCCGGCAGCTCCGGGAGGGCTTCGACGATGAGGTGCATGCCGCGCTGTTCGAGTGGCGCTCCCGAGTACACGATCAGCGGCGTGTCCGGACCGATGCCGCAGTGCTCGCGCAGGCTCGGTGCGGCGTCCCATTCGCCGGAGACATCCGGGGCGTTCATGACCACGGCGGGTCGTTCAGCCAGCCCGTGCTCGTCGACGAGGAGGTCCGCCAGGGGCTCGGAGACGGTGACGACCGCGTCGGCACAGGGGGCGTGTTCGCGCTCGTGGGCTTCCTGGGCAGCCAGCCACCACGGGTGCTGCTTCCACGGCTTCATGCCGGGCAGGAACTCGTGGGCGTCCCAGACGAGCTTGACGTCGCGCCCGGAGGCGGCGGCCCGGAGTTTGGCGCGCGCGCCGACGCCGAGCATCTGGAAGTCATTGGCGTGGATGAGGTCGGGCCGGAGCTCGTCGATGACCGGGCCGAACGCGAGTTCGAGGTCCCACAACGCCGGATCCAGTCGCCTCCAGGCCCGGTCGCCGAGAACTCGTTTCCAGAAGGCCCCGGCGATCTTCTCGGGCCATCCCGTGGCGTTGGAGCGGCGTTCGCGGAGCCGGTCGGTCAGTCGGCTGCGGACGCCGATCCAGGCCCACGCCGCGGTGACAGCGGTCCGGCGTGCGGCCAGGCCGATGCGGCGGGCGATCGCCTCGGCGCCACGTGGGGCGTCGAAGGCGAGGCGGTCGCGGGCGGTGCGGAGGTCGGTCTTCCAGGCGCGAACCTGCTTGCGGCGGTACTCCTGGAGCGGGCCGGGCGGGTAGGCCAGGGGGCTGCGGAGCCAGGCGCGGCGGACTTCGTGGCGGCGTCTCTCGAAGGTCCGGGGGGCGGGGAGGAGACGGATGCGGGCGTCGCCGACGGTCCATTCCTCGGGCCGGCTCGTGGTGCTACGTCCGAGCAGCACGACGTCCCAGCCTGCTCGCGCGGCCGACTCTGCCTCCTTCTGGATGCGGGAGTCGCCGACGACGCCGTTCTGGACCAGCATCACTATGCGCCGGGGCCGGGCGGCCGAATCGCTCACGTCGCCTCCCGTCCGAGGCTCGGCATCGCGATTCCCCGCGGGCGCGAGTTCAAATCGCTCACGCGACCCCCAGGATGGGAAAACATGCGGGGGTGGTGAGGGCGAATGGCGGATACGCTCACGCGGCCTCCCCCATAGGGATCGGTATCGGAAGGTGTTGAGCGCGAATGACGGAATCGCTCACGCGGCCTCCCGGACGAGAGGCATCATGAGGATGCGCTGAGGGTGAATGTTCATTGGTCCTCCGTATATCGCGGCCACCGACACCGCGGTCGACGACGCACGCGCCACATCGTATGAAACCAGTGAGTTTACGCAGCGTTTCCCTGGAATTAGAGCAATTGAACCGGCCAGTTGGGAGTGTGTTCTCCGGCGTGGGACAGGCTGGCGGACCGCATCGGTCCGTATGATCGGCCGCTCTATCCACTCACCAGACACACCGCGAAGGCGACATATGCGTTACAGGGTCCAAGACACCGCCCAGGTGCACGAGAGCGCCAAGATAGGCGACGGAACGAGCATCTGGGAGCTCGCGCAGATCCGCGAGGACGCCAGCCTCGGCGGCGGCTGCGTCATCGGGCGCGGCGCCTACATCGGTACCGGCGTGACAGTCGGCGACAACGTCAAGATCCAGAACTACGCGCTGGTCTACGAACCGGCGCGGCTCGCCGACGGCGTCTTCATCGGACCGGCAGCGGTGCTCACCAACGACCACAACCCGCGCGCGGTCGACGCCGACGGGCAGCTCAAACGAGCCGCGGACTGGGAGGCGGTCGGCGTCGACATCGCCGAAGGAGCCTCCATCGGCGCCCGGGCCGTCTGCGTCGCCCCGATCCGCATCGGACGATGGGCGATGGTGGCGGCCGGCGCGGTGGTGACCAAGGACGTGCCCGACTTCGCTCTCGTCATGGGCGTCCCGGCACGCCGGACGGGATGGGTCGGCCGATCCGGGGAACGACTGGAAGCGGACGGCGACCACCGCTGGCGCTGCCCGGTCAGCGGCGAGCACTACCACGAGGCGGCGGGCCGGCTGCGTCTGGAGGAGTCCGCATGAAAGTCCTCAGCATCGTCGGCGCCAGGCCGCAATTGGTGAAACTCGGCGCTATCGCGAAAGCCTTCCACGGCACCGACCACTCCCACCGCGTCGTCCACACCGGGCAGCACTACGACCCCGAGCTGTCCGACGTGTTCTTCTCCGAATTCGGCATCCCCGAACCGGACTTCCACCTCGGTGTCGGGTCGGGCGGCCACGGAGCACAGACCGGTGCGATGCTCGCCGCCATCGACCCGATCCTCGACGAGGAACGGCCCGACTGGGTGCTGGTCTACGGCGACACCAACTCGACCATCGCCGGCGCGCTCTCCGCCGTCAAACAGCACGTGCCGGTGGCCCACCTCGAGGCCGGCCTGCGCTCGTTCAACCGCCGGATGCCCGAAGAGCACAACCGGGTCCTGACCGACCACTGCGCCGACCTGCTGCTGGCTCCCACCGAAGAGGCCATGCGGCACTTGGCGAACGAGGGACTCGCCGACCGTGCCGTACGCGTCGGCGACGTCATGGTCGACGTGTGTTTCAACACCCGCGACACCGTCCTCGCCCGAGAGCACCGGCGGCCCGGCCTGCCCGAGCAGATCGACACCGACGCGCCCTTCCTGGTCGCGACGCTCCACCGCGCCGAGAACACCGACGACCCCGAGCGGCTGGCTTCGCTGCTGGCGGCGCTGGCGGACCTGCCGGTGCCGGTCGCGCTGCTGGCGCACCCGCGCCTGCGGGCCAAGGCCGAGCAGCACGGGCTCAAGCTCGAAACCGGTGCGATCGTCGCCGGTCCGCCGCTGCCGTACGCCGAACTGGTCGCCGCGGTACTCGCCTCGACCGGCGTCGTCACCGACTCCGGCGGACTGCAGAAGGAGGCGTATCTGCTGGACCGGCCGTGCACGACCCTGCGGACCGAGACCGAGTGGGTGGAGACCCTCCACGACGGCTGGAACGTCCTCGTGCCGCACCCCGGCGAGATGCCGGCCGATCAGTGGCGGACGACCGCCTCCCGCCCGGCCCCGGACACGCCGACCGGCACGCCGTACGGAGACGGCCGCGCCGGGTTCGAGGTCCTCAAGGTCCTCGAAGCTCGAGCGGTCTGAAGACGCGAGCAGGGGGGCGGCGCCGTCGGCGCCGCCCCCCTGCAGTGCGTGGTCGGCGCTCTAGGCGCCGAGGACGATGTGGCGTCGCCCCTGCCACGCCTCCGGGTCGGTGACCCGGCGGCCGTCGAGAAGCACCTTCACCTCGGGGAGGTCGGCCGGGACGAGACCCCGGTACTCCTGGTGGTCGGCCTGAACGACCGCGGCGGTGACCGTCTCACCTCGGTGCGCGGGCAGCCCCTCGGCCTCGAGCTCCTCGGCGGTGTACATCGGATCGGACACGAAGGGGCTCGCCCCCCGCTCGCGCAGCGACTCCACCAGCGGGAACACGCCCGAGAAGGCCGTCTCCTTGACCCCGCCGCGATAGGCCGCGCCGAGGACCAGGACCGAGGCGCCGTCCAAGTCGCCGTAGGCGGCGGCGAGGACGTCGACCGCATAGGCGGGCATGGCCGCGTTCGCCTGCCGGGCCGCGCGCACGACCGTCGCTTCCGGGTCGTTCCACAGGTACATCTGCGGGTAGATCGGGATGCAGTGCCCGCCCACGGCGATGCCCGGCCGGTGAATGTGGCTGTACGGCTGGGTGTTGCACGCCTCGATGACCTTCATCGCGTCGATGCCGTGCTTGTCGGCGAAACGCGCGAACTGGTTGGCCAGGCCGATGTTGACGTCTCGATAGGTCGTCTCTGCGAGCTTCGCGAGCTCGGCGGCCTCGGCCGAACCCAGGTCCCACACGCCGTTGGGCGCCGACAGGTCCTCGCGGTCGTCGAAGTCCAGGACCGCCGAATAGAAGCCGACGCCGTGCTTCGCCGAGGCCTCGTCGATGCCGCCGACGAGCTTCGGGTAACGGCGCAGGTCGGCGAAGACGCGGCCGGTCAGGACCCGCTCCGGGCTGAAGACCAGGTGGAAGTCCTCTCCCGCGGCCAGCCCCGAGCCGCGTTCGAGCATCGGCGCCCAGCGTTCACGCGTGGTGCCGACCGGGAGCGTGGTCTCGTAGGAGACCAGCGTGCCGGGCTGGAGACCGGCCGCGACGGCTTCGGTGGCGTTGTCCATCCACCCGAAGTCGGGGACGCCGTCGGCGTCGACGAAGAGCGGCACCACCACGACCACGGCCTCGGACTCGCGGACCGCGGCGACGGTGTCGGTGGTGGCCCGCAGCCTCCCGGCCTCGACGGACTCCTTGAGGCGCTCGGCGAGCAGGTGCTCGCCGGGGAACGGTTCGACACCGTCGTTGACGCTGTCGACGACGCGCTTATTGACGTCGGCGCCGATCACAGTGTGTCCCTTGGAGGCGAACTGGACGGCCAGCGGCAGCCCGATCTTCCCGAGGGCGACGACGCAGATCTTCATGGGCACTCCCCCACCGCCGTCTCCGACGGTCGAACTTCGATACGGAACTCCACGGTCACTCTCCCTTGACGACACTGCGCGAGCCCTCGAGCGCGATGGTCTCCCCGCGCTCGGCCGAGCGGAGCATCATCTCCGAGACCTCCACGGTCGCGCGGCCCTGCCGCAGATCGACGATGTCGTCGGTCAGGCCCAGGACCGCGTCGCGGAAGCGCTCGTGCTCCACCAGCAGCGGCTCGCGCTTGCGGATGGCGTAGCGGATCATGTCGCCTTCGGACACGCCGCGGAAGGCGCGCAGCGCCTCCCATTCGGTGTCCTCGACACCGTTGGCGTAGAACGTCAGGTCCCCGGTCAGGGTGTCGGCGACGAAGCAGCCGCGGTCGCCGGTGACGACCGTCGTGCGTTCCTTGAACGGGCTCAGCCAGTTCACCGAGTGGTTGGCGATGACGCCGTCGGTGAGCTGCCCGATGGCCGACAGGAGGTCCTCGTGCTCGCGCCCGGAGCGCGAGACGGTGCTGGCCGTGATGGACCGGTACAGCTGGCCGGTGACCCAGCAGGTGAGGTCGATGTCGTGCGTGGCCAGGTCCTTGACGACCCCGACGTCGGCGATGCGGTGCGGGAACGGTCCCTGCCGGCGGGTGACGACCTGGAGGACTTCGCCGAGTTCCCCGGCCTCCAGACGCGAGCGGAGGCTGATGATCGCCGGGTTGTACCGCTCGATGTGGCCGACCCCCGCCACCAGGCCGCGGGACTCGAAGGCCTCGGCCAGGCGGTCGGCGGCCGCGACGGTGTGCGCCAGCGGCTTCTCGATGAGGGCGTGCACGCCGGCCTCGGCCAGCGCGAGTCCGACCTGTTCGTGGAAGGCGGTGGGGCAGGCCACCACCGCGTAGTCGATGCCGAGGTCGATGAGCTGTTCGACGGTTTCGACCAGCTGAGCGCCGGCGGGCGCCGCGCGCTTGTCGGCGACGGGGTCTGCGACGCCGGCCAGGTCGACCCCGTCGAGGCCGGAGAGGACGCGGGCGTGGTTGCGGCCCATGGCGCCGAGGCCGACGAGGCCGGCGCGCAGTTGCTGTGCGGTCACGGTTGCTGCTCCAAGGAGTTCACCGCGTCGGCGACGCGGTCGAGTTCGTCGACGGTCAGCGAGGGGTGGACGGGCAGTGAGAGGACCTCGTCCGCGGCGCGGTCGGTCTCGGGCAGGTCGGCCTTCGAGTCGCGGTAGGGGGCGAGCCGGTGGATCGGGACCGGGTAGTAGACGGCGCTGCCGATCCCGGCGTCTTTGAGGCGGGCCTGCACGTCGTCGCGTCCGGCGGCTCGGACGGTGTACTGGTGGTAGACGTGGTGGGCTCCGGCGGCGACCGGAGGGGGCGCGAGTGCGGTGAGGCGGGCGTCGAGGCGGGCGGCGTTGGACCGGCGCTGCTCCGTCCATTCGGCGAGGCGTCCGAGCTGGACGCGGCCGATCGCGGCGGCGACGTCGGTCATGCGCATGTTGGCGCCGACGATCTCGTTGGCGTAGCGGGTCTCCATGCCCTGGTTGCGCAACAGGCGCAACCGGCGGGCGAGCTGGGGGTCATCGGTGGTGATCATGCCGCCTTCGAGGGCGTGCATGTTCTTGGTCGGGTAGAAGCTGAAGGCGCCGAGGGCGCCGAACGATCCGACGCGGCGGCCGTCGAGCTCGGCGCCGTGGGCCTGGCAGGCGTCCTCGACGATGGTCAGGGAGTGGCGTTCGGCGAGGCTGACCAGGCGGGTCATGTCGGCGGGGTGCCCGTAGAGGTGCACCGGCATGATCGCGGCGGTGTTGGGGCCGATGAGGGAGGCGACCGAGTCGGGGTCGATGCAGAAGCTGGCGGGCTCGATGTCGGCGAAGACGGGCTCGGCTCCGACGAGCCGGACGGCGTTGGCGGTCGCGGCGAAGGAGAACGAGGGGACGATGACCTCGTCGCCAGGTCCCAGGCCGAGCGCCATGAGGGCGAGCTGGAGGGCGGAGGTTCCAGAGTTGACCGCGACGCAGTGCGCAGTGTCGGCGACCTTCTGGAATTCGTCCTCGAACGCGGCGACCTCCGGGCCCTGCACCACTTGGCCGGATCGCAGCACGGCCACGGCCGCGTCGATCTCGGCCTGGCCTATGTGCGGCCGGGCCGGGGGTATGAAGTTGCGTTCCTCGCTTGGCATGAGGCCACCTCAGTCGGTTCCGTTGATCAACGACGGCCGCAAACGGTAATTCACCAACGTGAATCCGGATGAAACTTCCGGTGACCGGTGGAGGGCCTTCGGCACGCTGGAATCGTCGGCGTTCGCGCAACGTCCATCTTGCTGTTCACCTAGATGAACGCCGGGCTTCTGGGGAGTGTCGGGAGTGTCGCGAGCGGCGGTCAGAACTTGGGGGCCGGCCAGAACACTGGGCCGGTCGCACGGGCCGTGCGGCTCAGGGGCTGAAAGCCACGCATACGGCAAGAACCTCCGGCCGTCCACGCGAGCCGTACAGCTCAGGAACGGAGACACACTCCCATGGCCGACACATTCATCCGGCAATGCGGGTCGTGCGGCTCAGGAACTGATATCGGCGGACAGGCCGTCGCGTGCGAAGCGCAGTGACTCGGCCAGATCGGCGGTGCGGCGGGTCCGGTTGCCGGACTTGCGAGTCGAGACCTCGACGGTGACGGATCCGTCCCAGCCGGCGGCGGCGAGCTTCCCGAGCAGCTCGGCGCACGGCTGGGTGCCGCGGCCCGGAACCATGTGGGCGTCCGCGCCCGGGTCGGTGCCGTCGCACAGGTGGATGTGGCGCAGGCCGTCGCCCATCCGCTCGGCCATGGCCATCGCGTCGGCGCCCGAAGCGGCGCAGTGGGACAGATCGAGCGTGTACGAGTCGTAGCCGTGCCGGGTCGGATCCCAGTGGGGGCTGTAGGGCACGAGTTTGCGCCGGCCGAGCTTGAGCGGGAACATGTTCTCGACGGCGATGGTGATCTCCGGGTAGCGGGCCCGGAGGCTGGCGAGCACACTGGAGAACTTGCGGGCGTAGTCGCGCTGCCAGGAGAACGGCGGGTGAATGACCACGGTCGGCGAGTCGAGGTACTGGGCGGCCTGGACCGACCGCCGCAGCCGCGTCCACGGGTCGGGGCTCCACACCCGCTGAGTGACCAGCAGGCATGGGGCGTGGACGGCGCCGATCTTGATCCCGTAATGGCGCGAGAGGCTCGCGGCCGCGGACGGGTCCTGGGAGACCCGGTCGGTGAAGACCATCAGCTCGACGCCGTCGTAGCCGAGCTCGGCGGCCAGTTCGAAGCCCACCGAGGTCGGCTCGGGGTACACGGAGGTGGTCGAGAGCAGGACCGGGACGGACTGGGTCACGACAACCAGGGTACGCCGGGTGGTGCATTCCGGGCCGACAGGTGAGCGGCGACGCCGGTGCATGGCCGCGCCACCTGGTACGACACCGGCCGGAATCGGCGCTGACGACCCGAGGAGTCCACGCGGGGCGGGCTTCCGGGCGGGTTCCCCGAGAACTCGGCCCGCCGCACCCCGTATACAGGGCACACGTCGGGTTCACGCAGGTACCGTGGTCGAATGACCGATGAGGTGGAACCGAACTTCGACCGCGAATGGGTCGAATTCTTCGATCCCGACGACCCCGAGACCATGGTCCGGGCCGATCTGACCTGGTTGCTCTCGCGCTGGGGGTGCATCTTCGGTCGCGCCCCCGAAGCGGGGGGCTGTCCGGGCATCGACCACAACCGGCCCGCCGACGGCTGCTGTCTGCACGGGGCGTTCTACACCGACGGCGACGACATCAAGCGCGTGCGCGAGGCCGCCAAGAAGCTGACGCCCGAGACTTGGCAGCTGCATCGGCGCTGGAAGGACACCATCGTCGACGACATCCTGGAGAACGACGACGGTGAGGAGGAGCCGGCGAAGAAGACCGCGGTGGTCGACGGCGCCTGCGTGTTCCACAACCGCGACGGATTCCCGACCGGAAGCGGGTGCGCCCTGCACCAGCAGGCGATGCGCGACGGCGTGCATCCGATGGAGTACAAGCCGGAGGTGTGCTGGCAGCTCCCGGTCAAACGGGACTTCAAGTCGGAGCAGCGCGCCGACGGCACCAGCGTCGAGGTCACACTCATCACGGAGTTCGACCGGGCCTCGTGGGGTCCGGGCGGTCACGACTTCGACTGGTGGTGCACCGGCTCGCCGCTGGCGCACACCGCCGCCGAGCCGGTGTACCGCTCCTACGCGACCGAGCTGACCGAACTGCTGGGCAAGGCGGCCTACGACCGGCTCGCCGAACTGTGCGCCGACCGCGAAGAGCGCGGCCAGACCGCTCCCCATCCGGCCAGCGCCCCGGCCTTCGAGCGGCTCCCGTCCCCGAAGCGCCGCTGACGGCCAGCCGTTCTGAGAGGGAGGCCTGCCGCGTCTGGAACCGGGTCCTCAGATCACCGCTGACAGCCTTCTGATGCGACGGCCGGCGGGCCGCCCCTGAGCCCGGTCCCGCGTGCGAAGACTCCGCCGTCGGCGCCTTCCGACAGCCCGGTGACGCTTCACCTCTCAGCAACCTTTCATTCAGGTACGATTCGCCTTGACCCGAATCGCTCGCCCCCTAGGAACCCGCCCCCACATGCCTCTGAAGCTCACACGTTCCCCGCTGGCCCCTGCGACGACCGGCGGTCTGGCCGCACTGGCTGTGACGGCGACACTGTTCACGGGGCTCACGTGGGCCGGGTTCGGTCTGGCCGTGCTGACGCTGCTTCTGGCTTGGCGGCTGAATCCGCTCAATGAGCTGGCGGTCGATCAGGCCGCCAGGGCCCTCGGCGTCGCGGCGCTCGTCATCGCCGCCGCGAACTCCTCGTCCTCCGGCACGCCGCTCGTGCTGGCCCTCGCCGGAAGCGCAATATTGGCGCTGATCGCGGCCGAAGGGGTGGTCGCCGGCGTCATCGGCGCCGTGCGCCTCGACTCGGCTCATCTCGTCGTGCATCGCGACCGGCTGCTCAAGTGGTTCGACTCCACCACCGTCTGCCGATTGATCACCGCACTCGGGTTCGCCGCCGCGCTGGCGTCGGCCGTCGAGATGGGACTGAGCGCGGCATGGGCCTCATGGCTGCTCGGCGCGGCGGTGACCGGTGTCATCGCGGCGCTCGCGGTCGGCACGGCCGCAGCGTGGCGGCAGCGCAGAGCGAGCGCCCACTCCGGCGACGCGGCGGTACGCGATGCGGTGAGCGCCCTAGAGCCGCGGTTCCTCGTCCATCTGGCGGGACCTCCGGAGTCGGATTTCCATCTGCTCATGTGGCTCGAGTACTTCGACCGTATCGGCGATCCGTACCTGATCGTGCTGCGAAGCCCGCGCCTGCTGCCCAGGCTGCTGACCGCGACCCAGACCCCCATAGTCGTGGCCCCTCGCATCACTGATGTGGAAGGACTGCTCACCGACTCGGCACGCGCGGTGTTCTACGTGAACAACAGCATGGAGAACGCGCAACTGGTGAGGACCGGTCGACTCACTCACGTCCAGTTGATGCACGGCGACAGCGACAAGGTCGCCAGCCGCAACCCGGTCTCGGCGATGTACGACCTGATCTTCGTGGCCGGGCAGGCCGGCATCGACCGGTACCGCGCCCACGGTGTGGACATCCCGGACGAGAAGTTCCGCATCGTCGGACGCCCTCAGCTGGAGTCGGTCGCCGTCGGACCTCGGAACGGTGACGACGGCCAAGTGGTGTTGTACGCGCCCACCTGGTCCGGAACCTCCGATGGAGTGAACTACTCGTCGCTGCACATCGGCAAGGCGATCATCACGGCGCTGCTCGATCACGGAGCCACGGTCGTGCTGCGGGCGCACCCGTTCACGCGCCACAACTCCGCCGCGGCCGCTCGGCTGACCGAACTGGAGCGGCTGCTCGCCGCCGATGGCGAGCGGACCGGTAGGCGGCACCTGTGGGGCACCGCCGCTTCGGAGCGGATGTCGCTGGCCGACTGCGTCAACGCCGCCGACGCCGCCGTCACCGATGTCAGCGGCGCGGCATCCGACTGGCTCTACTCTGGAAAGCCCTTCGCCATTACGGACGTTCACGGAAAATACGACAAATTCGTCGAACAATTCCCTCTCGCTCGCGGGGCCTACCGAATCGACGCCGACGCCGCGAATATCGGCGCCGTCGTCACCGACCTCCTCGGAGGAGATCCGCTCGCCGGAGCGAGAGAGGCGACGCGGACCTACTACCTGGGCGACATCCCCCCGGAACACTGCGTCGAAACGTTCTTGGAGGCGGCGCGGGCCTGTTATCGGCCGGTTCACGAAACCGCCTGACGAAGAGATACTGCATTTCCACACGAGTGGGCGAGAGGTTAACATCAATCAACCACTAGGAAGACTCAACGTTGCGCGTGGACGCCGACGCGTGAAGTGTCCGCCCAGTTCACCTCGGGGCTGTCGTTACGTCGGTGAACGCGCAACGAACGGTACCCCCGGTATGCCCAAACGCCCCCGGGACAATTGAACTGCGAGGAGCACCCTTGGCACCCAGACCGACCGTCTACGTGGGGATGAGCGCTGACCTCATTCACCCCGGACACATCAACATCTTGAACCGCGCCGCCGAACTCGGGGACATCACCATCGGTCTGCTCACCGATGCCGCGATCGCCAGCTACAAGCGCCTGCCCCACATGACGTACGAGCAGCGTAAGGCCGTCATCCAAAGCCTTAAGGGCGTGGTCTCGGTGATACCGCAGGAGACCTTGGACTATGTGCCGAACCTCAGGGCCGTGAAACCGGACTTCGTCGTGCACGGCGACGACTGGCAGTCGGGGATCCAGAAGGACACCCGGCAGCGGGTCATCGACGCCCTCGGCGAATGGGGCGGCGAGCTGGTGGAGGTGCCTTACACCGAGGGCATCTCCTCCACGCAGCTGAACGAGTCGATCAAGCAGGTCGGAACCACACCCAACGTGCGTCTGTCGCGCCTTCGTCGCCTGATCGACGCCAAGCCGATCGTTCGGGTGCTGGAGGCCCACTCCGGCATCTCAGGGCTCATCATCGAGACCGCCGCGGCCGAACGCGACGGCGTCAAAGTCGAATTCGACGCCATGTGGTCCTCGTCACTGACTGACTCCACCGCTCGCGGCAAGCCCGACATCGAGGCCGTCGACATCTCGTCGCGACTCGGCACCATCAACGAGCTCTTCGAGGTCACGACCAAACCGCTGATCTTCGACGGAGACACCGGCGGCAAGCCCGAGCACTTCTCGTTCACCGTCCGTTCGCTTGAGCGGACCGGCGTCAGCGCGGTCATCATCGAGGACAAGGAAGGGCTCAAGCGCAACTCCCTGTTCGGCAACGACGTCGCGCAGACTCAGTCGTCGATCGAGGACTTCTCGCACCGGATCAAGGTCGGCAAGAACGCGCAGGTCACCGACGACTTCATGATCATCGCCCGCATCGAGAGCCTGATCCTGGATCAGGGCATGGACGACGCCCTCATGCGCGCTCAGGCCTACATCGAGGCAGGCGCCGACGGCATCATGATCCACTCGCGCCAGAAGGAGTCCAACGAAGTCTTCACCTTCTGCGACGAGTACGCGAAGTTCTCGAACCGCAAACCGCTCGTGGTGGTGCCGACCAGCTACCGACACGTCACCGAAGACGAACTGATCGACCACGGCGTCAACGTCGTCATCTACGCCAACCACATGATGCGGGCCGCCTACCCGGCGATGTCGACCGTCGCCCACACCATCCTGGAATCGGGACGGGCGCTCGAAGTCGACCCGATGATCGCCCCCATCAAGGACGCGCTCGCGATCATCCCGGAGAACGCTTCATGATCGATCCGGCACGTTTCATCGATCAGCTCTCCGGGCTCGGAGTCAAGCTCTACACCGGCGTTCCCGACAGCCTGCTCAAGCAGCTGGGCAGCCACATCATGGCGACGCTCCCGCGCGAGCAGCACGTCATCACCGCCAACGAGGGCGCCGCGGTCGGACTGGCGATCGGCCACTATATGCGCACCGAGTCCCCGGCCGTGGTGTACCTGCAGAACTCCGGCTTCGGCAACCTCGTCAACCCGGTGCTGTCGCTGGCCGATCCCGACGTCTACGGGGTCCCGATGCTCGTCGTCGTCGGCTGGCGCGGCCAACCCGGCGTCAAGGACGAGCCGCAGCACGTCAAGCAGGGCCGGGTCCAAGAGGCGCTGCTCGACGCCGCCGACCTGCCGTGGGCGGTACTGCCGAGTGATCCCGAAGCGGCCGAGAAGACCGTCGCCGACGCCTTCGCCGTCGCCGTGGAACGCTCGACGCCCTACTTCCTGCTGGTCGAGAAGGGCACCTTCACCGACGGCGAGAAAGTGCAGGCTCCCAAGCCGGACCTGGCCAGCCGCGAAGACGCCCTCATCGCCGCCGCGAAAGCCGTCGGCGACGACGCCGCCATCGTGTCGACCACCGGCATGCTCAGCCGCGAGCTGTTCGAGTACCGCCAGCGCGAGGAGCTCGACGGCGACCGGGACTTCCTGACCGTCGGCGGCATGGGGCACGCCTCCTCGATCGCACTCGGTGTGTCCATGGCCGAGCCCGACCGCGAGGTGTGGTGCTTCGACGGGGACGGGGCCCTGCTCATGCATATGGGGACCCTGGCGGTCATCGCCGACCATGCCCCGGCGACGTTCTTCCACGTCGTGTTCAACAACGGCGTCCACGATTCGGTCGGCGGCCAACCGACGTCGATCGGACAGGTCGACGTGACAGAGGCCGCGAAGTCGATGGGCTATCGCTACGCGGCCTCCACCGCTGATCTGGAGAGCCTCGACGAGCAGGTAGCGAAGCTGCGCGAGGCCGGCGGCCCGGCGCTGCTGGAGCTCAAGGTCAAGCCCGGCAACCGCAAGGACATCGGCCGGCCCACCCGCTCTCCGGCAGAGGCGAAGGCGGCGTTCATGTCCGCTCTTCGGAAGCAGGGCTGACGGTGATGGCGACCTCGGCATTCGCCGACCGCGACGTCCGATTCGGCCGCGGTGCAGTCGAGTTCGCCGGCGCCGTCGCCGGCGAACTGGAGTGCCGCCGCGTCATGCTGGTCCGAGGCAAGCGGTCGTTCACCGAATCGGGCGCCGACCGGCTCCTGCCTGCCCTAGAACAGACCGCGAAGGTCGAACAGTGGAGCGACTTCGCGCCCAATACCGACGCCGCCGACCTCGAGGTCGGGCTGAGGCTGGTCGAACGGTTCGACCCGGACCTCATCCTCGCCGTCGGCGGAGGCTCGGCGATGGACATGGCGAAACTGCTGTGCATCTTCCGCGGAAGCCCCGACGGCGAAGACCTTCGCAGGCGCATCAGCGACGGCGAAGTACCCGCCGAGCGCTCCACGCGGCTCGTACTCGCGCCGACCACCAGCGGCTCAGGGGCCGAGGCGACCCACTTCGCGGTGGTCTACATCGGTGAGAAGAAATTCTCGGTCGCCTCGCCTGCGCTGCTGCCGGACGCCGTCATCCTCGATCCGACTCTGACCCTCTCGGGATCGCCTTACCAGCGGGCGACCTCCGGGATCGACGCGATCTGTCAAGCCGTCGAGAGCCTCTGGTCGCGCGACGCCACCGAACTGAGCCGAGGCTTCGCCCGGGAGGCACTCGGGCTGCTGATGCCCGCCATAGAGGAATTCGTGCGGCGGCCGGGCGCCGAATCGTCAAGGGCCATGGCCCTCGGAGCTCATTTGGCCGGTCGAGCGATAGACGTCTCCAAGACCACCGCAGCCCACGCCTTGTCCTACGGCATCACCAAGCGCCACGGACTCAGCCACGGCCACGCCGTGGGGGTGACGCTCGGCTCGTTCATCGAGACACACGCCGATGCCGGCGCCGACCGCCTCCAGGCGAGCATCGATCCGGCGGGCCACAGCGCCGTCATGAGCGAGGTCCTCGCCGCATTCGGTGCCGCCGACGGCGCCGGAGCGCGGTCGAGTTTCACCGAATTGATGCGGCGACTGGGTCTCGAGACCAGTCTCGACAAGGCGGGGGCCGACACGCGGGCGGCACGCCAGGCGTTGGCCGAGTCCGTCAATGTTCAGCGGCTGGGGAACAATCCGGTCCTCTTCACCACCGACGAACTCACCGAGCTGCTCACCGCAATCGACTGAGCGGACGCGCGGGCGGGATCCGCCCGCGCGTCCGCGATCGCTCATTGGTCCACCCAGCCGTAGAAGCGCCCGGCATTGGGCGAGGCCTTCCGGGCCTGCTCGGCAAGCTCTCGAATGGCCCTCACCTCGCTGAGCACTAGTTGGGTGCGCCTGATCGTGTTTACCGTCCGCTTCGACCGGTAGTACTTGAAGCGCGAGTTGGGCGTGCGCCAGTCGGGGCCGTAGTTCTCCTCCAGGAACGCCTCGGTGTCGGCCGGGACGTAGACCTCGCGGCCCTCCAGCGTGCCGAGCACGGGAGGTTCGAAGTGCTCGGGCGCCAGCTTGTGCGAATTGAACGCCCAGGCCTTGCCCCGGTAGAACCACACGGGGTTCACGTCGATGCTGTAGCCGTCCACGCGGATGTTGAACGGCCTCCCCTCGAAGCCGAGCCCTACGTCGAAGCCGGCTTCGAGACACACCCGCATGATCTCCATGCTGTCCCGCTTCGCCTCTTCGGGCGTGTCGCCTCGGGCGACGTAGGCGGCGTCGAAGTCGTCGTCTCCGGGGATAAGGGTGCCGTCGCGGTGGCATCCCAGGAGCGTCCCGTACAGGACGAAGAGCTTGCGGTCGAACCGACGCTCGAAGAAATCCCTGAGACGGACGTATGCGTCCACCGCCGCACCGGGCTTCCAGTCGGCGGCGTCGGGACGAGGCGACCAGTGGCCCTTCTTGTTGACGGTATGCCCCGCCGAACGCAGCGCCAGGAAGGATCCGTCGCCGCGAGGGTTCTCCAATCGGACGTGGTCGGACATCTCCGATGTCACCAGCGGACGCCCGTCCGCCGAGAACGTGAGCGTCGTCGACCGACCGAGGCGTTTCAGGACATCGAATTTGATCGCGAGCTTGTACTCGGGCCGCCAATGGGCGGTGTCGACCTTGACCGTGCTGACCGGCTCGCCGTCGAAGGACACGGTGACCGATTTCGCAGCGCCGGGCAGCACGAAGCCCGTCACGACGAGGCCGAAATTGGAGAGTGCGACGCTGCAGTAGCCCACTGCTTTCGCCGGGTCCGCGAGCGGCTCTCCTTCGTGGAGCTCGAACGCCAGCCGGTCATCGGCCGCGTCGGCGTCACCGCCGTGCAATGTCCGGTCGCGGCGGAAACTCCAGATGGCCATCTGGAGTTCGGACCAGGACTTGTCGGCCGCCTCGGCCCGGTTGATCGCGTCCTGGTACGCCTGTGCGGCGGCTTCAGGATTCCCGGCGTGCTCATGGAGCAGACCCATCCGGTACGGTGCCCAAACCCGGTCCGGGTCGGTCGCGGCACCTTCGAAGAGGTCCACGCCCTCTGCAAGTGCCGCCCGCCGCTCCGAGCTCCCGGCGGGAGTGATGCCGCCGTCGGTGAGCCGGAACGGGACGCGGTAGAGGCGTTCGGCGATCGATCCTGCGTCGAACTTGAGCTTCGAGTCGTCAGGATGCCGCGCGATCAGTGCTCGATACAGTTGAAGCGAGCCCGCCCAGTCACCGAGGTCGGCCTTGAGCTTCGCACGGTGGAGGGTCTCCGCATCGGCCTCTTCCCCGGTTTCGGAGGCGCGGTCGAGTGCACGCACGATATCCGGGAGGTGCTCCAGGCGGCTTAGGCGTTCGAGGCTGCTTGCGAACCCCTTCCACGACTGCTGGTCTCCAGGGTCCAGTTCGATGAGGAGCTCGTAGTCGGCCCGTGCCGCCTCGAAGTCCTTCAGACGACGGTTGACCTTCGCGCGCCGACGAAGGCAGGAGACTCGGTCGCCGATGCCCGCTTCGAGAGCGGCGGTATACGCGTCGCGAGCGGCCGTGAGACTGCCGGTTGATTGGCGTACGACCGCGAGACGGTAGGACGGCTGCGGATTCGCCGGGCACAGAGCCGCGGAAGCGGCGTAGACCAACGCGGCTGTGCGCAGTCTTCTGAAGCGGTGCAGGAGACCTCCGAGCCTCAACAGCATCGCTGCAAGGAGTTTCTTCATATGTTGAGGCCTATCTTTTTGTCGGATCCCTCGTCGGCGGATCAGTCACCGATGCGGTCGAGCCAGCCTTGTTCTCCCAGGTCGCGGAGCAGAGCCCGATAGCGATCCCGCTTGTGCACGGCACGCTTGTTCACGGCGTCAAGGAGGCTGAAGTAGAGCAAGGTGTCCAGGAACCTCTGATCGGTGACCTCGGCGTTCGGGGCGTCCAATCGGGCGTCGAAATCCGGGTCCGGAGTGCGCCAGTCCCCGTAGTTCTCGTCGAGGTACTGCTCCGGTGGATCGGGCACGAACACGCTCCGGCCGAGGAATTCGGCGCGACGCAGCTCGAATGGTGCGTTGGCCCACCGCGTCGCGGTGCCGTCGTGCCAGATGCGGCCGTCCGCGTCCTCATAGTGCGGGAAGATGTCGACCATCATGCCGTTGACGTGGTTGACCCGGAGCCGGTCGGTGTTGAAGTCGAGCCTGCGGACATGGAACCACTCGGAGCGCTCGAAGGCGCTCTGCAGGTCATCGGTATCGATTTCGGAGGTGAAGAACCCCAGGTCGATATCCTTGTCCCAGCCGATGAACTTGGATTCCCGGACGAGCCCGAGCAGGGTGCCGGAGATCAGGAAGGTGCGCACCCCTATGCGCGCGAATTCCTCGTCCAGCGCGGCCAGCGCGACTTGGGCACGGTGTTCGAACGCCTCCGGATTCGGCCGGGACAAGAGCCCCCCCACCTTTCCGAGCGCCTTGCGGCGGATCCGGTTGAGTCGGCTCCGGAGCCGCCGGGTTCGGGCGGCCTGGATTACGATCGCCTTCCGCAGGAGTGCGCGCGCCTCGTCGTGTTCGCCGGCGACGCTTGCCGCCCGGGCCACGGTCCGAAGCAGCGGGATGCGCTTGTGGCAGCGCCGAGGGCTCGCCAGCCAGAGTTCGCGGATCACGCCGTAGTCCTCTGGGCGCTCCATGAGAGCCCAGAGCTCGGACCACAGCCGCTGGTAGCCCCAGAGACCAGCGCGCAAGGAATCCGCTAGCACGGCTTCAGCGGCGGTGCGGTCACCGGCGCTTCGAAGTGACCGCGACAGCGCCAACCGCTCCTCGACGAGTTGTTCGCGGTGCTCTCGGTCCTCGGGCAGCGGTTCCGGGAGCGATTCGATCATCGGCTTGGCTTCCGTCTCCATGATTCAGCGTCCCCCGTTGAGTGTGTCGGCAAGTTCGTCCTGCTCGGCGCGAACGAGTTCCGCTGCCGCCGCCTCCGAGTCACCGGCGCACATGAACTTGTACGCCCGCCGGACGTAGTGCAATCTGAGGTACTCCGGCCAGGTCGGCTCCATGTTCGGTGCCTCGTCGGTGAATGCGTCGAAAGCCGAGTTGGGCGTGCGCCAGTCCCCGTAGTTCTCCGTGAGATAGCGGTCCGCTTGGGCGGGCACCGGCAGCGACCGACCTCGCAGTTCGAGCCGGTCGAGTTCGAAGGGGAGATTCCCCCAGCGCACGAAGACCGCATCATGCCACATGCGATCGCCGTCGCGATAGAAGCGGAAGAGGTCGACAGGCGCGCCTCCGCGGTGTCGCAGGCCGACCTTCTTGGTCTTTGGGTGGACCTCGTCGAAGTCGAACTTCGGGTGCGCCGCGAACAACCGCTCGAGCTCTTCCTGATCGTAGTCCTCTTCGAAGATGCCCACGTCGATGTCGCCGTCTGCGCTGAGCGGCCTGCCCTCACGCACCAGCCCCAGGGTGGTGCCGGCTGCGAAGAAGTAGCGGATGCCGGTCTGCTCGAGCACCGAGTGCAGGTCTTCGATGGCGCTCCAAGGTCCGAGCCCGGCCAGTTTGGTCTCGTTCGCGGGTTCCTGTGGTACCACGTTGTCGCGCATGAGAGCGATGACCCGTAGGTAGAGTTCGATCGCGTCGTCGATCTCGCCGGCACGGGCTGCGGCCGTGGACAGCTGCCGTACCGCGTAGCCGAGGTCCGCGGGCTCGTCCACCGCTGACTCCCAGGCGTCACGGAGCCTGCCGTACTGTTCCGGAGAATCGCACAACTTGGCGATGGCCCAGAGCACCGTCGAGGTGCGAGGCATGCGGCGGATCGCCGCCACGGCCGCTGCGTCCGCCTCAGCGTGCGGCAGCACACGGTACCCGTATTTGACCGAGCGGTAGACCGCCGGGGCCGACGAGGGCTGGAGCAGGCGAGCGTGTTGAGCGGCGAGGTAGGCCTGCTCGTCACGGCCGTGGAAGGCGTGTACATCGGCGTGCAGGTTGTGGAGTTCCGGTTTTTCGGGGAACCGCTGGTCCAGATCCACCATCGCCCGTTCCATGTGCTCGTCCGCACCGGCCCTGAATGCGGCGCGTGCGGCGACGATGGCGATCGAGAAGTACCGGGTCGAGATGCCGCCCATGGACTCGATCAGCTCGACCGTCTCCTGGACGGATCGGTTCTCACCGTAGTACCGCAGGCATGCGAACGCTCGCATCGCTCCCGGCGGGAACAAATGGTAGAGCGGCAGCCGCGTAACGGCGGCCACCGCGGTCTTCTTCGGGCTCAGGGGCATGTACTGACCTCTTCTGTTGGAGCGACGACGGTGTTCACGCCGTGTACACGATCGTCGGCGGTGATTCGGGGTGGCGCTCCCGCCGAACCGGAGCCTTCGGCGGCCGAGCAACCGCAACCGGGTGGCACGGTGGTGTGCGCATCGGTCACTGAGAAGTCTTATCCGAACCGCTGGTTGGCGCTCTGCAAGTCCTCCGCGAAGTCGATCTCGATGACATTGTGAGCCGAGATGTCGATCGCCTCGAAACGCAGACCGTCCTTCTCGATCGCCGTCTCGATACCGGCCTCGAAATAATCCTGCTCACCGACCTCCTCCAGCCGCCTGGCCAAGGTGGCACGATCCTCGGAGGACACGTAATTGATACCGACCGCCTCCCCCAACGCCCCCTCGGCCACCTGCTTCGAAAGCCGACTGATGTAACCATCGGCACCGAGGGTGTACTTGACCTCTTCCTCGGCGACCGACGCGGTGTTCACCGAGATGAACGACCGGTCCATCGCGATATGCGGCAGCAGCGCGTCCAACACCTGCGGATCGAACACCACATCGCCGTTGAGCCACAGCACACCGCCCGGACCCAGAATGTTCAACGCCTTCAACAGGCTCTTGGAGGTGTTCGTGTCCCCGTACGCCTGGTTGTAAATGAAACCGACGTCGGGCACCTCCTCCATGATCATCTCCTTCTTGAAACCGACCACCAGATGCAGCGAATGACGACTGAAACGCGAAGTGAGCAGCCGCAACGACCGCCCCAAAATCGTCTCGCCCGTACTCAGCGGCGTCAACGGCTTCGGATGCGGCCTACCCAGCCGGGAACCCACACCAGCCGCCAGGATGACAATATTCGTGGACACGCGAATTTCCTCAAATGATCGTGAGCAGGTCCGCTGAAGTTTACCTGTCGTTCGTTCGGTCCCCACACTGCCCAATGGTTGGTACCGGCGAGTGAACTCGCACCTCGTGCCGGGTGGCGTGATGGCCGGCCCGGTATCCTTTCGCGGCAGCCCCGACCCGTGTCCGGACCGATGGGAGCCGATGTGCCAGATCCGACGAGAGGACCGTCCCGATCGACGACCGTGGCCGCAGTGCTCGCCGGCGGCACCGGCACCCGCATGCGATCAGAGTTGCCCAAGCAGTTCCTCGAGGTCGGCGGCAAACCAGTGCTCCTGCACACCCTGGAGGCGTTCGAGGCCGCTGCGGCGGTCGATGCGGTGCTCGTGGTGATCGCCGCGGGGCACGCCGAACGGGTCCGCGCGATGGCCGCCGAGGCGCACTTGCGCAAGCTGGTCGACGTCGTCCCGGGGGGTGCCACCCGCTCGGCCTCTTCAATGATCGCCGTCGACTGGGCCGAACAGCACTGCGACACGGGGACCGAATGCCGGCTCCTCGTCCACGACGCCGCGCGGATGCTGGTCTCCGAAGAGGTGATCGCGGCTGTTGCAGCGGCGCTCGACACCGATGCGGCGGTCACGGCGGCCGTACCGTCGTCGGACACCGTTGTGGAGGTCCGGACGGATGGCGGCGAGGCGTACATGGCCCGTTCGCTGGCGCGCGAGAGGCTGCGGCGAGTGCAGACCCCGCAGGGTTTCCGGCTGCCCGTGATCCGTCGGGCCTACGCCGCGGCCTCGGCCGATCCGTCCTTCAGCGCCACCGACGACTGCTCGGTGGTCCTGCGGTACCTGCCCGGGGTGCCGGTTCGGGTCGTCTCCGGCGAAGAGCGGAACTTGAAGGTGACCGAACCGGCCGACCTGGCGGTCGCAGAAGCGCTCTTGAGCAGATCCCGTCGGCCGTGAGCGCGTTGCCCGTGGTACCGCTTCTCGAGCAGCGCCACCGCCGACTACCCCCGCTGCTCCCTTGCTTACTGCTTATCGACCAGCTCCGCCGCCGAGTCGTCCGCGAAGCCGGATTCGGCCACATCCGCGACCGTCGGATCGTAGGTCGCTTTGACCGCCCGGCGGAAGACGTCGATGAGGTCGTCGGGGGCGATGTCGCCGAGGTAGTACTCGCGGACTTCGGCGCGGACCTCGGCGAGGGAGTCGGTCACGAGGAGCTCGTCGAGGACCGCCTCGATGTTCCCCGAGCCGGTCTCAAGCAGGTAGGCGGCGCGAGCCAGCGGGAACTCCTCCAGGTAGTCGCCGCCGAATCCCCGCGGGTCGGTCATGGCCAGCGGGCGACCGCAGTAGAGCCAGTCCGAGGCGGTTCCGCTGATGTCGGAGATCGCGACGTCGGCGGCGTTGATGCAGTCGGTGAGAGAGGATTCGGTCTCTGCGCGGGGCCCCCACCAATGGTCGCGTCCAGTGGCGGCCGCGTCTGCCGCGATCAGCTCCTTGAGTTGGTCGGCCAGCTCCTGGTAGGCGCGGTTCGAAGCGGTGTAAGGATGGGTCCGGAAGATGATCCGCACGTCGCGGCGCAGCACCGCCTCCACGACCCGACGGGCCTCGTTGAGCGAGGAGTAGTCGACGTCGCTGTTCAGTCCAGCCCAGGTCGGGGTGTACAGGACGGTGGGGAGTTCGGACTCTTCGCGGACGCGAGGGCCGACTTGGATCTGGTGGAGTTGCGGGCGCCCTATCTTGCGGAACTTGTAGTTCGGGATGTCGACGCCGTGGCGGTGGTAGCGGTCGATGCCGGCCTGTCCGGCGACGAAGACCCGGTCGTACATCTGCGAGACGGGGCTGCGGCTGATGGCCTTGTCGGAGTCACCGTGCATGAGCTGGACATGGGTGTACTGGTCGAGCTTGACCAGCTGCGCATTCTTGACCGCGTGGTTGGAGTAGAAGCAGGCGCCGACGCTCTCGGGCAGCAGGCGGTCGAGCACGGACTGGGCGGGAACCAGGACGATCGGGGCGGTGGTCGCCTCGGCGACGCCGGCCATGAGATAGCGTTCGCGGACGATGACGATATAGGGATCGCCGACCAGGTCGAAGTAGGGCAACCACATCCGTATCTGGTATTCGGAGCGCCGCGCGCCGGCGAAGTGGATGACGAAGCGGGGTTCGAGGCGCGTGATGGCCTCGGCCACGGCAGCGTCAATTGGGTGTGCGTCGACACGGCGACTGAGCGCGTTGGCCAGTACAACCGAGCCGGTCCACAGCAGTGCGGCCACAGTGAGGACGAGGACGACCGGGTCGGCCGCTCCAACGGCGGGCCAGATGCCGGCGATGGCGGCCAGCCCATAGGCGGCGATGAGCGAGTTCATGATCGCGGCGATCACCGGCGGGGTCTTCAACCGCTCCCGCCAGCTCCGCCTCACGTCGAGATTGATCGTCTCGAGGAAACGGACGTCGAGGGCGCGCTTGACGACATCGGCGTAGATCAGATAGAAGACAATGAGGAGTCCTGCGACGAGCAGCGGCCACCGATCGACACCGGAGTCGTCCCATGCGGCGACGAGGATGGCGAGGGCGGCGAGGATGCGGGCCATGCGCATCCCTGCGACCGCATGGCGGTCGCGCCAGAGGACCATGCCGAAGACGGCTACAGCGAATACGAACGCGGGCAACGGCGAACGCATGGCCACCGCGACCGTCATGGCGGCGAGTGCCAGCAAGTTCATCCTGGAGGCCCAGGATGTGAGGACGCTCTTCATTTGCGGTTGCGACTCCCTTGACAAGTTCCAGCAGATCAGGGCAGATCGAGCACTGTGTTCCGGGGTTCTCGAATATCACCGAGCGGCACGGTGGTGTGCGCATCGGTCACTGAGAAGTCTTATCCGAACCGCTGGTTGGCGCTCTGCAAGTCCTCCGCGAAGTCGATCTCGATGACATTGTGAGCCGAGATGTCGATCGCCTCGAAACGCAGACCGTCCTTCTCGATCGCCGTCTCGATACCGGCCTCGAAATAATCCTGCTCACCGACCTCCTCCAGCCGCCTGGCCAAGGTGGCACGATCCTCGGAGGACACGTAATTGATACCGACCGCCTCCCCCAACGCCCCCTCGGCCACCTGCTTCGAAAGCCGACTGATGTAACCATCGGCACCGAGGGTGTACTTGACCTCTTCCTCGGCGACCGACGCGGTGTTCACCGAGATGAACGACCGGTCCATCGCGATATGCGGCAGCAGCGCGTCCAACACCTGCGGATCGAACACCACATCGCCGTTGAGCCACAGCACACCGCCCGGACCCAGAATGTTCAACGCCTTCAACAGGCTCTTGGAGGTGTTCGTGTCCCCGTACGCCTGGTTGTAAATGAAACCGACGTCGGGCACCTCCTCCATGATCATCTCCTTCTTGAAACCGACCACCAGATGCAGCGAATGACGACTGAAACGCGAAGTGAGCAGCCGCAACGACCGCCCCAAAATCGTCTCGCCCGTACTCAGCGGCGTCAACGGCTTCGGATGCGGCCTACCCAGCCGGGAACCCACACCAGCCGCCAGGATGACAATATTCGTGGACAACCGAAGACCCCCACCATTAGTTTGCTTATTCGACCATATTGGCCCGTTAACGCCTGGTTTCCCTGAGCGTATCACCGAGACACCCTCTCGTAACCCGAGGCTTCCTAATGTGCATCCCACCACGAGCCGGCATGCGCCGCTCCGCGAGCGTTGCATTTGGTGACCTAGGACGGCCGGAGTCAGGCTCGTGGCCGCTCCCGAAGCCGCTCGAACAGCGCCAGGTGTCGGCCGATCACCTGTTCGGGCTCGTAGCGCTTCGCGGTCGCCAGTCCGCCTTCGGCCAGCTTGCGGCGCAGGTGCGGGTCGTCCATGAGCCGACTCAGCGCCTCGCTGAGCGGCTCGGGCTTCTTGGCGGGGACCAGAAGGCCGTTGACCTCGTCGTCGACGATCTCGAGCGGGCCGTGCCTGACCGCGGAGGAGATGACCGGCATCCCGGCGGCCATGGCCTCGACGAGCACCAGTCCGAAAGCCTCGTAGTGGGAGGTCACCACCGCGATCGAGGCCTTGCGCCACTCGTCGTCGAGCGGCGACACCGGGCCCATGAGTTTGATACGGGCGCGCAGTCCGTACTCTCCGATGATCCGCTGGAGCTTTTTGCGTTCGGGCCCGCGGCCGTAGATCCGCACGCGCCAGTCCGGATAGCGATCGGCGATCTCACCGAACGCGTCGATCAGCGTGTTGAAGCCTTTCATGCTGGTCAGTCGCCCCGCTGTCATGATCACCGGCTCGGTCAGCGGCGAGGGGTCGCCCGAAGGGGCGGGAACGGAGTTCGGGATGGCCTCTATGACGGGCCCGGATTCGCCGAGAGCTTCTCTGTAGGAGTCGGCGTCGCTCTCGGTGACGGTGACCAGCGCGTTCAAGCGGTGGTAGCCGGAGACGATGCGCCGGCGTACGGCCGGCTTGTAGTTGTCGAGGAACAGGTGCTCCTGGCCCACCACGATGGTGTCCGGCCGGGCGTACTTGACGGCGTAGAGGTTGAGCGTCACCTGGGTGGTGACGAGGATGTCGGTGTCGACTTCGCGGAAGAACCGCTTGACTCGGTGGTCGAGCAGCGCGGAGGACTCCTTCATGTTGTTCACGCTGTCGGCGTCCAGATACGACGGCCTCCGTGCCCGGAGCCGGTCGGCCAGCGACAGCTGCTCGCCGCCCTGGTCGGGATCCCGGACGTCCCAAAGGGCTTCCACGGTGATCCGCGGGTCGATGGGGAAGTCGGGGGTCTCCTTGTTTCGGACACAGGACATCAGGGTCACGTCGTGGCCCCGTTCGGCCAGCGCTTCCGCGGTGTTGATGGTGGTCCTGATGGTTCCGCCGATGCCCCAGACGTTGCGGACGAGAAATGTAATTCGCATGGAGAGAAGTCCATTCTCAGTTGGGTTTCCCGGAAGCCTGACTCGAGCCGTACTCGAACTACCCAAATACAGGCGCTGCTACACGACGCCGTAGAACAGTTATTCGGTTGCCCGTCTCGTACCGAGATCACACGCGGCTTCCGAATGAAGAATGTTCTGGTTCGACGGGCACACTAGCCTTCGGGCGCCCGCGTGCAGCGTGGGCTCGATGGGTAGTGACGGCCGTCCCGGAGACGGCTGCGGCTGTCGTCCGGGTCGGTCGGTCCCAAGACTCACGACGAGGGCTCGGACCCGCGCGAAACCCTGGACTGGTGTGCGGGTCAGCCTCGAACCCACATCGAGGACTGGGGTCAGGTCGGCGAGCTCGGGCGAACGTGCGGGTCAGTCGCCGCTCTTCGGGGCCCGCTTCGCGGCCTTCTTGGCGGTCTTCTTCGCCGTGGACTTCTTGGCGGTGGACTTCTTGGCCGTGGTCTTCTTCGCCGCCTTCTTGGCCGACTTCTTGGCGGCGGCTTTCTTGGCGGTCTTCTTCGCCGCCTTCTTCGCGGTCTTCTTGACCCCGCCGCCGGCGGCGACCTTCTCGCGGCGCTCGGCCAGCAGCTCGGCGGCGCGGTCGATGGTCATCGCCTCGACCGTGTCGGTCCGCCGGATGCTGGCGTTGGTCTCGCCGTCGGTCACGTAGGGGCCGAAGCGGCCGTCCTTGAGGGTGACCTCCTTGCCGGTGACCGGGTCGGTGCCCAGTTCCTTCAGGAGGGTCCGGGCCCGCTGCCGGCCGCGCTGCTTGGGCTGGGCCAGGAGTTTCTCGGCCTCTTCGAGAGTCAGCGTGAACAGCTGCTCCTCGTTCTCCAGGGACCGGTAGTCGCGCTTCTTGACCACGTAGGGGCCGTGCGGGCCCAGACCGGTGCGGATCTCCTCGCCTCCGGCGTCGCGGCCGACCAGGCGCGGCAGAGTGAGGAGCTTGACGGCGTCATCGAGGGTGATCTCGGAGAGCTTCTGGCCGCTCAGCAGCGAGGACGATTTCTCGCCGGAGGTCACGTACGGCCCGTAGCGGCCGGTCTTGGCGTAGACCGGCTCCCCGGTCTCGGGATGCGTGCCGAGTTCGCCTTCGCCGGCGCCGAGTTCGTAGAGCTCCTCGACCTTCTCGGGGGTCAGCTCGTCGGGGGCGAGCGATTCGGGGATCGAGGTGCGCTCGCCGTTCTCGCCGGCCTCGGCCTGCTCGGGCGAGGTGCGTTCGAGGTAGGGCCCGTACCGGCCGACGCGGACGACGACCTTGCGGTTCTCTGAGTCGGTGTAGAGCGGGATGGAGTTGACCCCGCGCGCGTCGATCCGGCCGAGTTCCTCTTCGACCATGCGGCGCAGGCCGCCGGAGGCCGCGACGGTGCCTTCCTTGTCGTCGCCGCCGAAGTAGAACTTGCGGAGGAAGTCGAGCCGCTGCTCGCCGCCGGCGGCGATCCCGTCGAGCTCGTTCTCCATGCCGGCGGTGAAGTCGTAGTCGACCAGGCGCGGGAAGTGCTGCTCCATCAGGCCGACCACGGCGAACGCCAGGAAGGAGGGGATGAGGGCCTGGCCGCGTTTGAACACGTAGCCGCGGTCCTGGACGGTCTGCATGATCGAGGCGTACGTCGACGGGCGGCCGATGCCGCGCTCTTCGAGGGCCTTGACGAGGCTGGCTTCGGTGTAGCGGGCCGGCGGCTGGGTGGTGTGTCCGGCGGCGTCCAGACCGCGCTCGCCCAGGTGCTGGCGTTCGGTGAGCTCGGGGAGGCGCTTCTCGGCGTCGTCGGCGTCGCCTTCTTCGATGGACTCGACGTAGGCGAGCAGGAAGCCGGGGTTGGTGATGGTCTTGCCGGTGGCCGCGAAGTCGGCCTCTTCTCCGGCGGTGGAGACGGCGCGGGAGCGCACCGAGGTCGAGTTCCCGGTGGCGTCGACCATCTGGCAGGCGAGGGTGCGCCGCCAGATGAGCTCGTAGAGCCGGTGCTCTTCGGCGCTCAGCGCGCTCTTGAGCTGGTCCGGGGTCCTGAACTGGTCGCCGGCGGGGCGGATCGCCTCGTGGGCCTCCTGGGCGTTCTTGACCTTGCGGGCGTAGCGCCTCGGCTCGGGCGAGACGTACCGTTCGCCGTAGAGCTGCGCGGCCTGGGTGCGGGCGGCGCGGACGGCGGTGTCGGACAGGTTCGTCGAGTCGGTGCGCATATAGGTGATGTGGCCGTTCTCATACAGTCGCTGCGCGACTCGCATGGTCTGGGCGCTGGACAGGCGCAGTTTCCGTCCGGCCTCCTGCTGGAGCGTGGAGGTGATGAACGGCGCGTAGGGGCGCCTGCGGTAGGGCTTCTTGTCGACCTTGACGACGGTGAAGTCGCGGCCGCGGAGGCGGTCGGCCAGGCCGCGGGCGCCGGCCTCGTCGAGGTGGACGACGTTGCCTTTCACTTTGCCGGTGGCCGAGTCGAAGTCCTTGCCTCCGGCGACGCGGTCGCCGTCGACGGCCACGAGGTTGGCTTTGAAGACCTGCTCGTCGTCGGTGGCCAGGCGGGCGGTGATGTCCCAGTAGTCGGCCGAGCGGAAGGCCATGCGGGCCCGTTCGCGTTCGACGACGATGCGGGTGGCCACGGACTGGACGCGCCCGGCCGACAGCCGCGGCATGACCTTCTTCCACAGCACGGGACTGACCTCGTAGCCGTAGAGGCGGTCGAGGATCCGGCGGGCCTCCTGGGCGTCGACGAGGTCCTGGTTGAGCTCGCGGGGGTTGGCCACGGCGTCGGCGATGGCCTGGGGGGTGATCTCGTGGAAGACCATGCGCTTGACCGGGATCTTGGGCTTGAGCGCCTCGAGCAGGTGCCAGGCGATGGCCTCGCCTTCGCGGTCTTCATCGGTGGCGAGGTAGAGCTCGTCGGCTTCGGCCAGGTACGCCTTGAGTTTCTTGACGTGGTCTTTGCGGTCGGGGTTGACGATGTAGAGCGGGGCGAAGTCGTTGTCGACGTCGACGCCGAGGCGGGACCAGGGCTTGTCCTTGTGCTGTTTGGGGATCTCCTTGGCGCTGCGGGGCAGGTCGCGGATGTGCCCGAGCGAGGAGTCGACGATGTAGCCGGCACCGAGATAAGAGGAGATCGTCTTGGCCTTCGCCGGGGACTCGACGATGACCAGGCGCTTGAGGTCGGCCACGGCTCCCACCACTCCACTCATTTCGATACGGGAATTCTGCACTCGATTCGTTACCGTAGCTCACGCTTGACCGGACCGTCCCCTGAGTATGGCCGCGGCCCGCGCCTTCCCGAGCGCCGTCCCCTGTCCGGGTAAGGCCGCGCCCCGGCCGTCGAACCGATCCAACCGGCGGCTCGACGGCCGGGGCGCGCTGCGGGTTCGTCCGGAACGGCTAGCCGACCTTCACGGCTTCACGCTGGTCCGGGCTCTTGTCTTCCCCCGCCTCCACCACCGCGGAGCGGCGCTTGGAGAGCAGGATGGCGCCGACCAGCACCAGCACGGCGGCGCCGGCGATGCTCCAGCGCATGAGGCCGTTGGCGTCGTCGCCGACGGTGGCCACGACCACGGCGGGGGCGATGATGAGGCTGACGAGGTTCATGACCTTGAGCAGCGGGTTGATCGCCGGCCCGGCGGTGTCCTTGAACGGGTCGCCGACGGTGTCCCCGATGACCGCCGCGGCGTGGGCCTCGGAGCCCTTGCCGCCGTGGTTGCCGTCCTCGACGTCCTTCTTGGCGTTGTCCCAGGCGCCGCCCGAGTTCGCCAGGAGGATCGCCATGAGCACGCCGGTGGCGATGGCGCCGGCGAGGTAGGCCGCGAGCGGGCCGACGCCGAGGCCGAAGCCGACCGCGACCGGTGCGAGCACCGCCAGCAGTCCGGGCGTGGCCAGTTCGCGCTGCGCGTCGCGGGTGCAGATGTCGACCACGCGGCCGTATTCGGGGCGCTGCTCGCCGGTCATGATGCCCGGGAAGCGTGCGAACTGGTCGCGCACCTCCTGGACCACGGCCCCGGCGGAGCGGGCGACGGCGTTGATCGCCAGCCCGGCGAACAGGAAGACGACCGAAGCGCCGATGATGAAGCCGACGATGTTGGCCGGGTCGGCGATGCTCAGCGCCTCGAACAGCGCGTTGCCCGCGAGGCCCTCGGAGGCGACCGCGTCGGTGTAGGAGCCGAACAGGGCCGTGGCGGCCAGGACGGCGGTGGCGATCGCGATGCCCTTGGTGATGGCCTTGGTGGTGTTGCCGACCGCGTCGAGGTCGGTGAGCGTCTGGGCGGCCTCGCCGCTGACGTCGCCGCTCATCTCCGCGATGCCCTGGGCGTTGTCGCTGATGGGACCGAAGGTGTCCATCGCGACGATGACGCCGACGGTGGTCAGCAGACCGCAGCCGGCCAGCGCGACGGCGAACAGGCTCACCAGGAGGTTGCCGCCGCCGAGCAGGTAGGCGCCCATGACCGCGCCGCCGATGAGCAGCGCCGAGTAGACGGCCGATTCGAGGCCCAGCGAGAAACCCGACAGGATGTTGGTGGCCGCGCCGGTGCGGGTCGAGGCCGAGACGGTGCGGGTGGGCTTGTAGCGGGTGTCGGTGAAGTAGCCGGTGAGCGTCATGATGGCCGCGGCCAGCGCGATGCCGATGATGACGGCGACGATGGCCAGGCCCTGCGGGTTCACCGGGATGTCGCCGGAGTCGATGCCGGTGCCGAGCGCGGCCCAGTCGGCCGGGACGTAGGCGAGGACGGCGACGGTGGTGAGGACGCCGGATACGGCCGCCGAGATGTAGAAGGCGCGGTTGATTGCGGTCAGGCCGGAGGCGTCGGAGGCGCGCATGCGGGTGATGATGACGCCGATGATGGCGCAGACGATGCCGACCGAGGCGACGATGAGCGGCAGGACCAGGCCGGTCTCGCCGAAGGCGGCGCGGCCGAGGATGAGGCTGGCGACCAGGACCACGGCGTAGGACTCGAACAGGTCGGCGGCCATGCCGGCGCAGTCGCCCACGTTGTCGCCGACGTTGTCGGCGATGGTGGCGGGGTTGCGCGGGTCGTCTTCGGGGATGCCTTGTTCGACCTTGCCGACCAGGTCGGCGCCGACGTCGGCGGCTTTGGTGAAGATGCCGCCGCCGACGCGCATGAACATGGCGAGCAGGGCGGCGCCGAAGCCGAAGCCTTCGAGGACGATGGGGGCGTCGCCGCGGTAGAAGAACACGACGATGGCGGCGCCGAGCAGGCCGAGGCCGACGGTGAGGAAGCCGACCACGCCGCCGGTGCGGAAGGCCAGGTGCATCGCGCCGACCGGTTCGCCGTCGCGCGCGGCGGAGGCGACGCGGACGTTGGCGCGGGTGGCCAGGCCCATGCCGGCCCAGCCGATGAAGGCGCTGAATCCGGCGCCGACGACGAAGAAGAGGCTGCGTCCGATGCGGACGTCGTTGCCCGCGTCGCCGACCGGCAGCAGGAACAGGAGCACCACGGCGATGACGACGAAGACGCCCAGGGTGCGGAACTGGCGGCGCAGGTATGCCGAAGCGCCTTCCTGGACGGCGCCGGCGATCTCGCGCATCTTGTCGGTGCCGGTCCCGGCTCCGAGGATGTTCTTGACGAGCGCGGCGGCACCCCCCAGTGCGACGAGCGCGAGCGCGGCGGCCAGGACCACGAGGCTCAGGTTGGAGCCGCTTAGCTGGCCTACGTCCCCGTCGCCATTGGCGAGCAACGTGTGCATGTCGATCCTCCAGATACTGCTGCGCGCGGCGCGCGTTCGGATGGCATAAAACACCGCTCGCGCGGGGCACGGGCGGTGGTGGGTGCGCGTCAGCCTCGCCGATCGCGGAGCGACGTCATTTCGGCACGGCGGACGCGTCTGGCATAACGTGCGGAGTGTAACGATGTGAGCTCAATACGAGTGTGGTCGGTCGCGCGCGCCGCTGAGCGCGTTTCGGGCTCAGTGGTCGGCCGACTGGCCGCGGCCGGGCAGGGGCCAGCTCATGGCGACGGTGGTGCCGTGTTCGCCGTCGGGTCCGGTCACTACCAGGTCTTCCACCAGTCCGCCGAGGACGATGAGGGTGATCTCCTCGGAGAGGGTGTCCTCCTCGATCGTGTCATGATCGTTCGCTCGCGATTCGCCTCGGTAGTGGGAGGGCGCGAGACGGCTCTCGGACTGCGCGCGCAGGTCTCGCGCGTTGTCGGTGATTTTCGCAACGAAACGATCACCGATCGAAAACTCTATGCGCACAAGATCATCGATGTCACTGTCGCGATGCCTGAGGACCGCTCGCGTGCAGGCTTCGCCGACGGCCTGCCGCACCTCGTCGAGGAGCCCGGTCGCGACCCCGGCGTGGGAGGCGACGTCGGCGGCCACGAGCCGGGCGGCGCGGACGTAGGCGGCGGCGGGCGTGAACGCGAACCGCAGCGTCACCGGGTCACGGCGGGGGTCGTGCTTCGAGGCGTTCACTCGCTGGGCACCGCTTCCCGGACATCGAGCACCTTGTCCAGTCCGGTCAGGTCGAGCAGCTTGCGAATGCGGGCATTGGCGCAGACCACCACCAGCGCCCCGCCCGCGTCGGTCAGGCGGCGCCGGGCGCCGATGAGCACGCCCAGACCCGTCGAGTCACAGAACTCGGTGGGCGTCAAATCGATGGCGACCCGCATCCGGCCCTCGGCGGACAGCTGCCTTACCGCCTCGCGCAGCTTCGGCGCGGTGTACATGTCGATCTCACCGCTCACCGAGATGACCGCGTAGGCGCCGACCGTGGACAGGCTGAGCCCCAGATCGGGCTCGGGCGCCCCGTCACTGGATGATCCCCTCACGCGCACTCCCCAAGGAATCGATGTGTCCTGGCCCATAAGCGTACTTCGTCCGTGGTGGAACCGTGACGGTAGCGCCACTCCGATCCCGGACCGCGAGCACGCGGAGAGCCGTCAGTGGTCACTGGGTTCCCCGACCGCACGGGACCGAGCGTCGGGCCGCTGCGGCATCATTGGTCACGTGCCGTCCGACCAGCTGCTGAGCGCTCTGAGCGCCGACAACGAAGGCCTGCGCCACCTGCGGCGTCTGGCGCCGCGGCCGGCGGTGGGCAGCCCATGGCCCGAATGGGTGCCCGACGAGGTGCGTCAGGCCGTCGCCGACCAGGGCATCGTGCGGCTGTGGCCGCACCAGGCCGAAGCGGCCACACACGCCTTCGAAGGGCACGACGTGGTGGTGGCGACCGGCACGGCCTCCGGCAAGAGCCTGGCGTACCTGCTGCCGATCCTGGCCGAGGCCGCCGGAGGCGGCGACGGCCGCACCCTCTACCTCGCCCCCACCAAGGCGCTGGCGGCCGACCAGGCGCGAGCGGTCGGCGAATTCGACGTGACCGGCCTGATCCCCGCCATCGTCGACGGCGACACCCCGTACGCGCACCGCCAGTGGGCCCAGCGGTTCGCGAACCTCGTGTTCTCCAACCCCGACCTCGTCCACCACTCCCTGCTGCCCCGACACCGCGCGTGGCGCTCGCTGCTGAAGAACCTGAAATACGTGGTGGTCGACGAATGCCACATCTACCGGGGCGTGTTCGGCGCCCACGTGGCCCTGACCCTGCGCCGGCTGCTGCGACTGGCCGAGCACTACGGGGCCTCGCCCACGGTCGTCGCCGCCAGCGCGACGGCCGCCGACCCCGCCGGATCCCTCACGACGCTGACCGGCAGGCCCGCCGTCGCGGTCTCCGCAGACTCGTCGCCGTCGCCGGGAGCGCAGGTGGCGCTGTGGGAGCCCGAGACCTTCGAGATCGAGGGAGAACCGCAGAAGGCCTCCACATTGAGCGAGACGGCCCGGATGCTGGCGCAGCTGGTGCAGCGAGGCGTTCGGACGCTCGCGTTCGTGCCCTCGCGGCGAGGCGCCGAGATCGTCGCCGCCGAGGCGAAGTCGCGGCTGGGCGCGGACCCGGCCGCCGACCGCATCGCGGCCTACCGCGCCGGGTACCTGCGCGAGCACCGGCGCGAGCTCGAGGACGACCTGCGCTACGGCAGGCTGCTGGGCGTGGCGACCACGAACGCGCTGGAGCTGGGCATCGACGTCACCGGGCTCGAGGCGGTCCTGCTGTGTGGCTACCCGGGCCGGCTGGCCTCGTTCTGGCAGCAGATCGGGCGGGCCGGGCGCGGCGAGAGCGAGGCGCTGGCGATCATGCTGGCCAAGGACGATCCCCTGGACACCTATCTGGTGCATCATCCGGAGGCGATCTTCGACCGGCCGGTCGAGGCGAGCGTGTGCGACCCGTCGAATCCGTACGTGCTGTCCGGGCATCTGTGCCTGGCCGCGGAGGAGCTGCCACTGCGGGAGTCGGACCTGGAGGCGATCCCGGGGAGTCGAACGGTCGTCGAGGACCTGTGCGAGCGCAGGCTGCTGCGGCGCCGGCCGGGCGGACGCTACTACTGGGTGGGTTCGGAGCGGCCGCAGGTGAGCCTGCGCGGGTCGGGCCCGATGGCCGTGGACATCGCCGAGACGAGCACCGGGCGGCTCATCGGCACGATCGACACCGCGGCGGCGCACCGCATCGTCCATCGCGGGGCGCTGTACCTGCATCAGGGTGAGTCGTATCTGGTCGACGAGCTGGATCTGGAGGACGGGCTGGCGCTGGTCCACGCCGCGAAGCCGCCGTGGACGACCAGCGCGCAGGAGATCACGCACCTGGAGATCCTCGCGACCCGGGAGAGCCGCAGGATGGGCGAGGTGACGCTGTGTCTGGGGGAGGTGGAGGTGACCTCGAACGTCATCTCGTATCAGAAGCGGCGCATGCCTTCGGGCGAGGTGATCGACACGCAGGCGCTCGATCTGCCGCCGCAGACGCTGCGGACCGTGGCGGTGTGGTGGACGGCCGAACCGGAAACGCTGGTGGGCGTGAGCGACCTGCCGGGGGCGCTGCACGCGGCCGAGCACGCCTCGATCGGATTGCTGCCGCTGGTGGCGACGTGCGACCGGTGGGACATCGGCGGGCTGTCCACGGCCGCGCATCCGGATACGGAGCTGCCTACGGTGTTCGTCTACGACGGCCACCCCGGCGGGGCCGGGTTCGCCGAGCAGGCGTTCCGGAAGTGGACCGACTGGCTGGGCGCGACGAGAGAAGCGATCGCCTCGTGCGAATGCAAGACCGGGTGCCCCAGCTGCATTCAATCGCCGAAGTGCGGCAACGGCAACGAGCCGCTGCACAAGGCCGACGCGGTCGCCGTGCTGGACACGGTCCTGAAGGCCGACGGCGAGGACGCCGAAGTGGTGGTCCACTCCCCCGCCCCCGCAACGGGAACCGGAGCGGACTCCGAACCGCGAGCCGAACGGCAAGAGGACCTCTGGCCCGGGGATTTCTGAACCCGTACCAGCGCACGCCGCTGAGAGTCGATCAACAAAGACGGAGGAGGCTTGCGATGCGGTATCGCGCCATCGCGGAAGCGGCGCCGGAAGGCGGCTGACTCGTCGCGATCCCCCGATGCGAAAGGGGCCGTGACGCAGGGTGAAGACCGGCCGGAAGTCGAGCACATGGCGCGGGACCTCCTCGCGACGGTCTTCGAGGTGCCGATCGAGTCCGTCGAGGTCGATCTCACCGAAGTCGACGCCGGGGGCGTCGACGCGGTCGCCCACGCCTGGCATGCCGAGACGCCGGCAGCCCGAGTTACCCGGCGACTCGTTCGAGGCGGGCCGACAGGTGCGGGCTCAGCGGGTGGCCTTCGGCGGCCATCTCCACCGCGTACATCAGGGCGCCTTCGACGATCCCGTAGAGGCGCTTGGCCGCGGTGACCTCCTTGGCCTTCGGGCTGCGGACCACCGCGTCGGTGGCCAGCTCGATCCTGGCGCCGTCGACGTGCCCGTAGTAGAGGTCGAGAACCCCGGTGGGGTGGGCCAGCAGCAGCTCCACCTCTGGCTTCTTAGGGTCGCCGCCTTCGATGACGCGCCACCAGCCCGACTCCTGGGCGGCCGGGCGGATCGGCTTGCCGTCGGGTTCGATGATCCACGACCGCGCCTCGTAGCGCAGGAACGGCCGCCCGTCGTGGGTGAAGGCGACCTCCTGGGCGTACATGAAGTCCTCGCTGTCGGGATAGCCGCCCTGGCCGCGACCGCGCCAGCGGCCGACCAGCGGCAGCAGCGGCACCAGGTCGTCGTGCAGGCTCGGGCCCTGCCGCAGGTCGGCGGTCTCCTCGAACGGGTAGGGCTCGACCGCCTCGAAAGTCGATGCGAACTCCGCGGGCTGCTCTTCGCTCATCGGTTCCTCCCCGTTCGTATAGTCCAGTAGCCGAATGCCCCCGCCATCGCGCCGGCGGCGATGACGAGCACGGCCGTCAGTGCCGTCTCCACGGCGACCACTTTACGTCCGGCTCTCGTCGATTCGTTTTCGCGATGGCAAGATGTTCTCCATGACTACACCTGGACCCTTCGACAGCTGGCTCTCGGACATGGACGGCGTGCTCGTCCACGAGGGGGTCCCCGTGCCGGGGGCCAACAAACTCATCGAGAAGCTCCAGACGGCGGGGAAGCGGTTCCTCGTGCTGACCAACAACTCGATCTATACCCCGCGCGATCTGCATATGCGGCTGAAGAACTCGGGGCTGACCGTTCCGGTGGAGTCGATCTACACCTCGGCGATGGCGACCGCCGACTTCCTGCACTCCCAGCGCCCCGAGGGCTCGGCGTACGTCATCGGCGAGGCGGGCCTGACGACGGCGCTGCACGAGATCGGTTACGTGCTCACCGACTACCGGCCCGACTACGTGGTGCTCGGCGAGACCCGGCGCTACGACTTCGGCGCGATCACCACCGCGGTGCGGCTCATCAAGGCCGGGTCCAGGTTCATCTGCACCAACCCGGACGCCACCGGCCCGTCGCTGGAGGGCATCCTGCCGGCGGCCGGCGCGGTCGCGGCGATGATCTCCGAGGCGACCGGCTCCGACCCGTACTTCGTGGGCAAGCCGAACCCGCTGATGATGCGGAACGCACTGCGCCGCATCGAAGCCCACTCGGAGTCGACGGTCATGATCGGCGACCGCATGGACACCGACGTGCTCTCCGGCCTCGGGGCGGGCCTGGAGACGGTCCTGGTTCTGTCGGGGGTCACTGACAGTATGGAGGAAGTGGAGAAATACCCCTTCCGCCCCAACCATGTGAAGAATTCGGTGGCGGACCTGGTCGATTGGATCGAATGAGGAGCCGATATGCCTCCCGGCAGCACCCCGGCCTCTACGGCGCGCCAGCGCCGGGAAGCTGACGAGTTCGTGCCCGCACCCCGCCCGCGCCGGGGCCCTGAAAGCGCAGGGCCTCAGGGGAACTCCGATGATCGCCCGCGCCGGGCGCCGCGCGAGCCGGAGCTGAAGCTCACCGGTCTCGAGCAGCGGATTCTGGAGTTCGAGGCGCGCTGGTGGCGCGCTTCGGGCGCGAAGACCCAGGCGATCGCCGATGAGCTCGAGCTCTCGCCCGAGCAGTACTACCAGCATCTGGCGCGGCTGATCGACCACCCGGAGGCCGCCTCGGAACAGCCCGCGGTCATCCGCCGGCTGCGCGAGGCCAGGGAGCGACGCCGGGAGCGTTGACTCAGCGCCGCAGGCGCTCGCTGACCGCGAACCAGATCGCGCCGGCGGCGAAGACGGCCAGGCCGCCGAGCGTCGCGGCGGCCGGGAGGCTCGCGGCGATGAGCAGGCAGCCGGCCAATCCGATCCACGGCAGTGGGGCTCTGGGGTTCAGTGTGGCCGCCGAGGCGTTGGCGACGGCGTAGTAGACCAGGACGCAGAAGCTGGAGAAGCCGATCGCGTCGGCGAGGTCGAAGGTCGCGACGATGACGAGGACGATGACTCCGGCGGTGGCCTCTGCGGCCCACGGCACTCCGTAGCGTCGGGAGACCGCCGCCAGGCCGGACGGCAGGCGCCGGTCGCGGGCCATGGCCATGGCGGTGCGGCCGATGCCGGCCAACAGGCTCAACAGGACTCCGGCGACGGCGATGCCGGCGCCGACGGCGACCAGCGGCTCGAGCGCCGGGGCGCTGGCGGCGGCCAGTTCGGCCAGCGGCGCGGTGCTCCCGGCGAGGGTTCCGGGGCCGAGCACGATCAATGCGGTGAAGGCGACCATCGCGTACACCACCAGGGTGATGGCCAGGGCGATCGGGATCGCCCTCGGTATCGTCCATTCGGGACGCTTGACCTCTTCGCCGAGGGTGGCGATGCGGGCGTAGCCGGCGAAGGCGAAGAAGATGAATCCGGCGGCGGTGAGCACGCCCCAGGGGCGGGCGCCGTCGAGGTCCTGCACCGCCACCGGGCCGGTCAGTCCGGCGACGACGACCGCCGAGAGGACGGCGATGGTGATCGCGGCGAAGCCCGCCGAAGCGAATGCGGTCTTCTTGACGCCGAGGAGGTTGACCGCGCAGAAGGCCACCACCGCGGCCATGCCGAGGACGCGGGGATGGTCGGGTACGAGGTAGTGGCCGAGGGTCAGGGCCATCGCGGCGGCCGAAGCGGTCTTGCCGACCAGGAATCCCCAGCCGGCGGCGAAACCGGCGGTCGGGTGGAGGCGCTCGGTGCCGTAGACGTAGGCGCCGCCGGCGCGCGGGTGGACGGCGGCCAGGCGGGCGGAGGCTCGGGCGTTGCAGTAGGCGATGAATCCGGCGATGACGAGAGCGGTGAGCAGCGCCGGCGTGCTGCCGGCGGCTGCGGCGGCGGGGCCCCAGACCGAGAAGACCCCGGCGCCGAGCATGGACGCCAGGCCGATGACTATCGCGGAGGGCAGCCCGAGTCGGCGCCGAAGGGGCTCGAGTGGGCGGTTTCGGGGCGACTGTGCGGGCATGTCCTAAAGATATCGCTTCTCTGGTTCGAGCCAGCGCGGCAGTTCGACTGTGCCCCAGCGGATGCGTTGGACGATTCTCAGAATGAGCACGCCGATGAAGATGCCCGCCGGGGTGTCGCTGAACCAGTGGTAGCCGAGGTAGGTGGTCGAGAAGGTCACGATCACCGGGGGTGCGAACACCATCAGGTGCCGCAGCCACGGCCGGATGGCGGCGCCGACGAGCAGGATGATGAACCCGTACCAGACGATCGTGTTGAGCACGTGGCCTGAGGGATAGGCGTGGTCCGGTTCGAGGGCGGTGAAGATCGTGGCCTGGGAGGCGTCCGCGTAGGGCGGGTCGCCGCGTTCGGGCCAGTAGGGGTAGACGCGGGGGGTGAGCAGGTATTTGAAGATCAGGACCGATCCGGCCATGAAGTAGGTCGCCAGGAAGGCCACGAGTGGTCTGACGGTGCGGGCCCGCCAGGCGATGAGCGCGGCGAGGCCGAGGGCGATGCCGCCGAGGGCGCCGCCTTGGCCGAGTCTGTTGGCCTGGTCGACCAGGTCGAAGGCCCAGTCGGGGCGGTGGGCGCCGAAGAAGTCGCGGAGTCGGATGTCGAGGTGGACGACGGGACTCGGCCAGGTCAGCGGGACGGTCCACAGGACGAACGCCACGGCCATGGCGATCTCGAGCCCCCACGAGCGCGGCTGTTTGACCAGGAACGGCTTCCAGTCGCTCTTGGGGGCTCGAGTATGACGTTGGTCCATGACGGTCACGGCCGTAAGCCTAGCGACATCAGAAAACGCCGCCAATCTGATACGGGCCGGCGATCGCGGTGAAATACCGGACCGTTATCGGCCCGGCAGGCACTTGCCGGCCGGCGGTGTCGACCTGCTGACCGCTCCTACAGGTCCGCGACGTCCGCCTGCTTCGCGCGCACGGCTTCGGCGGCTTCCTTGAGGTTGGCGAGCTCGGTGTCGGTGAGCGGGGTCTCGACGACCTCCTTGACGCCTTCGGCACCGATGCGGGCGTTGACGCCCAGGTAGACGCCTTCGATGCCGTACTGGCCGTCGACCCAGGCGCAGACGGGCATGACCGCGCCGGAGTCCTCGGCGACGGCCTTGGCCATGCGCGCCGCGGCGGCCGACGGGGCGTAGTAGGCCGAGCCGGTCTTGAGCAGGGCCACGATCTCGGCGCCGCCCTTGCGGGTCTTGGTGACGAGCTCGTCGATCTTCTCGGCCGGGAGCAGATCCGCCAGCGGCTTGCCGTCGACCGAGGACTGGCTGGGCACGGGCACCATGGTGTCGCCGTGGGAGCCGAGGGTGAGAGTGGTGACCGAGCCGACCGCGACGTCGAGCTCTTCGGCGACGAAATTGGTGAAGCGGGCGGTGTCGAGCATGCCGGCCTGGCCCAGGACGCGGTGCCTGGGGAGGCCGGAGGCGAGCTGGGCGAGCGCGGTCATCTCGTCGAGCGGGTTCGAGACGACGATGATGACGGCGTTCGGGGACTTGGCGACGAGGTTCTCGGTGACGCCGCGGACGATCTTCGCGTTGACCTCGAGCAGGTCCATGCGGCTCATGCCCGGCTTGCGGGGCAGCCCGGCGGTGATGATGATGATGTCGGAGTCCGCGGTGGGCTCGTAGCCGCCGCCGTCGTTGTCGGTGGTGGTTCCGACGACCTTGGTCTCGAAGCCCTCGATGGAGCGGGACTGGTTCATGTCGAGCGCCAGGCCCTCGGGCTTGCCCTCGACGATGTCGGTGAGGACGACCTGGTCGAAGATGTCGTACTCGGCGAGACGCTGAGCGGTGGTGGAGCCGTAGAACCCGGCGCCTACGACCGTGACTTTCTTACCCATCGAATGCTCCTCTGCATTTTAGGAATACACCCATCACGCTATGACTCCCGTCATGAAGTGGTCACTCGGCCCCGTGGACTCGTGGCCCCCGCCTCCCCTCTTGACGTGGTTCTAGCGGGAAGTCTGCGCGAACGTCTCGCCAATTGGACTGTAGTTGACAAGTCCTACTAGATAAGTGGAGTATAGGTGCTTCGCAGGAAGACAGGAGACTCCCGCAGTGCTGACCACCATGATCTTGTCGGGCCTGGCCGGGTTCGTGGCCCAGCTGGTCAACGGCAGCCTCGGCATGGGCTACGGGACCATCACCATGACCTTCCTGCTCGGCCTGGGCTTCGCCCCGGCCGTCGCCTCGGCGTCGGTCAACGTCGCGACCGCCGCCAGCGACCTGGTCAGCGGCTACTCGCACTGGCGGCTCGGCAACGTCCACTGGCCCACGGCCCTGAAACTCGGCATCCCCGGCGCGGTCGGCGGCTTCGCCGGCGCCTGGGCGCTGGCGTCGATGACCCTCGACGCGGCCACACCGGTGACCAGCACCATCCTCGTAGCGCTCGGCATCGTCATCGTCTGGCGGTTCGCCAAGGGCCGCACCGTCGACCACGCCGAACCCGCGAAACGGCCCCGCACGGCCCTGGCGCCCCCGACCGGCCTGGTCGCCGGCTTCCTGAACGCCGTCGGCGGCGGCGGCTGGGGCCCGGTCACGATGCCGGTCATGCTCACCACGTCACGGCTGGCCCCGCATCAGGTCGTCGGCTCGGTCTCGGCCGCCGAGTTCCCGGCCGCCGTCGCGGCCGTGATCGGCTTCTGGATCGTCCTGCCGCAAGGGCTGACGGTGCTGTGGCCGCTGGTCGCCGGCATGGCGGTCGGCGGCATGATCGCCGCCCCCGCCGCGGCCTGGCTGACCCGCAAGATCCCCACCGTCAAGCTCGGGACCACCATCGGCATGGTCGTCATCGCCCTGAACCTGAAGAACCTCGTCACCGAGTTCGGCCTCGCCTGGCCGCTGGTCACGGCGCTGTACCTGGCGCTCGCCGGCGTATGGGTCGTGGTCCTGGTCGGCGGCAGGCCCTCCAAGCCGTCCACCGCCGAAGCCTGACCTGGACGGCGATTACGCCCCCGCGACCGCGGGTACCTGCCCGGATACCGACGACTTCCGGAGCGGGTGAGGTTCATGAGCGAGCACTTCGACGCGATCGTGATCGGCGCGGGACCGGGCGGCGAGGTCGTCGCCGGGCGACTGCTGGATGCGGGCAGACGCGTCGCCGTGGTCGAACGCGAGCTCATCGGCGGCGAATGCGCCTACTGGGCCTGCATCCCCTCCAAGACGCTGCTGCGCACCGCCGAAGTCGCCGAATGGTCCCGGCGCACCCCCGGCGTGCGGCCCGGCGGCCTCGACTGGCAGGAGGCGGCGGACTGGCGCGACGGCATGGTCCGCGGCCTCGACGACGGCAAGCAGCGCGAGAGCTACGAGGACCGCGGCGCCGCCGTCTTCCGCGGCGAAGGCCGCATCACCGCGCCCGGCGAGGTCACCGTCGACGACCGGACCATCACCGCCGAGCACATCGTCATCGCCACCGGCTCCGAGCCGGTCATCCCTCCCGTCCGCGATCTCGGCCGTGAGGACGTGTGGACCAACCGGGAGGCGACCACGGCCGAGCGGATCCCGGAGCGGACCGCGATCATGGGCGGCGGCCCCGTCGGCTGCGAGATCGCCCAGTACCTGCGCCGCCTCGGCAGCGAAGTGACCGTCATCGAGCTCGCCGAAGGGCTCATGTCGGGAGAGGACCCGCGTGTCGGCCAGATCCTCGAAGGCCGGTTCCGCGACGAGGGCATCGAGATCCACACCAAGACCCAGGGCAAATGCCTCGAGAACGGCGGCGGCACCCGAGTCCTCAGTCTCGACGACGGCATCACCGTCACCTGCGACGTCATCGTCGCCGCGACCGGCCGCAAGCCCCGCACCGCCGGACTGGGACTCGACTCGGTCGGCCGCCACGTGCCCGATGGGCAGCCGATCGGGGTCGACGGGTTCTGCCGCGTCACCGAAGGCGTCTGGGCCGTCGGCGACGTCACCGGCGTCATGCCGTTCACGCATGTCGCCAAATACCAGGGCCGCATCGTCGCCGACGCGATCCTCGGCCGTCCCCACACGGCCCGGTACGACGGCATTCCCCGCGTGGTGTTCACCGACCCGGAAGTGGCCGCGGTCGGGCTGACCAAACACCAGGCCAGGGAGAAGGGCCTGCGGACGGCCTCGGTCGAGCTGGACCTCACCGAAGCCCTCGCCAGGCCCTGGACGATGGAGCGCGAACCGACCGGGACGCTCGGCCTCCTGGCCGACGCCGACCGGCGCGTCCTCATCGGCGCCTGGGCCGTGGCTCCGCTCGCGTCCGAATGGATTCACCTGGCGGCCTTCGCCATCAGAGCCGGCGTCCACATCGACGTCCTGCGGGAGCAGGTCGGGCAGTTCCCGACCTTCAGCGAGGGCCTCTTCATGGCTGCCTCGCGACTCGGCATCGACTGAACGCGGCGGCGATCGATGAGCGGCGACTTGACCGAGGAGGAGGCCGAGGACTACATCGGCGGCCACTGCTTCACCGCCGCCAGGCCCGGCCGCATCGGCGTGGAACTGGAGTGGCTCGTCCGCCACGCCCACGACCGGTCCGCGCCGATCAGCCCCGAAGCGTCGCGGGCGGCCGTCGCCCCGCTGGAGGCGGCCGGATCCCTGCCAGGAGGCGGGCGTGTGACCCGCGAGCCCGGGGGCCAGGTCGAACTCAGCACCAGCCCGGCGGCGAGCCTGGCCGAATGCGTCGCCGACGCCGAAGCCGACATGGTCCCGATCCGGGCGGCCCTGGCGTCCCGCGGCCTCGTCCTCGAAGGAGGCGGACTGGACTCGTGCCGCAGTCCCCGGCGCCTCCTCGACGACCGCCGCTACCGGGCGATGGAGGCTTATTTCAACGGGAACCGGGCCGGAACGGCGATGATGTGCTCGACCGCCTCGGTGCAGGTGAACCTCGACGCGGGCGAAGAGCACGGTGTCTTCGGCTACCGGCGGCGCTGGGAACTGGCCCACCGGCTCGGTCCCGTTCTGACCGCCGCGTTCGCCAACTCCGCGCTGATGCGGGGACGACCCACCGGGTGGAAGTCGACCAGGCAGGCGCTGTGGGGACGCCTGGACCCCGGCCGCACCCGGCCCGTGCCCGACGGCGACGAACCGCACCGCGCCTGGACCGCGTACGCGCTGGACGCACCGGTGCTGTGTCTGCGACGCGACCCGCCACAGGAATGGGACGCCCCCGCAGGGCTCACGTTCCGCTCCTGGCTGCGCGGCGACTGCGCCGAGCGCGAACCCACCGTCGAGGACCTCCAATACCACCTGGGGACGCTCTTCCCGCCGGTCCGGCCGAAGGGCTGGCTCGAACTGCGCATGATCGACGCCCAGGACACCGGCGACTGGGTCGTCCCCGTCGCCCTGTGCTCCATGCTCTTCGACGACCCGAAGGCGACGATCGCGGCATGGGAGGCCACCGAACCGCTCGCCGACGGCCGGGCGCCGCATTGGCGCTCCTGGCGTCTGGCCGCCCGCATCGGGCTCGACGACCCGGTCGTCCGCGAAGCCGCGCAAGCCTGCTTCGAAGCCGCCGCCGAGGCCCTGCACCGCTCGGATGCGCCGGCGCGAGTGCGGGACGCCGTCGCCGACTACGCGCTCCGATACCCCGCCCGAGGCCGCTGCCCCGCCGACGGCCAACTCGACACCGCACCGCCCCCGCGGCGACCGCTCCCGACCGACCAGGAGGTCACGCCATGACGCATCCGGGAACCGCCGTCGCGGTCGCACTCCCCAGCCGCCAGGAGGACACGCCATGACGCAACCTGCAGCCACCGTCCCGGCCGCACTCCCCGCCCACCAGGAGGACACGCCATGACCGAATCCGCAACCGCCGTCGCGGCGGCCGACCAGACCGCCTTCAAAGTGCGCGTGCTGGCGGCCCTCGACGCCGCGCGCCGGCGCACCATCGCGCTCACCGACTGCCTCGACGACGAACAGCTCCGCGCCCAGCACTCGCCGCTCATGTCGCCGCTGGTGTGGGACCTGGCGCACGTGGGCAACGTCGAAGAGATCCATCTGCTCCGGGATCTCGGCGACAGGCCGGCGATCCGACCCGACCTCGACGACGTCTACGACGCCTTCGAGCACCCCAGATCCGAGCGACCGCAGCTGCCGCTGCTGTCGCCGACCGAGGCCCGCAGTTACCTCGGCGAAGTCCGGGCCCAGACGATCGAGGTCATCGACTCGCTCGACCTGGCCGACGCACCGGACCGGCGCCAACTGCTGCTGTTCGTCGTCCAGCACGAGCACCAGCACGCCGAGACCATGCTCGCCACCCACCAGCTCCGCGACGGGCCCGCCGTCCTGACCGCGCCCCGGCCCGAATCGGCCGACGCCGAAGTTCCGGGCGGTGAAGTCCGGGTGGAGGCCGGCGAGTTCCAGATGGGCACCTCCACCGACGACTGGGCCCTCGACAACGAGCGGCCCGCGCACTGGGTCGAGACGTCCCCGTACTGGATCGACACCGCGCCGGTCACCAACGAGGCATACCAGCGGTTCGTCGATGACGGCGGGTACGACGAGCCGCGCTGGTGGACCGCCGAGGGCTGGGAGCACCGGCTGGAGACCGGCATGTCGGCGCCGCTGTTCTGGCGGCGGGAGGGCGAGCTGTGGACGCGCCGCCGGTTCGGGCGCACCGAGCCGGTTCCACCGCAGGAGCCGGTCATGCACGTCGGCTGGTACGAGGCCGACGCCTACGCCCGCTGGGCCGGTCGGCGACTGCCGACCGAGGCCGAGTGGGAGAAGGCCGCGCGCTGGGACCCCGAGGGCGGCCTGACGCGCCGCAACCCGTGGGGAGAGGCCGAGCCCGGCGCTGAGCACGCCAACCTCGGACGCCACCTGGAACCGGCGCCGGCCGGTTCCTTCCCGGCCGGCCGGGCCCCGTGCGGGGCTCTCCAGATGCTCGGGGACGTGTGGGAGTGGACCGCGAGCGACTTCGCCGCGTATCCGGGATTCCGCCCGTTCCCGTACGAGGAGTACTCGACGGTGTTCTTCGGCGACCGGTACAAGGTGCTCCGGGGCGGCTCGTTCGCGACGCACCCGGACGCGTGCCGTGCGACGTTCCGCAACTGGGACTTCCCGATCCGCCGTCAGATCTTCGCCGGGTTCCGCACGGCCCGCGACGCGGACTGATGTGCCGCCATCTGGCCTATCTGGGGCCGCCTCGAACGCTCGCCGAGATCCTCATCGAACCGCCGCACGGCCTCTACGAGCAGTCGTTCGCGCCGCGGCGGCAGGTCCACGGCCGAGTCAACGCCGACGGATTCGGCCTCGGATGGTGGACCGGCGGGGCGACCCCGTCGCGGTACCGGCGCGCGGTGCCGATCTGGGCCGACGAGAACCTGGACGACCTGGCCGGGCAGATCCGCAGCGGCGCGATGCTGGGGGCGGTGCGCGACGCGACGACCGGTTCGGCCCTCGACGAGCGGGCCGCGGCCCCGTTCCGCGCCGGCGAACGGCTGTTCAGCCACAACGGCGTCGTGCGCGACTGGCGTCGCCTGCCCGAGCAGATCGACACCGGACTCGGCGTCGGCGAGCTCTTGGCGATGGAGGCGATGTGCGACTCGGCGCTGCTGTGGGCCATGATCGCCGCGCGGCTGTCGGTCGGCCAGAGTACCGAGGCCGCGATCGAGGCGGTCGTCGCCGAGGTGGCCAGGGCCCGTCCCGAGGCGCGGCTGAACGTGCTGGTGATGGACCGGGGCGCGATCACGGCCGCCTGCTGGGGCGACGGCCTGGTGTACCGGCAGAGCGACGGAAGCATCAGGGTGGCCTCGGAGCCGTGCGACGATGTGGACGGCTGGAGCGAGGTGCCGCAGCACCATCTGCTCAGTGCGACCGCCACGGCCGCGACCGTGCGTCCCCTGTCGGTGGCGGCGCAGTTGGAGACATAGGAGGTCGTCATGAGCGGTCGGTTCGGCATCGAGGCGCTGGTACCGGACGGGTACCTCGACGAGCAACTGCGCTCGGACGTGCTCGCCGGATTGACGGGACGACCGAAGTCGCTGCCGCCCAAGTGGTTCTACGACGCGGCCGGGAGCCGACTGTTCGAGCGCATCACGACGCTGCCGGAGTACTACCCGACGCGGGCCGAAAGCGAGATCCTCGACGCGCACGCGGCCGAGGTAGCCGAGTCCACCGGGGCGAGGAGCCTGATCGAACTCGGTTCAGGATCGTCGGAGAAGACCAGGCTCCTCATCGATGCGCTGGAGCCGGAGGTCTACATTCCCGTGGACGTCAGCCGGACCGCTCTGCAGGAGGCCGGCGCGGCGCTCAGCGAGGCCTATCCCGGAATGGAGATCAAGGCGGTCGTCGGCGACTTCCTCGCCGAGTTGCGACTTCCGCGGTCTCCGGCGCCGCGGCTGCTGGCGTTCCTGGGCGGCACCGTCGGCAATCTGCTTCCGGAGCAGCGCGAGGACTTCCTGGCGAGCCTGCGCGGCCTGCTGGAACCGGGCGACGCGCTGCTGCTCGGCACGGACCTGGTCAAGGCGGAGCGGACCTTGATCGACGCCTACGACGACGCCGCCGGCGTCACCGCCGCGTTCAACAAGAACGTCCTGCGCGTGCTCAACCGGCAGCTGCGTGCCGACTTCAATCCCGAGTACTTCACGCATGTGGCCGTGTGGGACCGGGACCGCGAGCGGATCGAGATGCGCCTGCGCGCGACCAGGGACTTCTCGGTGAAGATCGCCGACATGGGCCTGGAGGTCCACTTCGATCAGGGCGAGGAGGTGCTCACCGAGGTCTCGGCGAAGTTCAGGCACGGCACGGTGAGGACCGAGCTGGAGCGGGCCGGCTTCGAGCTGCGGCACTGGTGGACCGACGCCGAACACCGGTTCGCCGTGAGCCTGTCGACCCTCGGTTAGAGGGCACGGGCCCGCGTTACGCGGTCGGGGAGACCGGCTCTAACCAGGTGTCGTCGCCGCTGTCCTCGAAGCAGCCGGAGTCGACGGCGATGGTGATCGTCGTCCGCTCCGGTTGGAGCGCGGCGCTGAATCGGACGTCGCCGTCCCGGGCGCGGCTGATCGCGAAGTCGCTGCGGCCCCAGTAGATGCCGCCGTCGAGATCCTGGTACCCCAGGTCTTCGATCCAGAGCCGATGGATCGCGGCGAGGTCGCTCGCGGCCACGGCCGGTCCGCGGCGGGGGCGTCGCAAACGGCTCATTCGCGGAGCATACGGCGGACCCGCGCCACGGCAAGGCGCGCCCCGTCCAGGGCGCGCCCCACTTCAGACTCGGAAGCCGTAGTCACTCAGGGTGTCCTGTACCGCCTCGTCGCTCTCGTCCGGCTCAGAAGGCCTTGCCGTTCAGGAGCTCCCGGGCCATCACGATCCGCTGGACCTGGTTCGTTCCCTCGTAGATCTGGGTGATCTTGGCGTCGCGCATCATGCGTTCGACCGGGAAGTCCTGTGTGTAGCCGTAGCCGCCGAGGACCTGCACCATGTCGGTGGTGACCTCCATGGCCGCGTCCGAGGCGTAGCACTTGGCGGCGGCGCCGAAGTAGGTCAGGTCCGCGTCCGATCGCTCGGACCTGGCGGCGGCGGCGTAGGTCAGTTCGCGGGCGGCGCTGACCTTCATGGCCGCGTCGGCGAGCATGAACTGGACCGCCTGGAAGCTCGCGATGGGCTTGCCGAACTGTTCGCGCTCGGCGGCGTAGGAGCGGGCCGCGTCGAGTGCGCCTTGTGCGATGCCGAGGGCTTGGGCGGCGATGGTGACGCGGGTGTGGTCGAGGGTGCGCATCGCCAGGGAGAAGCCCTGGCCTTCGGTGCCGATGAGCCGGTCGGCGGGGATGCGGACCGAGTCGAAGTAGACTTCGGCGGTCGGCGAGCCCTTGATGCCGAGCTTTTTCTCAGGGGCGCCGAAGGATACGCCCTGGTCGTCCTTCTCGACGACGAACGCCGAGATGCCGCGCGGTCCGGCTCCGGGTTCGGTGACGGCGAAGACGGTGTAGTAGCGGCTGACTCCCGCGCCGGTGATCCAGCGCTTGACGCCGTCGAGGACCCAGTGGTCGCCGTCGCGGACGGCGCGGGTCTTCATCGAGGCGGCGTCGGATCCGGCCTCGGGCTCGGAGAGGCAGTAGGAGAACATGGCCTCGCCGGAGGCCACGTGCGGCAGGTAGCGCTGTTTGAGCTCCTCCGAGGCGTCGAGCAGCAGCGGCATCGTGCCGAGCTTGTTGACCGCCGGGATCAGGGACGAGGAGGCGCAGGCGCGGGCGACCTCTTCGATCACGATCGCGGTGCCGAGAGCGTCGATGCCGGCGCCGCCGTAGGCGGCCGGGACGTGGGGGGCGTGGAGGTCGGCTGCGCGCAGCGATTCGTACGACGCGGTCGGGAACGAGGCGGTGGCGTCGGCCTCGGCGGCGTGCGGGGCGACGCCCGTTTCGCAGACGTCGCGGGTGGCGCTCCGGATTTCGGAGTATTCTGCTGGCAGCTGGTAGGGGCTGAACCCGGTGGACATCGGCGGCTCCCGGCTCGACGGTCAGGTGTGTTACTCGTGAGTAATCCAGCGCGAGTCTAACGCATCGGACGCCGTGCCGGTGAGACGGAACACCCGGAATTCGCCGTAGTGTCGCTGCAACGTCATCGAGGGTTCACGCGTGAAGCTCAATATACGATGGCGCGTACCGTGGGCGTCCCCAGGCGGCTCCCAGGATTCGTGAGAACCCGCGGACACAGCCGGCCACCGAACTCCGCCGCACCGGCCACCGACGACGAGCAAGGACAGGGCACGCATTAGATGGGCAACGCGACGCAGACCACGGAGACACCGCAGAACACCACCACCCGGCCCCGTATCGCCTTCCTCGGCTGCGGCTACCTCGGCGCCACCTACGCCATCTGCTTCGCCGAACTCGGGTACGAAGTGGTGGGCTACGACGTCGACGAGGCGAAGATCGATTCGTTCTCGTCGGGGACCGTGCCGTTCCACGAGGCGGGCCTGCCGGACCTGCTCAAGAAGAACCTGGAGTCGGGGCGCCTGCGCTTCACCACCGACATCCAGGCGGTCGCCGACTTCGCCGACGTGCACTTCATCTGCGTGGGCACGCCGCAGCGCCCCGGCGACCACGGCGCCGACCTCTCCTACATCGAAGCGGCCGTCACCGAGCTGTCGCGGCATCTGACCCGCAAGTGCCTCATCGTGGGCAAGTCCACCGTCCCGGTCGGCACGGCGAGCTGGGTGCAGGAGATCGTCGACCGCCACGCGCCCGCGGAGCTCGGCATCGAGGTCGGATGGTCGCCGGAGTTCCTCCAGGAGTCCAACGCGATGCACGACGTCCTGCGACCCAACCGCATCGTGTACGCCGCACCGAGCGAGTGGGCTTCCAAGCTGCTGCGCGACGTCCACAAGGGCATTCTGGAACTGGCGGCGGTCGAGGACCGGGAGGTCCCGGTCGTGGAGACCGACCTGGCGACCGCCGAGCTGGTGAAGGTGGCCGCCAACGCGTTCCTGTCGACCAAGATCAGTTTCATCAACGCCATGGCCGACCTGTGCGAGACCACCGGCGGCGACATCACCGACCTGGCCCGAGCCATCGGCTACGACCAGCGGATCGGCAACAAGTTCCTGCGTGCGGGCATCGGCTTCGGCGGCGGCTGCCTGCCGAAGGACCTGCGGGCGCTGGTCACTCGGGCAGGCGAGCTCGGTGTCGGGGAGTCCTTCCGGTTCCTCGGCGAGATCGACCAGGTCAACTCCCGCAGGCGGGTCCACACCGTCCGGGCCATCAGCGAGCTGGCGGACCGCCCGGTCGGGCCGGCCGGGCCGAATCTCCACGGGATCAAGGTGGCCTACCTCGGCGCGACCTTCAAACCCGACACCGACGACATCCGCGACTCCCCCGCCCTGGCCATCGCCCGCAAGCTCCGTCAGGCCCGCGCCGACGTCGTGGTCTACGACCCGGAGGGCATGGACAACGCTCGGGCGGCGGCCCCGGAGCTGACGTACGTCAAGACCCTCGGCGAGGCGGTGTCGGAGGCGGACGTGGTCTGCGCGATGGTGCCGTGGGAGGAGTTCCGCACTCTCGACCCCGAGGCGCTGGGCCGCCAGGTGGCGCAGCGCCGACTGCTCGACGGCATGAACGCCTACGACCCCGAGCAGTGGCGGGCCCACGGCTGGACCTACCGCGGCATCGGCCGCTGAACCTGAGGGAGAGGTCCCGGGGAACGATCACTCGTCGGCGCGTGCTGCAGCGTCGACCCTGGTGAACGGCCAGGCATGGGGCGGCCGCTCGACGAGTTCCTCCGGGGGGTCGGGGAGCGTCCTGGGCGCGTCGGCGCCGACGGCGACCACCACGACCCGGTCGGCGGCGGTGAACACCTCGGTGCGCACCGACTCGGCCAGTGAGGCCGTTCCCTCCTCCAGCACCCACCGCAGCAGCTCCGGCGCTCGGCCCGAGCGGGCCTTGGCCTCCCACATCAGCGTGTCCACCGCGACCGTCCTCCTTCCGCGACCGGCTTCCAGCGCGACCGTCCTTCTCCGGAGACCGGTACCCGGCGCGGCGACGTCATGGGCTGGGCCCGTCTGAGCCGAGACCGTTCCAGCGCCGCGCCTTCGGGCTCGGCAGATCGAACTGGTCGAGCGTGCGGACCACGATGTGGTCGACGATGTCGTCGACGCTCTGCGGGCGGTTGTAGAACGCCGGCACCGGCGGCATGACGACCGCGCCGAGGCGCGAGAGCGCCAGCATGTTCTCCAGGTGGATGTCCGACAGCGGACTCTCCCTCGCCACCAGCACCAGCTTCCGCCGCTCCTTGAGGACCACGTCCGCGGCCCGGCCGATGAGGCCCTCGGTGTACCCGGTCCTGATCCCGGCGACGGTCTTCATGCTGCACGGCGCGATGATCATCCCGTCGGTGCGGAACGAGCCCGAGGCGATGGGCGCGGCCTGCTCGGTGGGCCCGTAGCTGTGATCGGCCATCGCGGCGACCTCGGCGGCCGAGAAGTCGGTCTCGAGCTTCAGCGTGGTGCGCGCCCACTTGCTGATCACCACGTGGGTCTCGACCTGTTCGAGCTCGCGGAGCGCTTGGAGGATCCGGACGCCGAAGACCGCCCCGGTGGCCCCGGTGATGCCGACGATCAATCTCACGGTTGAACCGTATGCCCGCCCGAGCCGATCCGCCAACGGGCGGGCCGATGAGCGAGGCCGCTCACCCCGCGCACCCGGCCGTCCCGCACAGCGGCGGTGCGGTCATCGCAGATGCTCGGGCATTCGCCGCCCGGGCAGCAGCGCCAGGAACGCCAGCGCGATCACGCCGAGCGACATGCCGGCCTGCGCCGCCAGCGGCAGGCCGAGGAGCCCGCCGTCGTCGCCGCCGTCGGCATCGGTCCGGCCGGGCTCGTCGACCTCCGGCTCGCCCGCGTCGCCGTCTCCCTCCGGAGCGGGCCCGCTCGGGCCGTCGCCGCCGTCGGACGTGCCGGGGCCGTCCGATTCCTCGGCGTCGGGCGTGCCGTCGCCGTCGTAGTCGGGGCTGGGGGATTCGGGCGGGTAGATCGGGTTGGTCTCATCCGCGTTGGTCCAGTCGACCCGCGGAGGCTCATCGGTGTGCGGAGGGAATGACAGAGCGCTCACCGCGCCTAGTATGGCTGCGGCGAGTACCAGACGCAGTAGCCGGTTCTTGCGCACAGGTACACCTTAGTTGCAATGCACCACGGACGCCCGCCTGTTGCCCGGTATAACTCGGACGAGTTCGCTTGACGGGCTTGGGGCTTCGGCGCCGCTGATGTCAGGCGCGGGCGGCGCGTCGGGTGCCGACGACGACCGATCCGATGAACGTTCCCGCTATGTAGACGGCCAGCGTCGCGAAGACCGCCGCCGCCGCAACGGGTCCGGTCGCCGTGGAGACCGCGGCGGCGCCGATCGCGATGACACAGCGGGCGGGCCAACCGAGTCCGAGGTCGCGGCGGCTGACCGGGGACGCGGCCTTGTCGAGTCCGGCGGCGAGGTCGTAGAAGTAGAGGGCGACGACGCCCAATAGCGCGAACAGGATCGGCCAGGGGACGTCGGCGACGAGGCCGGCTGCGGTGATGACGCCGAGTTCGACGGCGCGCAGTCCCGCGGGGACGAGCCAGTCGAAGATGCCGTCGTGGTCGGAGCGGGCCGAGGCGAGGCCGGCGGCCACGGCGACGGCGGCGACGATGAGGGGAATCCACGGCGCGGAGCCGTCGGCGGCGCGCCATACGGCGACCGCCGCGGCGGCGACCGCGAAGGCGGTCGAGACGGCCGGGACGTTCGAGTACCGGTTGCGGTTGGGCGGCATGATCCGGGCGAGGAGTCCGTCGTCGCGGTGGGCGGCCCTGTCGGGGCGGCGCAAGGCGGCGGTTCGGGCGGCGAGGGTGCGGATGGACCGGCCGGCGCTGGTGTAGGCGAGGGCGAACAGCTGCCAGGTCAAAAGCGCGGCGATGGCCGTCCGGGGGCCGAAGGCGCACGCGGTCACGGCCAGCAGGAGCCAGCGTTCGCCGACGCCGGCGACGATGGTGCGTTTGGCCCAGTACAGGGGCGAGCGGTGGGCGCCCATGACCTGCTCCGAGGCGGAGCCGAGGCGTTGGCCGAGGTGGGCGGCGCGTCCGACGGGCGGGGCGGTCTCGCGTTTGCGGGCCCGCCGGACGACGGCGGTGTCGAGCAGGACGGCGTACCAGGTGTCGGCGGTGTGCCGGACGGTCTGGGTCGTCATGGCGGCGATGGCGAGACCCCAGGCCGCGGCGGTGCTCCCGTCGAGGGCGGCTCCGGCGGCGAGCCCGGCGTATATGGCGTATTCCTTGCCGCGGTCGGCCATCATGTCGAGCCAGCCGCCGAAGGAGGAGAAGTTCTGGGAGTAGCGGGCGAGCTGGCCGTCGACGCAGTCGAGGACGAAGCTGAAGTACATCAGGGCCGCGGCCAGGAGGTACCACGGGCTGAAGCCGGTGGCGAAGACGCCGGCCGCGCCGAGGGCGAGGGCGATGGAGACCCAGGTGATGGTGGTCGGCTGCAGGCCGAGGCGGGCGGCGAAGGTGACGAGCCTCGGCGACCAGGAGGAGACGGCGTAGGTCGCGAAGAGGTCGTCGTCGTGTTTGACGGCGTTCCGCAGCCGCCAGGCGTCGATGTCGACCGCTTCGAACTCGGCGATGGTCCGCTCGGCCTCTTCGGCGTCGCGGACCTGGCGGTGAGGCAGGCCCGGCGTCTTGTAGGCGGTGACGGGTATCGCCCGGGCGTGGAGGGCCGCGAGCACGGCTTCGAAGGCGTCACCGGCGGCGGGACCGGGCATGTTCCGGTCCGGCCAATGGCGGCGCAGGCGTCTGAGGTGGGCTTCGGAGACTTTGGCGAGGCCGCCGAGCCGGGCCGGTCCGGGCCCGGGGCCGGTGACGAGGCCGCGTTCGACGCTCACCGGCGCGGCGGCGGGGTCGTCGGTGCCGACCAGGACGCCCGAACGCCGAGAGGAGTCGGAGAGGACGGCGGCGACGGTGGTCTGGGAGGCCACGAGGTCGGCGTGGACCAGGTAGAGGTGGCCGGGGCCCTCGAAGGCGATCTCGGCGAGGTGCGCGAGGTCGGCGGCGGTGTCGGCGGATTCGATCTGCGCGGCCTTGGCGGTGGGGTCGGTGCCGGGCCGGTGCAGGACGGTGACGTCCTCGCATCCGGCTTCGCGGATCTGCGCGATGAGCCGGTCGAGGACGGTGAGATCGCTGGAGATTTCGATGGAGCCGCCGCCGGCCGGCAGGATGACGGCTCGGCTCACGAAGCCGCCTTGGCCGGCTGCGCCTGCTGCGCGGCCCGCTGCTTCTTCTTCTCGGCCTTGCGCTTGGCCTCGGCCTCCTCGGCCTTCTTGTAGGAGTCGAGGGCTTCTTGGACGGTGCCGTCGGTGACCACGCGACCGGTGTCGAGGAAGATGCCGCGCTCGCAGTACTTCTTGAGGTCGCCTTCGGAGTGGGAGACGAACACGAGGGTGCGGCCCTCGTCGAGCAGTCCGCGGATGACCCCGTGGCACTTCTTCTTGAAGGCCGCGTCGCCGACGGCGAGGGCCTCGTCGACCAGCAGGATCGGGTGCGGCAGTTGGGTGATGACGCCGAAGCCGAGCCGGACCTTCATGCCGGAGGAGTAGTGCTTGACGGGAGTGTCGATGAAGTCCTCGAGTTCGGAGAAGTCGACGATCTCGTCGAACTTGGCCTTGATCTCCTTGTTGGTCATGCCGTGGAGCGCTCCGACCAGGTTGACGTTCTCGCGGCCGGTGAGGTCGCCGGAGAAGCCGGCGGAGAGCGCGATGAGCGGGGCGACGCGGCCTTCGCGGCGCACGTAGCCTTCGTCGGGGATGAGCACGCCGGTGATCAGGCGCAGCAGCGTCGACTTGCCGGTGCCGTTGCGACCGATGATGCCGACCGAGTCGCCCGCGAAGATGTCGAAGTCGACGTGGCGCAGTGGCCAGAAGTCCTCGGCGGCGGCGCCCTGCTTGTTGGCCGAGCGCCGGACGAAAAGGTCCTTGACCCGGCCCTTCTTCTGCTTGCCTTTGGCGAAGCGGATTCCGAGGTTCCGAGCCTGGATGATCGGTTCCTCCATGGGGGCTGCCTCCCAGAACAGGTGGTTGATGCGGCGCGCCAATACTACCGCTCGCCCCCGACCGGACGGTGGCGGCCGAGTCGGGTCGGGAGGATGGCCGGTTCTAACCGGTTGTGCTCCTGAACGGGCACTATGCCGGACGCTTTGCGGCGTTCGGCGGCCAGGCGTTCGACCTCGATGGCGGCCAGGATCCGACGGAAGGTCACCTCGGCGCGCTCGTTCGAGGCGAGCGTGTCTCGGCGGGCTCGTCGGGCCTCGTACCAGGCCAGCGCCACTCCGGCGAGCGTGAGCAGGCTCATCAGCAGGGACAGCGACGACACCAGGCGCTGGTCGCCGAAGAGCGCCACGGCCACGAGGGTGCCGGCGGCGACCAGGCCGCAGACGGCGGCGAGGCGCCGCAGCGGCGGGCGTCCCAGGCGGTTGTAAACGGCTTTGATCAGTGTTCTCACTGGCGGAACCTTCACACGTCGGCCGTGTCCGACAGGACGTCGGACACGAGTTTGCGATAGGAGTCGTGGCTGAACCGCTCGCGCACCCGCTGCTGGGCGAGCGCGCTGCGCGCCAGGAAGCGCTCGGGATCGGCGTAATGGGCGTCGACCAGGCCCACCACCTCCGCGGGCTCACAGTACAGCGCGGCGTCGCCGAAGGTGGCCTCGAATCGCGGCGGCAGGACCACGACGCAGCCGGAGGCGAGCGCTTCGAGTGCGGCGCGGCCGAAGGCCTCGTACTGCCTGGGGTGGGGGAAGTAGACCCAGAAGTCGAGTTGGTAGAGGAAGGACTCGACGTCGGTCTCGTTGTACCCGTAACAGGTCCATTCGGGCGGGGCGTCCTTGCCGGTGAGGAGGCGGACGGTCTTGACCCCGCCCATGACGCGCACGTCCCAGCGGCCGTCACCGGGGTAGACGGTGAAGAGGTCCTCGGCCGCCGGCCACTTGGTCCGGTCGTCGCGCGAGTGCCGGCCGACCACCGGCATGATCGAGCGGAAACCGGTGCGCGGCGGCGCGATCTGGGCGTCGTCGATGATGCCGGGCATGTCGAAGCCGGCGAGCCTGCCGGCGGTGAGGCCGGACAGCGCTTCGCGCACCTGTGGTCCCTGGGGCACCCAGAGCGGTTCGACGCCGAACATCTCGCGGGCGTTCGCGTGGCAGGCGTCGGGGATGTAGCGGGTGTCGGAGCCGTCGCGTTCGGCCGGCGCCTGGTTGGCGAGGACGATCAGCCGCTCGGGCCGGACCTGTGAGCGCTCGCCGGAGCGGTACTGGAGGATCGGCGGGTAGCGCAGGACCATGAGGTCGCATTCGACGTCGTCGGTGGGCAGTACCTGGTCGACGACGCCTTCGTTGATCAGCCGCTGGACGGGTGCGCACATGGGCCGGTCCTCGGTGGTCATGTGCCGCCACGACTCCAGGTGCATGACCGCCAGGCGCAGGCCTTGGCCGCTGAGCGCCTTGATCTCCTCGATGGTGGACTTCTGGGGGCCGCCGAAGGGCCGCCAGTCGAGCGTGAAGACGATGTCGAACCGGCGGCGGCGCTGGTCGCGTCCGGCCACGGCGGTGTGGTAAGGAGCCCAGAAGGGCCGGTGGCTCGGGTTGCGCGGCAGGTAGGGATCGGCCGTTCCGGCGGCGATCTCCTGGTGCCAGAGCGGGTAGGCCGACTGGTAGGCGCGGCGGGAGGGGTGCTTCCAGCCGGGGCCGAACTCGTCGCGGGACAGCGAACCGGGGGCCTGGCGCATGAGCGTGTCGCACCGGCCGTGGAGGCGCAGTACGGCCTCTTTGCCGAAGGCGGCGGCGACACGGTGGAGGAACTCGGTGTCGGCGCCCTTGCGGACCTCGTCGTAGTAGCCGACGCGGTCGAGGACGTTCCGGCGGAACATCATCGAGGCGGTGGAGACGGTGGTCAGGACCCGCCCTGGTCGGGTGGCGGTGAGATCCTCGCCGAACAGGAACGCTTCGGAGTGGGTCAGCTGGAGCGCCGGATCGTCCAGCAGTGGAGCGATCGAGTTCGCGAGGCGGCCCGGGGCCGCCCAGTCGTCGGAGTCCAGACCGGTGATGAAGTCGCCCGTGGCGGCGTCGAAGGCGGTGTTGCGGGCGCGGAAAGTGCCGCCGTTGACCGACTGGCGGAGCACGCGGACGCGGTCGTCGAGAGCGGCGACCTCGTCGAGGATCGGGTCGTACTCGGGCCCGGACGCGTCGTCGACGACGAGGATCTCTAGGTTCCTCCAGGTGCCGTCGAGCAGGGACCGGACGGCGGTGCGCAGGGCGTGGTCGGGCCGGTATGCGGTCATGACCACCGAGACCTTGGGGCCCGAGTCGATCGCGGGAGCCGAGCCGGAGCGCAGCCGGTCGAACCAGCTCGGACCGGGCTCGGGGTCCAGGCGCAGGGCCGGTTGGTCGCACAGGTGGGCGAGGTGCCGGATCCAGGCGCGCCGGTCGCCGCCGCGGTCGGGGTGGGCGAGGTCGGCTTCGAGGGCGGCGCGCTCGAGCCGCGGCATGCGCTTGTAGCGGCGCATGAGCGACCTGACGCGGTCGAGTCGGCCGAGGATGAGGGCGAGCTGGGCGTGGAGGGCCTGGTGGCTGCCGGGGATGCGCCGGTGTCCGGCGATGCGGACCGCCAGATCGTAGAGTGCGAGCGCTTCGCGGCGATCGTCTTCGGTGCCGAATTGGAGGGCGGTGACGCGCGCGAGGTCGCAGAGTCCGCCGGGGTCGATGGAGCCGCGCGGTTCGCCCGATCGGGCGATTTCCAGCAGCCGGTCGAGACTGAATTCGCGGGAGGCGGCGCGGGCGAGCAGGTGCCGTGCGCTCCGAGAGCGAGTGCGCAGGGCCGTCGCTACCAGAGTGCCCGGGCGACGATTCCGGGCACGCGACAAATGGTCGTCGGTAAGGCGGGCCGGGTAGCGCTCGGTCTCGTCGTCGAAGTTCATGAAGTCCGCGTCTCCAGGTCGAATTCGGCATGGCCGCCGCGGCGCCGACCGCGACTATCATGAATTGAATTCAAACAATTGTCTTCAGTTTCGTAAACGGCGATCAAACCGGACGCCCGCCATATGTCGCCGAATGCCGGCGAGCTATTGTGAGCCCGAAATGAACGACTCACCAAAACGCCCTCGCATCGTCCGGAACGACTATAGGGCTCTGCATCCGCCGACCGCCACGGACTGGCGGCCGAGCCTCGAAGTGAGCGTAGTCATACCCGCATACGGCGGGCAGGAGAAACTCGACCTTACCCTGGCGGCGCTGGCGGCCCAGACTTATCCGGCCGAATTGACCGAAGTCATCGTCGTCGACGACAACTCCGAACCGCCGCTGCGTCTGCCCGACCTGCGACCGGAACGCACCCGCCTGGTCGTCGCCAATCCCCAGTCCTGGGGTTCGGCCCACGCCGTCAACACCGGCGTGGCCGCCGCCGACGGCGCGGTGGTCCTCCGCCTGGACGCCGACATGGTCCCCTGGAGAGACCACGTCGAAGCCCAGATGCGCTGGCACCACGCCGCCGACTACCTGGCCGTCCTCGGACACAAGCGCTTCGTCGACTGGGCCCCCGGAGAGCGGACCCCCGAGCAGGTCTACGAGAAGATCGTCTGCGGTGAAGGGCACTCGCTGTACGAGATCGAATCGTCCCGGCCGCACTGGATCGAGAACGTCATCGCCGACACCGACGGCCTGACCGCCCACCACCCCGGCAACTACCGCGTCTTCATCGGCGCCACCGGGTCGCTCCACCGCGACTTCTTCAAGACCGTCGGCGGCCTCGACACGGGCCTGCGCCTGGGCAGCGACACCGAGTTCGCCTACCGCCTCGCCCAGGCCGGAGCGGTGTTCGTGCCCGAGACCGACTCATCGGCCTGGCACCTGGGCTTCCCCCAGATGCAGGAGAAGGAGGCCGAGGGCCGCCTGCAGCGCCTGCCCTACATCGCCCAGCGCGTCCCACTGCACGGCATGCGCCGCACCGCACCGCCTCGCGCCTGGCGCGTCCCGCTGGTCGACGTCCTGATCGACGTCGGCGACGCCACCGTCGCCGACGTCGACGCCGCCGTGGCCCCACTCCTGGCCGGCGCCGACGCCGACCTCCGCATCACCCTGGTCACCGACCAGGACCCGCCCCGGCACGACCGTGAGGCGATTCTTTCGGGAACCGGCGCGCAACTGCGCCTGATCGAGGAGATGTACGACGCCGAGTCCCGCGTCCGCATCGCCACCGACGCGCCCGAGACCGACCCGGCCGTGCCCTACCGGCTGCTGCTGCCGCGTCCGGTGCCGCTGCGGCCCGACTCGATGACCAAACTGCTGGCCACCGCGACCCGCGAGGACGCGGGCCTGGTCCTCGCCGAGCTTCCCGGAGCCGGACCGGCCCGCTTCGAACGCACCGCCGCCTTCGCCCGCGCCCGCCACATCACCGGCGGCGACGGCGACCTCGACCAGGTCGTCGCCGGCATCTGGGGCGCCGTCGCGCACCGCGGCCTGGCGGCACCCGAACCCGGCAACACCGCCTTCACTCCTCCGCCGACGGACCTGGCCCGCCGCCTCGTCCGCCGGTTCTTCAACGCCCGCCAGCGTGCGCGCCTGCGCAGCATCGTGAAGCGATAGGAGTCGGCCATGGCCGGTCCGAACATCCGCGGCAACGACTACGGGACGCTGTCCCCGCCCTCGGGCGAGTGGTCGCCGCGGCTGAGCGTCAGCGTCGTCATTCCGGCCCACGGGCATCAGGAGCGACTCGATGTGGTCCTCGCCGCGCTCGCGGCGCAGTCCTACCCCGAGGAACTGCTGGAGGTGGTCGTCGTCGACGACGGTTCGGCGCCACCGCTCCGGTTGCCGGATCTGCGCCCCAAGACCGCCCGGATCGTGCCACCGCTGCCGGGCGGTTGGGCCTCGGCCCACGCCACCAACTCCGGGGTCCAACGCGCCGACGGCGATGTGATCCTGCGCCTCGACTCGGACATGCTCGCGTTCGGCGACCACGTCGAGTCGCAGATGCGCTGGCACCACGCGGCCGACTACCTCGCGGTGCTCGGCCACAAGCGCTTCGTGGACTACCGTCCCGGCGACCTCGATCCCGAGACGGTGTACGAGGCGGTCAAGGACGGACGCGCGCAGGAGCTGTTCGACCGCGAATCGTCCGAGCCGCAGTGGATCGAGACGATCATCGATCGCACCGACGACCTCAAGGACGCCGACCACCGGGCCTTCCGCGTCCTGGTAGGGGCCTCTTTCTCGGTCCCTAGGGCGCTGTACAAGGCGTCGGGGGGCATGGACGCGGACGTCATTCTCGGATCGGACACGATCTTCGGATACCGGCTCCACCAGGCCGGCGCGGCGTTCGTGCCGGACGCGGCCTCCTCGTCCTGGCATCTGGGGCCGCGGCAGATCACCGCCCGCGGCGATCTGGCCAAGCGCTACCGCAAGCCGCACATCGCCAACCGGGTGCCCGAGCTGGACGCGAAACGGCCCCGGGCGGAGCGGTCCTGGGCGACGCCGCGGGCCGAGGTCTTCATTGAAGCCGGTCCGGGCGCCGAGGCCTGCGCGGACCGGGTGCTGGCCGGGGCGGTGCCGGACGTGCGGGTGACGCTGATCGGCGAATGGCCTGGAGCGCTGCCGCACCGCCATGCTCCGCTCGACGACCCCGACTTGGACCTGCGGCTGCTGGCCGAGGCATACCGGGGTGAACCGCGCGTGCGGCTCGCCTCGCGGGCCGAGATCGACCAGAGCGTCCCGTACCGGATCTGGCTGCCCGTCGGCGCCCGTCCGGTCGCCGAAGCGCTGCGGCTGCTCATCGCGCATGCCAACGAGCGACGGCTCGGGCTGCTGGAAGTGGCCGTCGACGACGGCGTGGCGCGACTCGAGCGGACCGCCGCCAAAGCGCGGGCCGACCACTTGGGCGTCGACATCACCGAGGTGTGGGGGGCCGAGAAGGTCGCCGAAGGGCCCCTGGCGGAGGCGCTCAGCGGCGGGTCCGCGAAGCGGTCAGGAACCGCGCGACCGCGACGACGGGCCGGCGACGGTATGCGCGGCCGGATGCGCGGCGTCCTCCGTCGCCTCGCCGGGCGCGGCTGAGGCCGAGCCGGTGGCCGGGCGTTCGCTGTGGCCGCCGCGGCGCCATGCCCTGGCGGTCCACTGACCGAGCCGCCAGCCTTGGCGCAGCAGTTCGTAGCCGACATAGGCGCGTGCCGCGAGCAGACGCTGCTTGAGGCCGGTGACACCGGAGGAGGGACGCCACGCCTCCGGGCCGGGGTGATGGCGGCGGTACAGCTCCGAGGTGCGGTGGAAGAACTCGCGGCGCCGCTTCGGTTCGACGCGCTCGGTGTTGCCGATGACCAGCAGCAGGTGCCAGACCATGTGGTTGAACAGCGCCACGCGGACGCCGGTGTCGTCGACCTTCTCGAAGTCGTCCCAGACCCGCTGCCACTGGGTGAAGACGTCGAAGTGGCGGTCGTCGCGAGTGCGGGTGATGGAGGAGCCGGCGCGCTGACGCCACTGGTAGCAGCACTCGGTGACCACCGCCATGCGCTCGGCGCGGCGGAACAGGCCGTAGGTCCAGGGGATGTCGGTGTACCAGCCGGACGGGAAGTCGAGGTCGATGGCGGTCAGGAAGTCGCGCCGGGAGACCTTGGTCCACGGAGTGTGGGTGTAGTCGACGATGCCGGGCCACTGCGCGAGAGTGAAGTCGGCCGGGTCGACCGGGCAGCGCCCGGCGAGCTCCGCGAGTTCGCCGACCTCCACCGCGCCGGTGTCGCGGACCTTCTCGTGCTGGACGAGGATGACGTCCGGGCCGTTGTCGGCGCCGCGCGCGGCCGCGATGACGCGGTCCACCGCCCCGGGCTTGAGTTCGTCGTCGGCGTCGACGAACCACACGTAGTCGCCTTTGGCGTGGGTCAGGCCGAAGTTGCGGGCCGGCCCCGAGCCGGCGTTCCCCGGCGTGGAGACCACGCGGATGCGGGCGTCGTTCTGGGCGTAGGCCTCGGCGATCGTGCGCGATCCGTCCGGCGAGCAGTCGTCGGCGATGATGACCTCGAGCTCGTCCCCGCCGCCTTCGACGATGCTGTCAAGGCATCCCGCGAGGTAATCCTCGGCTCGGAAGACGGGAATGACGATGCTCAAAGACGGCATGAAGTGATAGTAACCTGAACGGAACACCGGCAGTGGACATCGAATACGTCCGCGAGTCGGCCTGGGAAATCGCATTCCGCCATGTGAGCGGGCCATTCGCACCGCCGTTTCGACACCGGTCCGCGACACGCCGAGCAATTCCAAATTCAGGTGAACAATGGCCGATCGAAAGGTTAACCGATCAACCAACTGACCATTACGTTGCCGAGAAATGGTCGCAAGGTGAACAGTTGCGAAACACCGCTCCCGAACCGCCCTGCACCGCTTTGACGCGCGCACCGTTGTTAATCTCGAATTCCGCATGTTCGACGACACCCCGCACTGAAGCGCAAAGGACTCCGCTGTGGCATCGAATGAGAACCCGACCGGGACTCCGATCGACCTGGTCGTAGTAGGGCAGGGCTACGTGGGCCTGCCGCTGGCCCAGGCCGCCGCGGCCGAAGGCCTCGCCGTCGTCGGCCTCGACCGCTCCCAAGAGGTGGTCGACGCCCTGAACGCCGGCCGCAGCCACATCGACGACGTCTCCGACGCCGAGCTCGCCACCATGCTCGACCAGGGCTACACCGCCTCGACCGATGCCTCGGTGCAGGCCCGGGCGAAGGCCGTCGTCATCTGCGTGCCCACGCCCCTGTCGGAGTCCGGCGGGCCCGACTTGGCCGCCGTCGTCTCCGCCGCCCGCTCGACCGCCGCGCACCTCCGGAGCGGCTGCCTCGTGGTCCTGGAGTCCACCACTTACCCCGGCACCACCGAAGAGGTCGTCGCGCCGATCCTCGAGGAGAGCGGACTCACCGCCGGAGCCGACTTCCACCTGGCCTTCTCCCCCGAACGCGTCGACCCCGGCAACCCCGTCTACGGGATCGTCAACACCCCCAAGGTCGTCGGCGGCCTCACCCCGGCGTGCACCGCGGCGGCCGCCGAACTCTACGGACGGTTCATCGACACCGTCGTCGAAGCCAAGGGCACCCGCGAGGCCGAGATGGCCAAACTGCTCGAGAACACCTACCGGCACGTCAACATCGCGCTGGTCAACGAGATGGCCGTCTTCTGCCGCGAGCTCGGGGTCGACCTGTGGGACGCGATCGGCCTGGCCAAGACCAAGCCGTTCGGCTACCAGGCGTTCTATCCCGGGCCCGGAGTCGGCGGGCACTGCATCCCGATCGACCCGAACTACCTGTCGTACAAGGTCAGGACCCTCGGCTACCCGTTCCGGTTCGTGGAGCTGGCCCAGGAGATCAACAACCGCATGCCCGAGTACGTGGTGACCCGCGCGATGGCACGGCTCAACGGCAACGGGCAGGCGCTCTCGCGCTCCCGCGTGCTGCTGCTGGGCGTCACCTACAAGCCCGACATCGCCGACCAGCGCGAGTCGCCGGCCGAACCGGTCGCCAAGAAACTCCTCGACGCCGGGGCCGAACTGGCCTACCACGACCCGCACGTGTCCTCTTGGAGTGTGGCGGGCCGGGAGATCGAACGCGTCACCGAACTCGGCGAGGCCAAGGCCGATCTGGTGATCGTGCTGACCAACCACAGCGAGTACCGCCGCGAGGCGCTCCCGGAGGGAGTCATGGTGCTGGACACCCGCGGCGCGATGCGCGGCGCCGAAGGCGTCGAGGCGCTCTAGCGATTCGAACGCCGAACGAGCCGCGGCCACCGGGCCGCGGCTCTTTCGGCGTCTCTGAGTCGGTGGCTCGGCCGGTCAGGCGACGGCCTTGGAGAACTTCCTGGTGGACCAGGCCATCACGAGGACGGCCAGGGCGCCGAGGAAGACGCCGGCCTGCCAGATCGACGGGTCGGACAGGTCGCCGGCGAACAGGGCCCTGGCGGCGTTGACCGCGTAAGAGAACGGGTTGAAGTCGGCCACGGTCTGGAGCCAGCCGGGGGCCAGCGCCATCGGCAGCATGATCCCCGACAGCAGCATGACCGGCTGGACCACGGTGTTGAGGACCGGTGCCATCGCGTCCTCGCTCTTGAGGACGATCGCCAGCCCGTAGGACAGGGCCGCGAGCATGAAGCCGACCAGGATGATGATGAGCAGCATCAGGCCCAGGCCCTGCCACTGGACCTCGAGGCCGACGAAGAGAGTGCTGAGCACCACGAGGATGACCGCCTGGACCACGGTGGTGGTGACAGTCGAGAACAGGCGTCCGAGCAGCAGCGCCAGGCGGCTGACCGGGGTGACGCGCATCCGTTCGATGACGCCGTCCTTGAGCTCGGCGAGCATGCCGAAGCCGACGAAGGTGGAGCCGAACAGCGCCATCATGATGACCAGGCCGGGGACGAAGGTCTCCATGGCGCCGCGTTCGAATCCGGGCATGTTCATGCCGTCGAAGCTGTCGAGCAGGGGCGCGAACAGGATGAGGAAGTACAGCGGCTGGACCAGCATGACGATCAGCCAGACCGGCTGCTTGAGGTTCAGCAGCATCGCGCGCTGGAAGACCAGCCAGGTGTCTCGCAGGACCTTCATATCAGTTCTTTTCTTCTCGCAGGGATCGGCCGGTCTGCTTCAGGAACACGTCGTCGAGGCTCGGCCGGTGCAGTTCGATCGACGCGGCGGCGATGCCGGCGCCGTCGAGGGCGCGCAGCAGCTCGGGCATGGCGGTGGCGCCGTTGTCGACGTAGAGCCGCAGTTCGGCCACGCCGGTGGCGGGGTCGGCTTCGCCCGTCTCGATCTCGCGGACGAAGTCCTTGCCGCTCAGGAGCCGCTCGGCCGATTCGGCCTCGGTGACGCCGATGAGGACCACGTCGCCGGCGACGTCCTTCTTGAGCTCCCCGGGCGTGCCTTCGGCGACGATCTCGCCGTGGTCGATGATGGCGAGGCGGTCGCAGAGCGCGTCGGCCTCTTCGAGGTAGTGGGTGGTCAGCAGCACTGCGGTGCCGGTGCCGCGCAGTCGGCGGACCTCGTCCCACATGTGGGCGCGGGACTGCGGATCCAGGCCGGTGGTCGGCTCGTCGAGGAAGAGGAGCTTGGGGCGGTGCATGACGCCGAGGGCGATGTCGAGCCTGCGGCGCTGGCCGCCGGAGTAGGTCTTGACGTTGCGGTCCCCGTAGTCGGAGAGCTGGAAGACCTCGAGCAGTTCGGCTGCGCGGGCGGAGGCGTCCTTCTTGGACATGCCGTAGAGCCGGCCCTGCATGATCAGCTCTGAGCGGGCGGTGACCTCGCGCCAGGTGCCGCCTTCCTGGCCGACGTAGCCGATCTCGCGTCGGACGGCGGCGGGGTCGGAGGCGAGGTCGTGGCCGCAGACGGCGGCCCGGCCCTCGGTGGGTTCGATGAGGGTGGAGAGCATCCGCATCGTGGTGGTCTTGCCGGCTCCGTTGGGGCCGAGGAGGCCGAAGATCTCCCCCTCTTTGACGGAGAGGTCGACGCCGCGGACGGCCTCGACTTCCTTGCCGCGGGACTTGAAGGTCTTCTTCAGCCCCTTGGTCTCGATGAGCATGGGTACCTCACGGGTGGGTTTCTGGTGGGTGCGCCGCGACGGGGAACGGTCGCGCTCCTTGTTCAAGCTTGACTATAAACGGGGCTTTCAATTGGCGGCAACCTGGTATCCGAGCCGAGATCGGAATAGTCAAAGGTATAATATCTGGGGCATGTGGAGCACGCGCCTTATCGTTCTCGGCCTGGTCAGGTGGCTCGGCCCGGTCCACGGATACCTGGTGCGCAGGGAGATCGACTCGTGGCGCATGCCGGGGGTCACCGAGATCGGTGCCGGCTCGATCTACCACGCTCTCAAGAAGCTCACCGCCGACGGCCTGATCGAGGTCGTGGCGACCGAGTCGGTGGACGACCGCCCCGCGCGCACGACCTACCGGATCACCGTCTCCGGCGAGGCCGATTTCCAGCGGCTCCTGCGCGAGAAGCTCTGGGAGGTCGAGGCCGCCGACGACCCCTTCCACACCGCCTGGTCGTTCGCGAACGTCCTCAGCAGAGCCGAGAACACCGCCATGCTCCGGCGGCGCGCCGACACGCTCTACACCAGGATCGACGCGCTCACCGCGCTGCTGGCCGGGACCACGGGCGTCTGCGAGGAGGGCCGCGAGGAGCAGTACATGCCGCCGCACGTGCGGGCCATGCTCAAACGCCAGATCGACCTGTGGCTGGTCGACGCGGAGTGGTGCGAGCAGACCGCCGAGCGGATCGAGACCGGCGAGATGGACGTCGGCGCCGAGCCGGGCCCCGAGCAGGCGGCGCGGTGGCGGGAGGCCATCGGTTCCGAGGGCTTCAACGCCGCGGTCGAGCAATGGCAGAGCACCTTCCGCTGAGCGGCGCGGCGCGGTCGTCCCACCGATGTCCGGGTGTGTGCGCCGGACCACCCGGTTCGGCCGCGCCTTAACGATCGTTCGACAGATCACCTCAAAAAATCGACAAAGAGAACTGTCGACTCTCCATAAAAGCCGTCCGGTTTGTCACTGTTTAGCGGGCTCGGAGTACGGGCCGTGGGCTCGGGCTCCGGTGCCGGGCCATTACACTTCGGGCGTGCGTAAGGTTTTGATCGCCAACCGCGGCGAGATAGCGGTGAGAGTCATCCGGGCCTGCCGGGATGCCGGCTACGAGTCCGTCGCCGTCTACGCTGACGGCGATCGCGATGCGCCACATACACTTCTGGCCGACGAGGCGTTCGCCCTCGACGGTCTGAGCGCCGCCGACACCTATCTGCGGATCGACAAGCTGCTGCGCGTGGCCGAGCGCAGCGAGGCCGACGCCGTCCACCCCGGCTACGGCTTCCTCTCCGAGAACGCCGACTTCGCGCAGGCCGTCATCGACGCCGGACTGACCTGGATCGGCCCCACCCCGCAGGCCATCCGCGACCTCGGCGACAAGGTCACCGCCCGCCACCTGGCCATGCGGGCCGACGTGCCGCTCGTGCCGGGCACCAAGGAACCGGTCAAGGACGCCGAGGAGATCCTCGCCTTCGCCGACGACCACGGCCTGCCGGTCGCCATCAAGGCCGCCTTCGGCGGCGGCGGTCGCGGCCTCAAGGTCGCACGCGAGCGCGACGAGATCCCCGACCTGTTCGACTCGGCCGTCCGCGAGGCCGAGGCGGCCTTCGGGCGCGGCGAATGCTTCGTCGAGCGCTACCTCGACCGGCCCCGCCACGTCGAGGCGCAGGTCCTGGCCGACACCCACGGCAACGTCATCGTCGTCGGCACCCGCGACTGCTCGCTGCAGCGCCGCCACCAGAAACTGGTCGAGGAGGCCCCCGCGCCGTTCCTCAGCGACGAGCAGCGCGCCACCATCCACAGCGCCGCCAAGGCGATCTGCAAAGAGGCCGACTATCACGGCGCCGGCACGGTCGAGTTCCTCGTCGGCACCGACGGCACCATCTCCTTTCTCGAGGTCAACACCCGGCTCCAGGTCGAGCACCCGGTCTCGGAGGAGACCAGCGGCATCGACCTGGTGCGCGAGCAGTTCCGCATCGCCGACGGCGAAGCGCTCGACCGGACCGAGGATCCCGAGCCCCGCGGTCACTCCATCGAGTTCCGCATCAACGGCGAGGACCCCGCGCGCGGCTTCCTGCCGGCCCCCGGAACCGTTACCAAACTGGGGCTGCCGTCCGGTCCCGGCGTCCGGGTGGACACCGGCGTCGAGGCCGGCACCGTCATCGACGGCAACTTCGACTCGCTGCTGGCGAAGGTCATCGTCACCGGCGCGAGCCGCGACGAGGCGCTCCGGCGCTCGCGGCGGGCGCTGGCCGAGATGGAGGTCGAGGGCCTGCCCACGGTCCTGCCGTTCCACCGGGCCGTACTCGACGACCCGGCCTTCGCCGAACAGTTCAAGGTCCACACCCGGTGGATCGAGACCGAGTGGGACAACACGCTCGAGCCGTTCGGCGCCGCCGCCGAGGTCGGCGAGACCGCCGAGGAGCGCACCAGCCTGGTCGTCGAGGTCGGCGGCAAGCGCCTGGAGGTCAGCATCCCGGCCGGGCTGCTGAGCCCGGCCTCGTCGGCCAAGCCCCGCAAGCGCGGCCCCAAGAAGAAGTCCGACTCCGGCTCGGCCGTCGGCGGCGACTCGCTGCCTTCGCCGATGCAGGGCACGATCGTCAAGGTCGCCGTCGAGGACGGCCAGAGCGTCGTCAAGGGCGACACGATCGTGGTCCTGGAGGCGATGAAGATGGAGCAGCCCATCGAGGCGCACAAGTCGGGGACCGTGTCGGGCCTGGAAGTGGGCATCGGCGACGTGGTCTCGGCCGGGGCCCCGATTTGTCGGATCTCGGACTTACGTTCGGCCTCTCGGCGAGGGACAATGGAGGTCGCCGCGTGTCGTCGCACCGCGACCGCGGCGCCTGACCTGCAGCCGGTCGGCGTGCCCGCGGGCGATCCGCCGCGCGCCACCGGGCCGACAGCCACGGCGGGGACCGCCGGCCGTGGACGAGCAATGGGGGCCCGACCATGCGTTTCATCGACGACCAGCCGCGCCACGACCTGACCTACTCGGACGTCTTCATGGTCCCCAACCGGTCGTCGGTGGCTTCGCGCCTGGACGTGGACCTGACGACCTCGGACGGGTCGGGCAACACCGTCCCGATCATCGCCGCGAACATGACCGCGGTCTCGGGTCGGCGCATGGCCGAGACGCTCGCGCGCCGCGGCGGCCTGGCGGTCATCCCCCAGGACATCCCGGTCGACGTGGTCGCCGACGTCATCGCCAAGGTCAAGTCTCGCCCGCTGGACTGCGACACCGCGCTCACGCTGCCGCCGAGCGCGACCGTGGCCGAGGCGATCGCGCTGTTCCCCAAGCGCGCGCACGGCGCGGTCATCGTCGTCGACGCCGAGCACCGGCCCCTCGGCGTGGTCACCGAGGCCGACTGCCGCGGCGTCGACCGGTTCACCCAGCTCGAGCAGATCGCCTCGGAGCGGCTGATCACACTGCGGGAGGGCGTCAGCGACGCCGAGGCGTTCGAGATCCTCGAGGACGCCAACATCAAACTCGCCCCCGTGCTCGACGGGGACGGGCGGCTGCGCGGCGTGCTGACCAAGGCCGGGGCGCTGCGCAACACCCTCTACACGCCGAACGTGGACGCCGAGCGCCGACTGCGCGTCGCGGCCGCGATCGGCATCAACGGCGACGTCGCGGGGAAGGCCGCCTCGCTGGTCGAGGCCGGAGCCGACCTGATCGTGGTCGACACCGCCCACGGCCACCAGGAGCGGATGCTCGCCGCGCTCAAGCTGGCGCGCGACGCGGCGCCGCACACCCCGATCGCCGCCGGGAACGTCGTCACCGCCGAGGGCGCGACCGACCTGATCGGCGCGGGCGCCGACATCGTCAAGGTCGGCGTCGGCCCGGGCGCGATGTGCACGACCCGGATGATGACCGGCGTCGGCCGCCCCCAGTTCTCGTCCGTCCTCGAATGCGCCGCCACCGCGCGCCGCTTCGGCAAGCACGTGTGGGCCGACGGCGGCGTCCGGCATCCGCGGGACGTGGCCCTCGCCTTGGCGGCCGGGGCCTCGAACGTCATGATCGGCTCCTGGTTCGCCGGGACCCACGAGTCGCCCGGCGACATGCACTACGACGCGGACGGCAAGCCGTACAAGGAGAGCTTCGGCATGGCCTCGGCGCGCGCGGTCAAGGCCCGCAGCGCCTCCGACTCGGCGTTCGAGCAGGCCCGGAAGGCCCTGTTCGAGGAGGGCATCTCCACGGGCCGGATGTACCTGGAACGGTCGCGTCCCGGCGTGGAGGACCTGCTCGACACGATCGTGGCCGGCGTCCGGTCGGCCGCGACGTACGCGGGCGCGACGAACCTCGCCGAATTCCACGAGCGCGCAGCCATCGGCGTCCAGTCGGCCGCCGGGTTCACCGAGGGGACGCCGGTCCCGCACAGCTGGTAGGGACGCTCCGTTCGCCTCGGGCGCGCCCCGCGCGGCCGATACCGGGCCTCAGTACTCCATGAGCTGCCGGGCGGCCTCGGCGATCGAGCCCGACAGCGACGGGTAGATCGTCAAGGTGCGGGCCAGCTGCTCGACCGTGAGGCGCTGCTCGACGGCCAGGGCGATCGGGTGGACGAGCTCGGAGGCCCGAGAGGCCACGACCACGCCGCCGGCGACGATGCCCGAGGAGTTCCACGCGAACAGCTTCACGAACCCTTCGGTGCGGTCGACCATCTTCGCGCGCGGGTTCGACGTCAGCGGAAGCATCACGGTCCGGCAGTCGACGCGGCCGTCGTCGACGTCGGACTGCGACACGCCGACCGAGGCGAGCTCGGGGTCGGTGAAGACGTTCGCGGCGACGTTGCGGAGCTTGAGGGGGCGGACGGCCTCGCCGAGGGCGTGCCAGATCGCGATGCGGCCCTGCATGGCCGCGACCGAAGCGAGCGCGTGGACGCCGGTGACGTCTCCGGCGGCGTAGACCCCGGGCACGTTGGTGCGCGAGACCTTGTCGACCGCGATGTAGCCGCGCTCGCTGATGTCGACGCCGTAGGCGTGCAGCCCGAGGTCGTCGGAGTTGGGGGTGGAGCCGACGCAGATGAGGGCGTGGCTGCCTTCGATGACGGTGCCGTCGTCGAGTTCGACTTCGACGCCGGCATCGGTGCGGCGGGCCGCGGCGGCCCGGGAGTGGTTCCGGATGTCCATGCCGCGCTGGACGAAGACCTTGCCGACCGTGTCGGCGGCGTCGGCGTCCTCGTGGGGCATGACGCGGTCGCGGGAGGAGATCAGCGTGACCTGCGAGCCCATGGCGAGGTAGGCGGAGGCGAACTCGGCGCCGGTGACGCCGGAGCCGACGACGATGAGGCGTTCGGGCAGCTCGTCGAGGTCGTAGAGCTCTCGCCAGGAGAGGATCCGCTCGCCGTCGGTCGGCGCGGACGTCAGGGTGCGCGGGGTGGCTCCGGTGGCGATGAGGACGGCTTCGCAGTCGAGGTCGTAGGGCTCGCCTTCGAGGGGAACGACGTGGACACGGTGGACGTAGTTGATCTTGTTGTCCAGCAGGGCGGCGCGTCCGTAGACGACGTCGACGCCGGCGGCGGCGAGCTTCTGGGCGATGTCGGCGGACTGCTGGGTGGCCAGTCTCCGGACCCGGCTGTTGACGGCTTTGGCGTCGATGGTGGTGTCGACCGCTCCCACGCCCATCGCGGTGGACTCGTGGATCTCGGTGAGGACGTTGGAGGCGGCGATGAAGGTCTTCGAAGGCACGCAGTCGGACAGGACGCACGCGCCGCCGGCTCCCGTGGCCTCGATGAGGGTGACGTCCGCGCCCAGCTGCGAGGCCACGAGCGCCGCCTCGTAGCCTGCCGGTCCTCCGCCGATGATCGCTACTCGTGCCACGGTTGCGCCTTTCAGTGTGCGGGATGCTTCAGTGCGGGCAGGTTCAAGGGTATCTTCGAGTCGTGCATCTCTATGCCGCGTACGGCTCGAATCTAGACCCCGCTCGCATGCGGGCCACCTGTCCCCGTTCGCCGCTGGTCGGAACGGGCTGGCTCGAAGGCTGGCGCCTCACCTTCGCGGGGGCCGACCTCGGCTGGGAGTCGGCCGTCGCCACAGTGGTCGAGGCGCCGGGCGAACGCGTCTTCGTGGCCCTCTACGACCTCGACCCGGCCGATCTGGCGGTCCTCGACGAACTGGAGGGGTTCAACTCCCGGCTCTACCGGAAGATGCATTCCATAGCGGCGACCCTCGAGGCCAATCGTCCTGTGTGGCTGTACGTGTACGACGGGTTCGAAGGCGGCATGCCGAGCCAGTGGTACCTCGACGAGATCCTGCGCGCAGCCGAGGCCGCCGGCGCACCCGAGGACTACATCGAAGCGCTGCGCAAACGCCCCACCGCTGACGGCTAGCGGGCGAGGCGCCGAGCGGCTCGCCCGCGATTCCCCCGTCACAGACCGCTCCGCCTGCTCGGGCGGCCCGACCGCGCACTGGCGGACTAGAAGCCCGGGCTCGCGGCCGCGGCCAGGACGGTGTGGGTCATCACCCGGATGCCGTGGCCGAGGGCGGCCTCGTCGATGTCGAAGTTGCCCTGGTGGATGTCGCATTCGACGCCCGGGCGGCCGACGCCGAGGCGGGCCATCGCGCCGGGCACCTGCTCGAGGTAGTACGCGAAGTCCTCGCCGCCCATCGACATCGGGGCCTCGGCGACCGCCTGCTCGCCGAGAGCCGCGGACGTGGCGCCGGCGAACATGGCCGAGGCGAGCCGGTCGTTGACGACCGGCGGGACGCCGCGCCGGTAGTCGATCTCGCAGTCGACGCCCGCCGAGCGGGCGACCGAGCGCGTGACCTCTTGGACGAGGTCGGGGATCATCTGCCAGGCCTCGCGGCCCTGCATGCGGATCGTGGCGCGGGCGACGGCGTCCTCGGGGATGGCGTTCGCCGCCTCGCCGGCCTGGACGGCCCCGAAGACTATCGCCACGGCCTGGCGGGGGTCGATGCGGCGACCCACCAGGTCCGGCATGTCGACGATGACCCGGCCCATGGCGTTGATGATGTCCGAGGTCAGATGCGGGCGGGAGGTGTGGCCGCCGCTGCCGTGCATGCGGACCTCCATCACGTCGCAGGCGGCGGTCAGCGGCCCGTTGCGGACGCCGACCTGGCCGGCGAGGAACTGCGGATCGCAGTGGAAGGCGAAGATCGCGGCGACGTCGGTGAGCGCGCCGTACTTGATCATCGTCGGAGCGCCGGAGGGGAACTGCTCCTCGGAGGGCTGGAAGACCAGCCGGAAACGCCCGGGCAGTTCGCCGCGGGCGGCGAGGGCGGCCAGAACGCGGCCGACGCCGAGGAGGATCGCGGTGTGGGCGTCGTGGCCGCAGGCGTGGCAGACCCCGTCGACCGTGGAGCGGTACGGCACGTCCTTCGGGTCGTGGATCGGCAGCGCGTCCATGTCCGCGCGGATGGCGATGACGTGGTCGCCGTCGCCGATGTCACAGGTGAGCCCGGTGCCGTCGGGGATCAGCTGCGGCTTGAGTCCGGCCTCGACGAGCCTGGCGGCGACGAAGTCGGCCGTGTCGTGCTCCTGACGCGAGAGCCGCGGGTTGGCGTGGAGGTGGCGGCGCACGTCGACGATCTCGTCGAAGTGCTCGTCGAGCCAGGCGTCGAGGAACTCGGGCAGCGATGTGGACATGGCGGAAGGCTCCGATGCGGTGGGATCAGATGAGGCGCCGAGCGAAGGCAGCGCAGCGGATACCAGGAGGCCCGGCTCGGGCGCGGACGCACCGGACAAAGGGACCTCATTGGACTTCGTGGCTGTTCCCATTTCGACGACATTCTCCGCAGTGAGCGTGTACATTCCTTCGCGCCTCTCTATTCGCGCCTGTGAATCAGCGCCAAAGGAGACCGATTGAGTAAGCTTAAACCCGATCGCTCTCCGTCGCGGCGTGCGCCGGGTTGAGCGACATCGCGCCGCTGAACCCGGGTCGGCCGAACGCTATCCCTGTCGTGCAACCGAAACGCCACTCTTGGCGACGTCTGCGAGCCATGAATGCGACCGGCCACGCAGGGTGATCGACCGTTACGCATGGTCGCGCCCGGCGGCCGGCCGGGTGACCGGCGACGCCGTCATGCTTCATAACGTTTGCCGGACCGAAAAGTTACGGCTTCGACTCGACTTTTGGATCGGGGAATCGGAGGCGTCCGCAATCCGCGATCCATCGCCCAGTGTTACCCGCGATTTCAATCGCGGAAACAGACAGAATGTGCGGCTCGACCATTCGGTGACAATGGGACTACAAACTGTCGGCCGGCACGTATCGGCCCCATTGCTCGGCGAGCGTCCCGCAGACCTCGCCGACCGTCGCACCGAGGGAAAGCGCCTCTTTCATCGGATAAAGGACATTGCTCTCTCCGGCGGCGGCCGAGCGCAGTCGGTCCAGTGCGGCTTCGACGTCGCCGGAGCCGCGGGCCTCGCGCCGCCGGGTCAGACGCTCGATCTGAGCGGCCTCGACCGCCGGGTCGACCTTCAGCGGCTTGTAGGGGGCCTCGTCGCCGTTGCCGGTGTAGGCGTTGACGCCGACGACGATCTGCTCGCCGGAGTCGATCCGCTTGGCGGTCTCGTACGCGCTGCGCTCGATCTCGCCCTTCTGGAAGCCGGCCTCGATCGCGCCGACGACCGAGCCGTGGGCGAAGACGGCGTCGATCAACTCACGGCTCTCCCGCTCGATGGCGTCGGTCAAGGCTTCGACGGCGTAGGAGCCGGCGAACGGATCGACGGTGTCGCACAGGTCGGTCTCGGCGGCGATGACCTGCTGGGTGCGCAGCGCGAGCCGGGCGGACTTGTCGGTCGGCAGCGCGATCGCCTCGTCGTAGGAGTTGGTGTGCAGCGACTGGGTCCCGCCCATGACCGCGGCGAGGGCCTGGACGGTCACGCGCGCCATGTTGACCTCGGGCTGCTGGGCGGTGAGCTCGACGCCGGCGGTCTGGGTGTGGAAACGCAGCTTCATCGACTTGGGGTCCTCGGCGCCGAAGCGGTCGCGCATGATGTGGGCCCACAGGCGCCTGGCGGCGCGGAACTTGGCGACCTCGGTGAGGATCGACGAGCGGGCGACGAAGAAGAACGACAGGCGCGGGGCGAACGCGTCGACGTCGAGGCCGGCGTCGAGGGCGCAGTCGACGTACTCGATGCCGTCGGCGAGAGTGAAGGCCAGCTCCTGCGCGGCGGTCGCGCCGGCCTCGGCCATGTGGTAGCCGGAGATCGAGATCGTGTTCCACCGCGGCAGGACCTCGGCGCAGTAGGCGAAGGTGTCGCTGACCAGGCGCAGACTCGGCGCCGGCGGGAAGATGTAAGTGCCGCGGGCGATGTACTCCTTGAGGATGTCGTTCTGGATCGTGCCGCGCAGAAGTGCGGGGTCGGCGCCCTGCTCCTCGGCGACGAGCTGGTAGAGCAGGAGCAGGACCGCGGCGGGGGCGTTGATCGTCATCGAGGTGGAGACCTCGTCGAGGGGTATCCCGTCGAACAGGGTGCGCATGTCGTCGATCGAGTCGATGGCGACGCCGACCTTGCCGACCTCGCCGGCGGCCTCGGGGGCGTCGGAGTCGTAGCCCATCTGGGTCGGCAGGTCGAAGGCCACCGAGAGGCCGGTGGTGCCGTTCGCGAGCAGGTCGCGGTAGCGGCGGTTCGACTCGGCGGCGGTCGCGAAGCCGGCGTACTGGCGCATCGTCCAGGGCCGGGAGAGGTACATGGTCGGGTGGACGCCGCGCGTGTAGGGGAACGATCCGGGGTCGCCGAGTCGCTCCGGGAGGTCGTCCGGGCGGTCCTGTGGGCCGTACACGGGCCGGATCTCGATCCCGGCTCGGCCTTGCGGTGGCGGCTGCATGGCTGCGATCCTAATGGCTGAACGGCGTCAGAGGGAGGGCAGACTTGGCGAAGCTCGCGAGCCATCGCGGCCGGACTCGGCGGCGCCCGCTGGAACGCCGTGGCACCGCCCGGCACTGCGGTGCCCGCGGAGCCACGGCTCGGCCTCTTGGCGACGCTTGCGGAGCCATGACTTGGGCTAGTGTGCGGACGGTGGCGACGACACGGCAAACTAGTGAGGATCCCTCGCGAGGAGAAGCCGGATGACGTATTCAGGTGACTACGGACGCGGCGGTCCCGGTGCCTATGAGGACCCCCGCTCCGGTCCTGTGCCCTCCCAGCGCTATGTCCGCGATCCCTCTGGGGCGTACGGCACCTCATCATACGGACCCTCCGAGCCCCCGGCACGCGATCCCCATCCGTCCAGCTCGTACGGGCGCACGGGCCACGGCGGTGCGAGCGCCTACGGCAACGACCGGTACGGCGGCGCCAGCGGGTCCTACGGGAATTACGGCAACTACGGCGAGAGCTTCGCGGTCGGCGACGACCACGGGCAGCGGCAGGCGTCCTTCGGCTACAACTCCCCCGCCGCGACCGGCCACCACGCCAGCCCCGGCGACATGGTCGGCGACCGGTACGAACTGATCGACCTGGTCGGCAAGGGCGGAAACGGCTCGGTGTGGCGGGCCACCGACACCGTGCTGCGCCGCGAAGTGGCGCTCAAAGAGGTCTTCCTGCCACCCGACCTGCCGCCGGGCGAGCGGGTCCAGCTCATCGACCGCTCTCGGCGCGAGGCCCAGATCGCGGCCGGACTCTCGCATCCGTCGGTCATCCGCGTCTTCGACGTCGTCGAGCACTCCGGGCTGCCGTGGATCGTCATGGAACTGCTCCAGGCCCGGAGCCTGGCCGACATCCTCACCGCCGACGGCCCCCTGCCGCCCCGCGTGGCCGCCAAGATCGGGCTCGCGCTGGTCGGGGCCCTCCAGGCCGCGCACGAGGCGGGGATCATCCACCGCGACGTCAAGCCCGGAAACGTGCTGATCTCGGTCGACGGCAGGTGCGTCCTCTCGGACTTCGGCGCGGCGCAGATGAACCAGATGTCGGGCGGCACCACGCCGGGCAAGGTCCTCGGGAGCGCTCACTACATCGCGCCCGAACGCGCGATCGGGCAGCCGGCCGAGCCCGCCAGCGACGTGTTCAGTCTCGGGGTCACGCTGTACGCGGCCGTCGAGGGGCGCCCGCCGTTCGACCGCGGCGACGCGGTCTCGACGATGCGCGCGGTCGTCCAGGACCCGCCCGAGAGCCCTCGCAGCGCCGGCCCCCTGACATCGCTGCTGGGCGGCATGCTCGCCAAAGAACCGCATCAGCGCTATCCACTCGGCCAGGTCCGTCAGGAGCTGGCCGCTCTTTTGTCGGGGCCCCTGGCCGGCGCGGGCGGGATGCCGTCGGGCTCGCCGCCGATGAGCGAGCCGAGGTCGACCTCCAGCGGCTACCAGGAGCTGTCACCGCCGCCGCAGGCGCCGCCGAGACGACGCCCGGCGCCGGAGCCGCGCGAGGAACCGAAGTCGAACACCGGCCGCAACGTCGCGATCGCGGCGGTGGTCCTGCTGGTCGTGCTCGGTCTGGGCTACATGCTGTACCTGTGGCAGTTCGCCGGCGACGGCGGAGGCGGCGCCGAGGAGCAGCCGACCGCCGAGACCTCGCCGGAGGCCCCCGCTTCCCCCGAAGAGGGGGGCGGCGAGCCGGAGGAGACCGCGCCGAGCTTCGAGACCGCCACGCACGAGGGCGGCGGCTTCAGCGTCAACTATCCGTCCACATGGGGCGAGGGCTTCGCGGGCGACGACTTCGTCGGCTACTACAACCTCGACGACGAGAGCCACTGGGTGCGGTTCTACTCCGGGTCGGACCGCGGCCTGCCGGACCCCGAGCAGTACCTCAGCTCCTATTACGACGGGCTCCCCTCCGAGATGAGCGACCTGGAGCAGGTGCGGCTGGAGCCGGTCGAGTTCGGCGGCATGAGCGGCACCGTGCTCGAGTACACCGGCGTCAACAACGACGGCACCGGAGAGCGCCACTCGATCTGGGCCATCGTGGACGCCGGGGACGGGACTTCGTACTCGGTCTTCATCTCCGGGCCGGCCGACGGCTGGGATCTATCACAGGAGATCTACGACGAGGCGCTCCGGTCGTTCCGAACCGGTTGATGCCACACGCTGCGCAACATGCGCCCCTGCGGGTTCGGGTATGCGAGGATTTCGGCATGGAGTCCGCGCACAAAGGAGAAGTGACCGAAGTCCTCGACGCGCTCCGCGCCGAGGCGCTCACTTGGATCACCGACGACCCCGACAAGGCCAGCCGCGATGAGCTCTACCGCCTGCTCGACGCGCTCCCCGACTCGGCCGAGGAACTGGCCGACCGGTTCTCGGGCCGCCTCGAGTTCGGCACCGCCGGGCTGCGCGGCCCGCTCCGGGCCGGCCCCAACGGCATGAACCGCGCCGTGGTGCGCGGTGCCGCGGCGGGACTGGCGAACTGGCTGGACGCCAAGGGCGCCGACGGACCGGTGGTCATCGGCTACGACGCGAGGCACGGCAGCCGCGACTTCGCCGCCGAGACCGCCCGCGTGGTCACCGGGACCGGCAGGCGGGCCCTGGTCATGCCGGGGCCGCTGCCGACGCCGATCACGGCGTTCGCGGTGACCGAGCTGGACGCCGCCGCGGCCGTGCAGGTGACCGCCAGCCACAATCCGCCCCGGGACAACGGCTACAAGGTGTACCTCGGACGGGAGCTGGGCGGCGAGCTCGGCGCGGGTGCGCAGATCGTGCCGCCGGCCGACACCGAGATCGAGCGGACCATCGCGGCCCTGGGGCCGCTGTCGGAGATCCCGCTGGGAGACGAAGGAGAGGTGCTCGGCCACGACATCGTGGACCGGTACTTGGCCGCGGTCGTCTCGGTGGTGGACCCGGACGACCCGAAGCGGCTGGCGGCCGTGGCGACGCCGCTGCACGGTGTCGGCGGCGAGACGCTGGTGCGGGCGATGAAGCGCGCCGGTTTCGGCGCGCCGAAGCTGGTGCCGGCTCAGGCCGATCCGGACCCGGACTTCCCGACCGTGGCGTTCCCGAACCCCGAGGAGCCGGGCGCGATCGACCTGCTCAAGGCCCTCGCGGCCGAGGAGGGCGCCGACGTGGCGCTCGCATTGGACCCGGACGCGGACCGCTGCTCGGTGGCGGTGCCGAACGGTGACGGCACTTGGCGGCAGCTGACGGGCAACGAGGTCGGCGTGCTGCTGGCGGACCACTGGATGCGAAAGGGCCGCACCGGGACTTACGCGACGACGATCGTCTCGACCACGCAGCTGAAGACGATGTGCGCCGCGCGCGGCTTCGGCTACGAGGAGACGCTGACCGGCTTCAAGTGGCTGGCCCGTGCCGGTGCGGACTTGGCGTTCGCGTTCGAGGAGGCGCTGGGCTACTGCGTGGCGCCGCAGTTCCTGCGGGACAAGGACGGGATCTCGGCGGCACTGGTGGTCTCGGAGATCGCGGCAGGCCAGGCCGCGAAGCTGGCGACGCTGGCCGACCGCCTCGACGAGCTGGCCGAGGAGTTCGGGGTCTTCGAGACCGGGCAGCTCTCGGTCCGGGTGGAGGACTTGAGCGAGATCGCGGCGTGCATGAAGCGGCTGCGGGCGCACCGGCCGACGAGTCTGCTGGACGAGCCGGTCACGGGGTACGACGACCGGCTGCCGGACGCCGACGTGGTGACGGTCGAGACGGCGAACGCCAGGGTGGTGGCCCGCCCGAGCGGCACCGAGCCGAAGTTGAAGGCGTATCTGGAGGTGCGCGAGGACGCCGGCGGCGATCTCGCGGCGGCGAGGGAGCGGGCCCGAGCGAGCATCGCGGCGCTCAGGGCCGAGGTCGCCGCGATCCTCGGAGTGGAGAACTGACCCGGAAGACTTGAAAGGGGCCGGGCGCTGTGTGAGCTCATGTTTCATGAGCTCACACAGCGCCCGGCCCCTTTATAGGCCTCTCATTCCGTGGCGGCATCTCCGTAATACGTCCGCCGGATGTCGTGATCGACGCCGAATACCTCGTCCAGGCTCTCGGCGGTCACGGCGGCGAGCAGCCAAGCGTGGAGACGCTCCACGTCGTCGCACGACTCGACGAACGCGCGGGTTTCAGAAGAGACGGTCAAGGACCGCTGTTCGAGGACGGCGAGCAATGATCTGCGCGCTTCCTCGAGCACACCCTCTGCGCGAAGACGGTCGGTCCACTCCGAGTGGTATTCGAACTTGGTGGTTGCCATGATCGCCTCCAATACTTTGGCGGATCCATCGTCGAGAACATTGACATCCTCCCCGTCTTTCAGGGCGGGGATTCCCGGCTTGGCCGCCGCTGAGAACGACGGCGCTACGGGAGGGTTCTTGCTTCAACACGCGGTGCTCGCGCTATCCGAGTCTGACCCGCGCTCCACAAGCGTTTCAGGTGTCCGCCTGCCCGGCGGCCACCAGACGCCGACCTTCGCGCCTGATGTTGATCTCGGCGTTCGCATCCCGGTCATGCACCGCGCCGCAGCCGCACGCCCACGCCCGGACCTTCAATCCGTCCAGCCCGCCGGGTCCGGTCAGGGCACCACAGGCCGAGCACAGACGCGTGGACGGGAAGAACCGGTCTACTTTCACGAAGGCGCGTCCGGCCCGTGCGGCTTTGGATTCGAGCCGGGTCAAAAACATCCCGAACGAGGCGTCCTGCACCGACTTGGCGGCCCGACCCCGGCTGAGCCCGCGAACATTCAGGTCTTCCACATAGAGAGCTTGGTTCTCGCTCACCAGCGTATTGACCTGCTTGTTCACCCAGTCGGCGCGGGTGTCCTTGATCTTCTCGTGAATCTTCGCGACGCGGAGGCGGGCCTTGGCCCGGTTCGCGCTGCCCTGCTGCTTGCGCGACAGGGACCGCTGGGCTTTCTTCAGCTTGCGTTCGAGCTTGCGGAAAAACCTCGGCGAATCGATGACCTTGCCGCCGCGCAGCACCGCGAACGACTTGAGACCGAGATCGATACCGGTCTGCGCCTCGGGGTCGGCAATCGGCTCCAGGAGCTCATCGGCGTCGTCCACCCCGACCACGAACGAGGCGTAGTACCTGCCGGTCGCCGTCTTGGTCACCGTCACGCTCGACGGCTCGGCGGGCAGTTCCCGCGACCAGGCGACTTTGAGGTCGCCGACTCTGGCGAGGTACAGGCGGCCGTTGCCTCCCAGACTGAACCCGCGCCGGGTATACCGGGCGGCCTGCGTGCCCGCGCGACGCTTGAAACGCGGCGGCCCCACCCGGGCCCCGGCCCGCTTGCCCTTGAGCGAGTCGAAGAAGTTCTTGTAGGCGGCATGGCAGTCCCGCAGGGACTGCTGCAACGGCACGGTGGACACCTCACCCAGCCAGGACCGCTCAGCGGTGCGCTTCGCCGCCGTTATCAGCGCCTTGTCCAGCGCCGCCGTCGACGGGTACGGCAGGCCCTGCCGGTGCGCGGCCTTCCGCGCCGCGACCGCGTCGTTGTACACCACACGCACACACCCGAACGTCCGCGCCAGCGCCTGCCGCTGCGGACGCGTCGGATAGACACGGTAGGAGTACTTGAGATGCACGCGAAAATTATACCCGTATCGCACTTGACGTCCGCTTCCGGGCTCCCAGTCCTGCTCCGCAGGACCGCGAGCAGACAATCGCCACCGAGCCCTCCCCGCCCTGAACGACAGGGCCTCCTCAGAGCAATCCGCTCCCGCGGGTACGGCCGGTTCGCGTTCTCCGACTCCGCATGCGCTGAACACAGTCGGCCGAACTCGCGATCAAGCCCGCCGAGCCGCAGGAGTTCGAAGACGAAGTCCGTATCCCGTCTGGCGACGTCGAGCACTGCCTCGTGAAATGGTCTGACGCCCATTGGATCAGATGGCCCTCCTGTGTATCCGTTGTGAGCGGTGGACACGGGAGTAACCCGACTGACTGGCGTGAAGTTATGGCTCGGAGTGGCGAAAGTGCGAGGAGTCGTATTTCCGACAGTCGCCTCCCGAGGCGGGGCTGGCGCTTTCCAGCGAAGACTGCGAGCCGTAAATGGCGCCGTCAAGGGCCGGTCCGGCCGGTCAGAAGCGGCGGTAGGCGCCGAATTGGCGGTCGCCGGCGTCGCCGAGGCCCGGGACGATGTAGGCGTGCTCGTTCAACTGCGGGTCCACCGCGGCGGTGGTCATCGTCATGTCGAGGCCGCTGGCGCGGAGCTTCTCGATGCCGTCGGGGGCGGCCAGCGCGCAGATCAGCGAGATGCCGGTACATCCGCGCGAGGCGATCATCTCGCAGCAGCGCAGCAGCGAACCGCCGGTGGCGACCATCGGGTCGAGCACGATCACGTGATGGTCGGACAGATCGTCGGGGAGGGACTCCATGTAGGCGTAGGGCTCATGCGTCTCCTCGTCGCGGGCCAGGCCGACGAAGCCCATCGAGGCGTCGGGGATCATCGCGAGCGCGGCGTCGGCCATCCCGAGTCCGGCGCGCAGCACGGGCACCAGAACCGGCGGGTTGGCGAGCCGGTAGCCCTTCGCCGGCGCCACCGGAGTGCGGATCTCGTACTCGGTGACGGCGATATCGCGCGTGGCCTCGTAGACGAGCATGCTGGTGAGCTCGTGCAGAGCGGCTCTGAACCGCGGGGAGTCGGACCGCTCGTCGCGCATGGCGGTGAGCCTCTCGGCGGCGAGCGGGTGTTCGACGATCTGTACATCCACGGTTCCCAACCTTAACGTCCAGCTCGCCGAGCTAATGTGAGCTGGTCGGCACATGCACGCGACGCTGATTTCGAGGACGGATATCATCGGGTCATGGGATCTATTCTGAGCGGCGCCGAGGCCGCCTCGCTCGTGCGCTCGCTGCCGGGCGTCGACGCGGTGGGCCTCGAGGCGCGCGCGGCCGGGCTGGGCACCCGCTCGGTCAAGAAGGAGTCGAAGGCGCAAGCGATCGATCTGGCCATCGGCATGATCGACCTCACCACGCTCGAGGGTGCCGACACTCCCGGCAAGGTTCGCACACTGTGCGCCAAGGCGGTCCGCCCCGACGGCGACGCGCCGCCGGTGGCCGCGGTGTGCGTGTACCCGACGATGGCGGTCACGGCCGTCGAGGCGTTGCGGGGCACCGGCGTCAAGGTCGCCTCGGTGGCCACCGGGTTCCCGGCGGGGCAGGTCCCGCTCGAGGTCCGCCTGGCCGACACCGAGGCCGCGGTGAGCGCCGGCGCCGACGAGGTCGACATGGTCATCAACCGCGGCGCGTTCCTCTCCGGCGACCTCGAGCGGGTCTTCCACGAGATCAAGGCCGTCAAGGCCGCCTGCGGAGAGACACGACTCAAGGTCATCCTGGAGACCGGCGAGCTGGTCACCTACGACGACGTCCGCCGCGCCTCGTTCCTGGCCATGCACGCCGGGGCCGACTTCATCAAGACCTCCACCGGCAAGGTCGGCGCGGGTGCCACGCTGCCGGTCACGCTCCTGATGATGCAGGCAGTGCGCGACTTCCGCGCCGAGACCGGCGTCCAGGTCGGCGTCAAGCCCGCCGGCGGCATCCGCACCACCAAGGACGCGATCAAGTACCTGGTGAGCGTCAACGAGGTCCTCGGCGACGACTGGCTCTCGCCGCACTGGTTCCGCTTCGGGGCCTCGAGCCTCCTCAACGACCTGATCATGCAGCGCCAGAAGCTAGCGACCGGCCACTACTCCGGTCCCGATTACGTCACGGTGGACTGAATCATGTTCGAATACGCGCCGGCCCCCGAGTCGCACCGTCCCGCGATCAAGGAGCACTACGGGCTGTTCATCGACGGCGAGTTCGTCGACGCCCGGAGCGGGGCGACCTTCAAATCGATCAACCCCTCCAACGAGGAGGCGCTGTTCACCGTCGCCGAAGCCGGCGAGGCCGACGTCGAGGCGGCCGTGGCCGCCGCGCGGCGGGCCTACGACACGGTGTGGGGCCCGATGCGGGGTTCCGAACGCGGCAAGTACCTGTTCCGCATCGCCCGGCTGCTGCAGGAGCGCGCCCGCGAGTTCGCCGTCGCCGAGTCGATCGACAACGGCAAGCCGATCAAGGAGACGCGCGACTTCGACGTCCCCACCGCCGCGCAGCACTTCTTCTACCACGCCGGGTGGGCCGACAAGCTCGGCTACGCCGTGCCCGGGGTCGCCGACCCGCGGCCGCTGGGCGTGGTCGGCCAGGTGATCCCGTGGAACTTCCCGCTGCTCATGCTGGCCTGGAAGATCGCGCCGGCCCTGGCCTGCGGCAACACGGCGGTGCTCAAGCCCGCCGAGACCACGCCGCTGACCGCGCTGATGTTCGCCGAACTGTGCCAGGAGGCCGAGCTGCCTCCGGGCGTGGTGAACATCCTGCCGGGCGCCGGGGCGACCGGCGCGGCCGTCGTCGGCGCCGCGGTCGACAAGGTCGCCTTCACCGGTTCGACGGCGGTCGGCCGCCGGATCGCCGCGGCCGTGGCCGGTTCGGACAAGAAGGTCACCTTGGAGCTGGGCGGCAAGGCCGCCAACATCGTCTACGACGACGCGCCCGTCGACCAGGCCGTGGAGGGCATCGTCAACGGGATCTTCTTCAACCAGGGCCACGTGTGCTGCGCCGGCTCGCGCCTGCTGGTGCAGGAGTCGGTGGCCGAGGAGGTCCTCGAGAGGCTCAAGGAGCGGGTGTCGACCCTGCGCGTGGGCGATCCGCTCGACAAGAACACCGACATCGGCGCGATCAACTCCGCCGAGCAGCTCGAGCGGATCACCGAGCTGACCGAGACCGGCGGCGCCGAGGGCGCCGAGCCGTGGCAGCCGGCCTGCGACCTGCCCGAGACCGGCTACTGGTTCCGCCCCACCGTGTTCACTGGGGTGCAGCAGTCGATGCGGGTCGCCCGCGAGGAGATCTTCGGACCGGTGCTGTCGGTGCTGACCTTCCGCACCCCCGACGAGGCGATCGCCAAGGCCAACAACACCCCGTACGGGCTGTCGGCCGGGGTGTGGACCGAGAAGGGCTCGAAGATCCTGTGGACGGCCGAGCGGTTGCGCGCCGGCGTGGTCTGGGCCAACACGTTCAACCAGTTCGACGCGGCCAGTCCGTTCGGCGGCGTCAAGGAGTCCGGTTACGGCCGCGAGGGCGGCCGCCAGGGGCTGGAGGCCTACCTCGATGTCTGAGCGACTGCGCGTCAAGAAGACCTACAAGCTGTACGTGGGCGGGAAGTTCCCGCGTTCGGAGTCCGGAAGGAGCTACCCGGTGACCGGACCGGACGGTACCGAGCTGGCGAACGCCGCGCTGGCCTCCCGCAAGGACGTCCGCGACGCGGTGGTCGCCGCGCGCAAGGCCCAGGGGCCGTGGGCCGCGCAGACGGCCTATCTGCGGGGCCAGATCCTCTATCGCGCCGCCGAGATGCTGGAGGGCCGCGCGGGGCAGTTCGCCGAGGAGCTGGCAGACGCCACCGGCTCGGAGGCGCACGACGCGCTCGGCACCGTCGAGGCGGCGATCGACCTGCTGGTGCACTACGCGGGCTGGACCGACAAGGTCGCAGCGGTCACCGGCGCGGCGAACCCGGTGGCGGGACCGTACTTCAACCACACCAAGCCCGAGCCCCTCGGCGTGGTCGGCGTGGTCGCCCCGCAAGGGGATCCGCTGCTGGGACTGATCGAGGCGGTCGCTCCGGCGATCGCCACCGGCAACACGGTCGTGGTGGTCGCCGACGAGGCGAAGCCGTTGCCGGCGTTGAGCTTCGGGGAAGTGCTGGCCACCTCGGATCTGCCGGGCGGGGTGGTGAACCTGTTGAGCGGCAAGGTCGCCGAGCTGGCGCCGTGGCTGGCGAGTCACGCCGACCTCAACGGCGTCGACCTCGGCGGCGTCCAGGACGCCGACCTGGCGTCGGAGCTCGAGGCCGCGGCGGCCGAGACGCTCAAGGTGGTGCGCCGTCCCGGCAAGGGCGGCAGCGCGCTCGACCTGCTGCGGCAGTGGATCGAGTACAAGACCGTGTGGCACCCCGCCGGCATGGCCTCGGCGGCCGGAGGCGGCTACTAGGGAACCGGCTGCCGGGTCGGTACGTCGGTGGTCGTAGGCTGAGTTGCAGCTGACGACTACGGGAGGAACGCGACATGGCAGCCGAATCCGCCGGCACGGCTCGGAGCGCGGAGACCGAGAAGCTGTGGAACGAGACCGGGGTCGACCCGGTGGAGATCCACCTGGCCAAGGACTCCGGCTACACGCTGCGCGCCTACCGGATGTCCGACACCCTGCCGGGTGCCGCGCCCGCCGGCCAGGAGTCCGGGGAGGAGGCGGCCGAGCCCTCGGACCGGGCCGGCATCGCCGAGGACGCCGAGAACGAGGACCATCCCGCTCCGGACGAGTCCGAGTTCCTCGACGAGGAGGTCGACGTCCTGGACGCCGCCCCCGAGGAGGTCCCGGTCTTCTTGACCCGCAAGGGGCGTCTGCTGCTGTTCCGCGACACCGAATCGCTGGCACGCTACGTGCGCGAATCGGACGACAATGACCTTGCCGCGATCGACGAGTACGCCGATCTGCAGAAACGCATCACCGCCGACTCAGTGGTATGTGATGAAGCCGACATTTACGAGTTGGATCTCGTGACGGCCAATCTGCGCGGCGGCCATGACTCGTGGGATCCGGAACTGCTCGTGAAGGCCGCGGAGATCGGCCGCGACCTCGGGTACGCGCTCCGCAACCAGTCGGTGATCGACGCCCTCGCCCCCGGCTCGCCGCTCGACGACATCGACGAGGCACTTCGCGCCATCATGGACGGTGGATTGCGCGGCATGTTCGCCAAACGCCGACTTCGCAAGACGGGCGCCGAGCAGGCGGCCATCGCATGGCGCGCGGTCATCGGCAAGATCAACGACGCCGTGGAATGGCGTGGCGAGACCGAATAAACGGCGCTCGAAATCGTCTCCGCACGGTGATCGAGTCATTCGAAACCGGTTATTCCTTAAAGGATTGAGACAATTCCATAATCCGGCCGGGGTGAGGGATTTGCGCGCTATAACCGCAAATCCGGAAGCCGACCCACGCTCGCCTCCGGCTTGCGGATCGGAGTATTCTGGCGTAACGAATTCATAAACGGGCCGGGCGAAAGTCCACGCCGACAAGGTCGGCCACCGGACGGGCGCGCCCTACGAGAGGAGCTCTGCGGGTGCAAGTCTTCTGCGGCATCACCACGGAACATAAGCACGACGGATCCCCGTCGAGTCAAGGCGACACCGCCTGCGCGGTCGCCCTCGTCGTCGCCGGTGGCGGACTGCTCGCCACCGACAGCTTCGGCGACGATCCGCGCGGCTGGGTCCGATTCGCCGGTCTGCTCGCCCGCCAGACCAACGGATCGCCCATCACCATCGCCATCGACGGCGAGGTGGGCGCGCTCGCCGAGTTCGCCGTCGCCGCCGGACACCTCGTCGTCCAGGCCGAAAGCCCGTCGGCCCGCTCCAAGGACGCCCTCGACGACGCCATCGCCCTCGCCCGTGGCCTGGCGACCGGCGAAGTCCGATGCGACCAGCCGGTCGGCTCCCGGCCCGAGATCGCCGCCCTCCGACCCGTCCTCGACACCGTCGCGGCGGCCTCCCGGGCCCGCCACGACGCCGCCGAGGCCCTCACCTGCCTGCTGCGCGCCGTCTTCCCCGCCGCGCTGGCCGCCTGGGACGACCCCAGCGAGGCCAACGCCGTGGCGATACTGACCCGACTGCCGCAGCCCGGCGCGCTGCAGTCGATCTCCACCGAGGAGCTGGCCGCGGACCTGGCGACGGTGGCCGATCCCGGCCAGGTCGCGGCGATGGCCGGGGCGCTGACCGAGGCGATCCGTGAGATCGGCGGCGGCGACGACCCGTCGGTGGCCCCGTCGGTGTCGGCCACTGCCGAGGCCGTGTCAGCCTGGGACCGCTCGCTGGAGGGCCTCATCGGCCTCCTGCAGGCCAAACGGCCCCGACCCGAGGCAAGCGCACCACCGGCCGCGTTCGAGCCCTCAGAGGGCCGCCGGAGGCGGCGGGCCGAGAGCACCGAGACACACCGGACCGTCCGGCTCCCCGGCGACCTGCCCGACCGCAAGAGCCTCCGCTCGCTCGACCCGGCCTCACAGCTCCACTCGATCGTCCAGAGCGATCTCGAAGCCACCCAGGTGCTGCCCGATCCGGCCGACGACACCGACACGCGCACGCGCGGCATCCGGCGCCGGCGGGCCGAGCCGTCCGAACTGCCGCGCCAAGACCCGGTCCCCGAGGGGCGCCGACACCCCTGGCAGCCCAAAGACGACACCTTCGACGACCTCGCCGGTCTCGCCGGAGGCGACGACGACGGCCTCCTGATCTTCGGGCAGGCGAGGTCCGCCTGGTTCAAGCGGCCCGAGAGCGACGAGCCTGACACCGAGGGCTGGAACGTCCCCGGCGACGAAGGCTGGCGCACCGCCCGGACGGTCACCGAGTCGCCCGAGGCCGAGGAGTCCACCACCGCCGCCGGACTGCCCAGGCGCAAGCCCCAGGCGAACCTGGTGCCCGGCTCGGTCATCCCGGACGAGGGCCCGTCCTTCGAGGAGCCGATCGACCGCGACCCGGAGCGGCTGGCGTACAACACGGCCGGGTACTTCAAAGGCTGGGGCAGGGCGCGAGGCGGCCACAACGCCGCCGCGGCCCGCCGGAATGAGAGGATGGCGGCGCGATGAGCGCCAATCTCGGCGTCTACGAACGCTCGTTGAGCATGCTGCTCGGTTCGCTGGTGGCCCGCACCCCCGGGCTGTCGCACGCGGTGCTGGTGAGCGTGGACGGCATGCCGCTGGCCGTCTCCTCCGGGCTCCCCAAGGAGCGCGCCGACCAGCTCGCCAGCATCGGCTCCGGCCTGCTGTCGATCGGCGAGGGCGCCGGCCGGGCGATGAACCACGGACCGACCCAGCAGGTGATCGTGGAGATGGCCGAGGGCGTGCTCCTGGCCGCCCCCGTCGGTCCGCAGATCTGCCTGACGCTGCTGGCGGTGTCGCAGTGCGACCGCGAGCAGCTCGGCTACGAGCTGGGCCAGTTCACCATGCAGGTCGGACCGCTGCTGAACGAGGCGCTGACCAACACCGGGTCCATCCCCAAGGTGGTCTGAGACCAACTGGTCTGAGCCGAAGTGGTCTGAGCAGCTGCTTTTGCCGAACTGGTCTGAGCCGAACGTACCCGAGAAAACCTGTCTGAGACGCGGAACAGCGCGAGGGCCCGAGGCGTTCCGCCTCGGGCCCTCGCGCTGTGGTCCAGGTAGTTCGGGTCAGCCCTGTACTCCCGGGAAGGTCGAGCTGCGGCTCGCCCGGAGCGAGCCGCGGACGTGGGCGCTCAACCGACGCCGACGGTGCGGGTCCGGCGCATCGAGAGGACGTACTCGACGAGCTTGATGAGCACCTGCTTGGTCGACTCGCGGTTGCGAGCGTCGGTGTACATCAGCGGCACGTCCTGCGAGACCTGCAGGGCGTCCCGGATGTCCTGCAGGTCGTGGAGCTGCTTGCCGTCGAAGCAGTTCACCGCCACCAGGTAGGGGAGCTTCCGGTGCTCGAAGAAGTCGATGACCGAGAAGCAGTCGGCCAACCGCCGGGTGTCGACCAGCACGATGGCGCCGATCGCGCCGCGCACCAGTTCGTCCCACATGAACCAGAACCTGGTCTGCCCGGGGGTGCCGAACAGGTACAGGATCAGGTCCTGGTCGATGGTGATGCGGCCGAAGTCCATCGCCACTGTGGTCGTGGCCTTGTCGGGCACGAGGTTGTTGTCGTCGACGCCTTCCGAGGCCGACGTCATGATCGCCTCGGTCGTCAACGGAGTGATCTCGGAGACCGATCCGACCAAGGTCGTCTTGCCGACGCCGAAGCCGCCGGCGATGACGATCTTCGCGGAGGTCACGCGAGAGGTGTCTGCGGGTGAGTTCATTAGGGTCTAAAGCCTCCTGAGTCCACTGAGAACGCGCTCGAGGAGTTCGGTTCCAACACCTTCATCTGCGCCATCGTCGCTGAATCCGGTAGGTTCGTGCACTGCCAACAAGCCATCGGCCGCCATGTCGGCGACCAGCACGCGGGCGACGCCCAAGGGCACTTCCATACGGGCGGCGATCTCCGCCAACGATTGCAGTCTGCCGCCGCAGAGGTCGACGATCACCTTCTGCTCGCGACCGCCGAGGAACTGCCCCGACCGGCCGCGCGCGGTGGTCTCGACCAACGCTTCGAGGGCGATTTCCAATTGGGGTCGCGTGCGGCCGCGAGTGACCGCATACGGCCTGACGAGTGAGCCGGTCGGCTCATCACCACCGAGGACCATTTCCACCTCCAACCGCTCCCGCCCGGGTCCCACAACCCGGAGCGACGAGCAGTCATGTCAGTTTTCCGTTGACCACCGCCTGGGGCGACAGTGGTTCCGCCGTCTGGGGCGACGACGGAGGGGTAACTCTTCAGTTTGTCCCACTCGCGCCTGCTAACCGCATCGAGTGGAGCCTACCGTGCCGGCGTCGCTTGCTACAAACCGCTCCACGTCCCGGCTTGGGAACCGTGGGTCAGCACCGTCGTTCGCACACCTCGTCGGCCGGCCCGGCAGGGGTCCGGTCAGCTCCGCGCCGACGGGGTCAGCGCCTGGCCGACCCGGTCCACGAGCAGGGCCATCTCGTAGCCGACCTGACCCACGTCGCAGTTCTTCGACGCCAGAACGGCGAACGACGAACCGTCGCTGATGGACATCAGAAACAGGAAGCCGTGGTCCATCTCGACGACCGTCTGCAGGACGGCGCCGCCCTCGAAGCAGCGTGACGCCCCCTGCGTGAGGCTCACCAGACCCGAGGTGACGGCCGACAGCTGATCGGCGCGGTCCCGCGGCAGATCCCGCGAGGACGCCAACAGCAGACCGTCGGCGCTGACCGCTACGGCGTGCGCCACTCCGGGCACGCGCTCAGCGAATCCAGCCAGCAGCCAGCCCAAGTCCTGGACTGTAGTTCCACCAGTGCTCATCGTTTGCGCTCCTTAGCGTCTACCGTGTAGCTCAGCGACTCAGTTGCCGTCATTGCCACGTCCTCGCTGCACCCCGCGGTGATAGGCCGACAGCAGCCCCCGGATGCCTTCGGGGTTGCGCTTCTGCGCGCTGACGGTCTCCTGCGTCTCCTGCACACCGCCCGGAACGAGTCGTTCCATGGGTCGGCGTTTGGGAAGTCCCGCCGAGGTGGTCTCGTCGACCGACTCGGCGAAGGCGTTGTCGACTCGCTGCCAGCCGTCGTCGGCGGCGGTCCGCCAGGCGTACGACGAGTCGGACTCGGTCTGAGTCTGAATGCGGCGGCGCTCCATGCCGGTGTCGGCCGGACCGGTCGGTTCGGCGACGGGCTCGGGCTCTTCGGCTGGCGGGGGCGAAGTCTGCATGTTCGCGCCTTCCGTGGGCTTCGACGGGGAGGGCGGGGCCGCGTCCCAAGCTGGGGTGCGGGAAGCGGCCTGCGTTGCATCACCGTAGCGCGATTCCGTCTCCGCTGTCACCTTGGGCGCGTCGTCGTCGACCGCCTTGGGCGCCGGCGTGACCGCCTTGAACCAGGCCGACTCCACCTCGCGGAAGATCGGCAGCTCCGCGGTGGCGTCGACCGCCGAGACCCGGTCGGCGCGCATCGTCTTACGCGGCGCCTCGGTGCCCGAGCCGGAGGCGGTGTCCGGCCACGAGGGCGGCGTCTCCTCCTCGGCCTGCGGGGCGGCCTCCAGCTGGATCTTCGGCAGCGCCACGTGCTCCGAGGACACGATCTCCCCGGTGACCTCCATGACCTTGCCGTTGCCGCGGTGCTCCTCGCTCAGCCCGCCGGGGCGGAACATGAAGCCCGGCTCCGAGGCCTGCTGGGTCGAGTGCTCGCCGGTGAGCGGCTCGGTGTGGGCCCTCGGCGTCGGCTGGGGCGGCACGGGCGGCGCGGTCGGCTCCTGCTGCCGGTAGGGCTGCTGCTGCGGCGGGGACTGCATGTTCTGCGGCGCGACGGTGTCGAACAGTCCCGCGGGGCTCTCGGGGACCCGCGGCAGTGCGCCGGTGTCGCTGGAGAGCAGCTCGCCGCGGGTGCCCTGGTCGCCGCCGTCGAGGCGGCCGCGCTCGGGCAGCCGCGGCTCGGACAGGACCGGCTCGGTGAGGATGACCTCGGCGACGGTGCCGCGCTGGTCCCCCGGCCGCAGTTCGACCTTGACGCTGTGGCGCTTGCCGAGGCGGGCGACCACGACCAGGCCCATCATCCGCGAGGAGGCCAGGTCGATGACGTCGGAGTCCTCGGACAGCTGCCGGTTGATCTCCTCGAGCTGGGCCTCCGGCATGCCGATGCCGGAGTCGATGATGCGGACCCGGATCGCGCCCATGGGGCTCTCGGCGGTGCGCATCTGCTCGGCGGTGACGACCACCGGCGACTCCGGCGGGGAGAACGCGGTGGCGTTGTCCATGAGCTCGGCGACGAGGTGGACCAGGTCGTTGACCGCGGCGGGCTTGATCTCCCGCTCGGCCTCGACGTGGCCGAACTCGATGCGGGTGTACTGCTCGACCTCGGACTGCGCGGCCTGCAGGATGTCGCTGATCGGCGCCGGGTGCCGTTCCTGGCGGGTGGAGTCGGCGCCGGCGAGGACCAGCAGGTTCTCGTCGTTGCGCCGCATTCGGGTGGCCAGGTGGTCGAGCTGGAACAGCTCGGCCAGGCGGTCGGGGTTCTCCTCGCCGCGCTCGAGGTGGTCGAGGTGGCCGATGAGCCGGTCGACCAGGTTCTGGGAGCGGCGGGCGAGGTTGATGAACATCTGCGAGACGTTGGCGCGCAGGGCGGCCTGCTCGGCCGCGATCCGGATCGCCTCGGTGTGGACGATGTTGAACGCGTGCGCCACGTTGCCGATCTCGTCGCGCTGGTCGATGTCGATGGCCTCGCCGGTCTCGGCGGCGACCTCGTCCGGCGTGCGGCCGGCGATGGACTCGGCGTCGCGCATCTGGGCCACCGCGTGCGGCAGGCCGACGTGCGCCACGTCGAGGGCGCCTTCACGCAGGCGCCGCAGGCCGCCGGCCATGTTGCGGGCGATGATCAGGGCGATCACGGTCGCGATGACGAGCGCCGCGAGGATGAGGATGGCCTCCAGCAGCAGCTGGAAGATCTGCGCGTCCCGGTCGGAGCGGGCCCCCGCGAGCACTTCGTCGGACTCGGCTTCGATGTAGTCGAGACCGTTCTCCAGGATCGCGTCGTAGGAGGCGATGACGTCGGCGTTGACGTTCAGGCTCGAGGAGGTGCCGGCGTTGACCGTCTGCGCCTCGAAGTTGAGGGCCGCCTGGGCCTCCTCGGTGCTCAGACCGCCGGCCCGGTAGAAGAACGCCAGCTGCTCGTCGCGGTTGGCGATGGTCTTGAAGTCGGTCTCGGCCTGCACGCGCCGCTCGGAGTAGGCGACGAAGTTGGTCCAGCGGGTGTTGTTGAGGAACTCGTTGCCGTCGCCGACGTTGATGGCGATCGCGCGCTCCTCCTCCATCTGCTCCAGCACGATGGTGGCCGAGGCGATCGCCTGCAGCTGCCGGGCGATCTCGGGGTCGTTGACGACACGCGCCGAGATGTCGGTGATGGTCACCAGCTCCGAGACGAGCCGCTGGTAGACGCGGGAGGTCGCGTCGATCGAGGTGGTCTCGGGATTGCTCTCGGCGGCGGCTCGGATCTGAAGCAGGCTCTCGTACTGCGTCTCGACGGCGGCGATGCGGTTGTCGATGTCGTCGGAGAGGCTCGGCATCCGCTCGGCGCTGTCCTGGAACGCGTCGAGCGCCTCGTCGGTGATCGCGGCCTGCGCCTGGACGTCCTCGATCTGGTAGTCGTCGATGTTGATGCCGGCGATGTGGTCGTCGTCCTTGCGCAGGTGGGTGACGAGGAGGCTTCGCTCGCGCTGAAGCTCGTAGCGGAGCTCGGCGGTGACGGTGTTGAACTCCACCAGGCTCACCATGTCGTCGGACTCGAACGCCCGGTCGGTGAGGTCGTAGAGGCGCAGGAAGGCCACGGCTACGAGGACGAGGAGCGGGACCAGGAGAATCAGACCCAGCTTGGACCTGATTCGCATGTCAGCGATGCGGGGCAGACCCAACGGACCTCGTCGAGCCGCTGAACCCGCTCGGTTCGAGCTGCGCTTGCTCACCTTGTCTAGCCTCCTGGGGTGGTCCTCTTTGTCAGGCCGGCTCCGGGCATGGGGACCGGTGCTGTCTCGGGCCGGCGGCGCGCGCCGGCTGCCGTCCGGCCGCGGAGCGGTGGGATCGGCATATGAAGCCCAGCAGATTCCATCATGACGAAAGAGGGCTCCGAAATCCAGGGGCGTACTGGAGTTCCCAAGTCGACTGCGTAACCCACCGGGCTGCGGGGCCATTCATCATATAACGCTTGATTCCGGGCACATGCATATGTCGTATTCAGCCGTTCAGAGCGCAAATCCGACCGCACAGACGACGCCGGGGTCCCCACATCGCCGATCGGTTGTGGCAGGGCTGAGCTCCTCGTTCGCCGGCGGCGGCTCCGGCGGGGCGCAGGCGCACCGCGCACAAGGGACGGCCTGTTCCGGGGCGCCCGTCCGACGGTCCGTCGACAGTCGACACAGGACCGCGGGGACATCGGACCACTGCGAGTGATCACCCACCGAATCGCGGACGGAACGATACGTAGCGGAACCGGCCCGCATAACCAGCCAATCCAGAAGATGACAACATATCGCTTATATCGGACCAAGATCCGTCAATGACTCGCACAGCCTGTGCGACGGCGGTCCCGGCGCAACACGGCATTGTTGACCCAAACCCTGCTGGAGGTTCCACCCAATGGAGACGCAGTACCTGGCGGCCACACTCGACCACAGTCATTTCACCTACGGCTGGCTCAATCCCGTGACGGGCCTGGCCTTCGCGGCGGCCGGTTCGTACCTCGGACTGTCCGCCGCCCGATACGCCCGCGCCGCCACCGCCCCGGGGGCCAGATTCCGCTGGATCCTCCTGGCCTCCTTGGCCATCGGCGGGGTGGGCATCTGGATGATGCACTTCATCGCGATGATCGGGTTCACGGTCGTCGGCCACGACATCGCCTACGACGTGCCGCTGACCTTCGCGTCGTTCGCGCTGGCGGTCTTCGCCGTCGGGATCGGAGTGTTCATCGCCGGGAGCAAGCGCGCCGGCTGGCCGCGCCTGATCCTCGGCGGCCTGGTGTGCGGCGCGGGCGTGGTCGGCATGCACTACACCGGGATGGCCGCGATCTCCACCGCGGGCGAAGTGGTCTACGACCGCCTCCTGGTGGCCGCCTCAGTGCTCATCGCCGTCGTCGCCGCCATCGTGGCCCTGCGGTTCACCGCGGTGGTCGACAAGCGGGGCACCATGGTCGCCGCCGCGGCGGTCATGAGCGTGGCCGTGGTCGGCATGCACTACACGGGCATGGCCGCGGTGACCGTGCGCGGCCCGCTGGAGGGACCGGTCGAGGGGCTGAGCCCGCTGGTGCTCATGCTGCCGATCCTGCTGCTGGCGCTGCTGGCGATCGTCGGTCTGATCGTCTGCGTGCTCAGCGCGCCGAACCTCGAGTTCGAGAGCCGGCCGGATAGTACGGGCGGCTCTACCGTGCGTCTGGCAAACGCAACCAGACCGTAGTCATATAGCGTTTCGAATCGCAGCAGATCGCAAAAGTGAAACATACTGCAATTGAGCGGCGTCCTGGGGAGGAAAACCGCGGATGGAGCATGTAAACCACTTCACTTACGGGTGGATCAATCCCATCATGGCCTTCGGTTTCGCGTTCGCCGGTTCCGTTCTGTCGTTGATGTGCATGTCCCAGGCCCGCCGACACGTCGGCACGGTCGCGTCCGCCGCCAAGCGGCTGCGCTGGATCGCGCTGGCGGCGTTCGCACTGGGCGGCACGGCCATCTGGATGATGCACTTCACGGCGATGATCGGGTTCAAGGTCACCGAATCCGACATCGCCTACGACCCTTCGATCACGTTCCTGAGCCTGGCGGTCTCGATCGCCTCGGTCTTCTTCGGACTCGCCGTGGCCGGCATGGGCCGCGACAATACCGTGGCGAAGATCCTCATGGCCGGGCCGATCACCGGCCTGGGCGTGGTCTTCATGCACTACTCGGGCATGGCCGCTATCAACATCTCCGGGGAGATCGGCCATGACCGCACCTACTTCTGGGCGTCGGTGGTGATCGCGGTCGTCGCCGCCACGGCGGCGCTGGCCTGCGGCATGTACCTGGACGGCTGGCGCTGGCAGTCCGCGGCCGCGGTGGTCATGGCCTCGGCCGTCTCGGGCATGCACTACACGGGCATGGCCGGGATCCGGGTGACGCTCTTCAACGAAGGCCGCGACAACGTCGAGGGCATCGACCCGATCATGCTGATCCTGCCGATCCTCGGCGTGGCGACGGTGGGCATCATCGTGCTGCTGTTCGCGCTCATGGGCACCACGCCCAGGCCGGTCACCAAGCGCGACCAGATGGGGATCGACTCGGAGACCGCGCCGCGGACCGGGCCCATCCCGGTCTCGCCGCCGGTGGAACGGCCGCGCGAATGGGGCCCGCGCGCCCACGGCCCCGTCCCCGGCCAGTCGCACCACGAACGGCCGCAGCCGTACCCGAAGTTCGGCGGCGAGCGCGGAGGCGACTACCTCGACCAGCCGGTGCGCCGCCCCCGATGAACTGACCTCTCTTGGGCCGAGGGGCTCGCGCCGGTGGCGCGGGCCCCTCGCCATGCCTTATATCTAAGGGCTCACACGGCGGGAATCCATGGGCTCGAATATCTAGGGGCTCGCACGGCGGGATGTCCAGGGGCTCACACGCCGGCGTACGAGTGCAGACCGGAGAAGACCAGGTTGACCGCGGTGAGGTTGAACAGCATCACGGCGTAGCCGAGGATGGCGATCCACGGCGCCTTCGCCTTGGCGGACTTGCCCGAGACGCGCGCGTGGAGGTAGGCGGCGTAGACGACCCACGCGATGAAGGCCCAGACCTCTTTGGGGTCCCAGGCCCAGTAGCGGCCCCACGCGAAGTGGGCCCAGACCGCGCCCGCGAAGATGCCGAAGGTCAGCAGCGGGAACGCGAACACGTGGAGCTTGAAGGTGAGGCGTTCGAGGAAGGTCGCGTCGGGAAGCCGTTCGGCGATGTTGAGCGGGAACCGGACCGGAGAGCCGTCCGACACCTGGCGGTCGTACCGGCGCTTGAGCAGGTGCAGGATCGCGAACACGCAGCCCAGGAGCAGAATGCCGGAGGCGGCGATCGCCGCGGTCACGTGGATGATGATCCAGTACGAGTCGAGTGCGGGCACCAGCGGTCCGGCCTCGGTGTAGACGCGCACGGAGGTGCCCAGCACCATCGTGACCGCGAAGCTCGCGAACAGGCCGAGGCGGCGCGGCACCTGGCCGCTCTGGACGAGCACGAGCCAGGTGATCATGCCGGCCAGCGCGACGCCGACGGTGTACTCGAACATGTTGCCCCACGGCCACCGTCCGGTGTAGGCGACGCGGGTGACGATCGAGGCGGCGAGCGCGGCGGTGCCGAGGTAGGTGAGGATCAGGCCGAGTCGCCCGGCGCCGCGCGCGGCGGCGGGGTTGATCGGTGCCGCTTCCTCGCCCGGGCTGTCGCCCTCGACCGTGGCGCCGTCGGCGGACACGAGGGCCTCGGCGCGCTTGGGCGCGCGCTTGTCGAAGGCGTATTCGAGCGCGTAGGCGAACATCGCCGCCGCGTAGACGAGGATGGCGGCGACGAACAGCGCGTTCGCCGCTTCTGCACCGGTCATGGTCTGCTCCCGATCGGTTCGTCGGAGTCGGATATGGGTGTGCGCGGCCCGGTTCGGGGGGCGAGGTCGGCGGGGCCGAACTGCCGCAGCAGCTCCTCGCACTCCTCTTCCAGGCCGTCGTAGTCGTTGCGGTTGAGGCCGGCGACCTCGACGGTGCCGTCGGGGTTCCATCGGATCCAGTAGCGCCGGCGCCTCACGGCGAGGGCGGGCAGCAGTGCCCCGATGAGGACCACCGCGCCGCCGAGCACGATGGGGCCGCCGGGGTCGTGGCGGACCTGGAGGACGGCGTACTGCTCGACGCCGTCGAAGGTGAGTGTGGAGCCGTCGGGCAGCTCCATGGTGTCGCCGATGCCGATGACCTCGACTTCGTCGTTGAGTTCGGTGAGTTCGCCGGAGGCGATCTGCTCTTCGTTGACGCTGTAGACCGACTCGGGCATGCCGTCGCTCAGTCCGAGGTCGCCTTGGTAGGCGGTGAGGGCGAGGACGGGGTTGTTCAGTTCGGGGTCGGTGCCGATGAGCATGGGGGTGGCGTCGTCGAAGGTGGGGACGAGGACGGCGTCGAATCCGGTCTCGGCGCCGGGGTCGACTTCTCCGGTCTCGGGGTTGTAGTGGGCGTCGGGGAATTTGAAGGCGCCTTCGGAGTTGAGGGCGGCGTCCATGGACAGGAACGGCTGGTGGACGGTGAAGGTCTCGCCGTAGCGGTCGGTGTAGGTGACCACGGGCGTGTAGCCGTGGCCGATGAGGAAGACGTTGGCGCCGTCGATGTTGAGCGGGTGGTTGACGCGCAGGTCGTAGTCGTCGGTCTCCTCGCCGGCGGTGTAGGTGACCTCGGCGTTGTAGGAGGTGGGTCCGCCGTCTGAGAATTCGGCTTCGAAGGAGTCGAGTCGGATGCAGAACCGGGGCAGTGCGGTCTCGTCGACGTAGGCGCCGAGACCGTATTCGTCGTACTGCTGGAGGTTGTTGCAGTAGGCGAACTGCTCGCCTTCGGAGAGGATGCGGTTGCCGTACCAGCTGAACAGGCTTCCGGCGGCGACGCCGACGAGGATGAGGATGATGCTGGTGTGGAACAGCAGGTTGCCGGTCTCGCGGAGGTGTCCCTTCTCGGCCGCGAGGGTGACGGTGCCGTCGTCGCCTTCGCGTCGTTCGACGCGGAACCGCTGCTGTTCGAGCGCGGCGCGGGCCTTGGTCCGGTCGACTTCGCCGTCGAGGCGCCGGTGGTAGGGCAGGATCTCCATGCGCCTGGGCGCGTCGGGCGGGGCGGCGCGGAGGGCGCGCAGGTGGACACGGAGCCGGGGGACGATGCAGCCGACGAGGCTGATCATGAGCAGCAGGTAGATCGCCGAGAACCACGGCGAGGTGTAGACGTCGAAGGCCCACAGCCGGTCGAGGACCGGTGCGAGGTCGGGGTGCTGTTCGTAGTAGCCGTTGACGTCGGTGGGGCTGATGGACCGCTGGGGGAAGGTGGAGCCGGGGATGGCGGCGAGCGCGAGCGCGAGCAGGAGCATCAGCGCGGTGCGCATGGAGGTGAGCTGGTGCCACCAGCGGCGGCCGAAGGAGCGGAGGCGCCTCGCGGGGTTCGTGGTCACAGCCAGATCTCCCCCGCTCCGACGGTGGCGCGCAGCCAGTTGGTGAACTCGGTCCAGGCGCCGGTGGCGAGCATGAGTCCGACGGCCACGAGCATGACGCCTCCGGCGATGGAGATGGCGCGGCCGTGGCGTTTGAGGAAGTCGAGGGTGCGGGCGAGCTTGTGCATGGCGAGGGCGAACAGGATGAACGGCAGCCCGATGCCCGCGCAGTAGGCGATCATGAGGCCGACGCCGCGGCCGCTGCCGTCCTGGATGACCGCGAGGCCGGTGATGGCGGCGAGCACCGGGGAGGTGCAGGGGATCCAGGAGAGGGCGAAGACGGCGCCGAAGAGGGGGGCCCCGGCGAGGCCGACGGCGGGCCGCCAGCGGGGGGTGTAGCCGCGGCCGGTGGGTACGAGACCGATGAACATCAGGCCCATGGCGATCATGAAGATGCCGACGACGGTCTCGAGGGTGGAGCTGTTGGTGAGCAGGGCGCGGCCGGCGGTCTGGAGGGCGAAGACGAGGACGGTGTAGACGGCGGTGAAGCCGGCGACGAACAGGACCGAGCCGACGAGGATGCGGCCTTTGCGGCCGCCGTCGGCGAGGTCGGTGCCGGACAGCCCGGTCACGTAGGAGACGTAGCCGGGCATGAGCGGGAGGGTGCAGGGGGAGGCGAAGGAGACCAGGCCGGCCAGCGCCGCGATGCCGACGGCCAGGAGGATCGGCCCGGAGGCGGCGGTCTCGGCGAAGGTGGTCTGGGCGGAGGTCATCACGATTCGAGCGCCTGGTTGATGTCGGCGATGAGGGTCTGGGCGTCCTCGAGTTCGCCGCGCCAGATGCTGAACACGCGGTGTTCGGCGTCGATGACGATGGTGGAGGGGATGTTGTTCGGGGAGAGCCCGTAGTCGATGAACTGGTCGGCGATGCGGCCGGGGCCGTCGCTGATGGACGGGTATTCGATGCCGTGGCGGCGGTCGAAGGCGAGGGCGGCCTCGTCGGTGTCGCGGATGTTCGCGCCCAGGAACTGCACGTCCTGGTCGGAGAAGGCGGCGTCGGCTTCGGCGAGGTGGGGGGCTTCGGCGACGCAGGGGCCGCACCACGAGCCCCAGAAGTTGACGACGAGGACTCTGCCGGCCCAGTCGTCGGTGTCGATCGGGGAGCCGTCGATGCCGGTGCCGGTGAGGCGCGGGGCCTCGAAGCGGTCGTCGGGGTCTTCCCAGCGGTAGTTGGAGCCGTCCCCTGAGACGAACCGGTCGCGGTTGATCTCGTTGACGCGGCCGGTGTCGGCGCCTTGGTCGGAGCAGGCGGCGAGGAGCAGCGCGGGCGCGGCCGCCAGCAGTGTCCGTCGCGGGAGTCCCATGGTCAGGCGCCCTTGGCTCGCTTCGCGGTGTCGGACTTGAGCACCAGGTGCGCGGCCGGTTCGGAGTATTCGACGCGCACGACGCGGGCGCCTTCGAACACGAAGCTGGTCAGCGACGCCAGGGCGCATTCGCGGTAGCGCGGGTCGTGCCAGAGCCGTTTGCGTTCGGCGAAGCGGCGCACGGTCCAGATCGGCAGCTGGTGGCTGACCAGGAGCGCTTCGCCGTCCTCGGCGGCTTCGCGGGCGGCCGAGATGGCGCGCATCATCCGGTGGGCGATGGTGAGGTACGGCTCGCCCCAGGAGGGCGTGAAGGGGTCGCGCAGTCGCCACCAGTGCCTCGGCTGGCGCAGGGCGCCGTCGCCGACGCCGACGCGGAGTCCTTCGAAGGAGTTGCCGGCTTCGATGAGGTCGTCGTAGGTGACCGTGTCGATCCGGTGGGAGGCCGCGATCGGTTCGGCGGTCTCCTGGGCGCGCTGGAGGGGTGAGGCGCCGACGTGGACGATGTCGCGTCCGGCGAGCGACTCGGCGGCGGCGAGGGCCATTTCGCGTCCGAGGTCGGAGAGCCCGAAGCCCGGGAGGCGGCCGTAGAGGATGCCGTCCGGGTTGTAGACCTCGCCGTGCCGCAGGAGGTGGACGACGGTCTTCGAGCTGCTCATGACCGCACCCTAGCGGCCGCTTCGGCGGCTCGCGGCAGGGCCCGTTCGATTTGTGACAGGGCTTCCTCGTCGATCGCGGTGGAGACGAACCAGCATTCGAAGGCGCTCGGCGGGAGGTACACGCCCTGGTCGAGCATGGCGTGGAAGAAGGCCGCGTAGGCGTCGGTGTCCTGGGCGGCGGCCTGGTCGAAGTTCGTCACCGGCCCTTCGGCCATGAAGACGCTGAACAGGTTTGCCGGAGCCGACACGTGGTGCGGGACGCCCGCCTTGGTGAGGGCTTCGCCGGCCATACGCTGGATCTCGGCCGCGGTGGCGTCGAGCGCGCGGTAGACGGTCTCGTCGCACAGGCGCAGCGTGGCCAGGCCTGCGGCGACGGCCAGGGGGTTGCCCGAGAGGGTCCCGGCCTGGTAGACGGGCCCGGCGGGGCTGATGAGGTCGAGCAGATCCCCTCGGCCGCCGAACGCGGCGGCCGGGAGCCCGCCGCCCATGACCTTCCCGTACGTGTAGAGGTCGGCGGGGGCGGCCAGGCCGCCGGGGCCGACGCGGAAGCCGGTCATGACCTCGTCGGAGATCAGGAGCGCTCCGTGGGCGTGGGCGAGGTCGTAGAGCTTCTCGTTGAACCCGTCGAGCGGCGCGACGGCGCCCATGTTGCCGGGCACGGCTTCGGTGATGATCGCGGCGATGCGGTCGGGGTGGGCTTCGAAGGCGGCTTCGACCGCGTCGATGTCGTTGTAGGGCGCCACGATCGTGTCGGCGGTGGCGGCGGCGGGGACGCCGGGCGAGTCGGGGTGGCCGAGCGTGGCGACGCCGGAGCCGGCCGCGGCGAGGAAGGCGTCGGCGTGGCCGTGGTAGCAGCCGGCGAATTTGACGATCGCGTCGCGGCCGGTGGCCGCGCGGGCGAGGCGCACGGCGCTCATGGTGGCCTCGGTGCCGGAGGAGACGAGGCGGAGCTTCTCGCACGGGGTGCGGTCGACGATCTCTTCGGCCAGTTCGATCTCGCCGACGGTGGGGGCGCCGTAGGAGGTGCCGGAGGCGGCGGCGGCGTTCAGGGCCGCGACCACGTCGGGGTGGGCGTGGCCGAGGATGAGCGGTCCCCAGGAGCCGACGAGGTCGATGTAGCTGTTGCCGTCGACGTCGCGCATGCGGGCGCCGGCGGCCTCGGCGATGAAGATCGGGTCGCCGCCGACGCCTCTGAAGGCGCGGACCGGAGAGTTCACCCCGCCTGGGATGACGCGGGCGGCGCGTTCCATCAGACCGGCTGAGGCGGTGTCGTTGTGCGGTTGCCTGTCGTCCACCGCCTCAGCCTCTCACATGCCTCAGCGGCTCCGGACCAAGCCGGTGTCGATCTTGACGGCGTTCACCAGCGGGCCGAGCCGGGCGGGGACCTGCGCCGGTTCGGCGCCGCGGCCGTCCAGCAGCCAGCGCACCGGGGTCGGCACCCGGTACAGGGCCTGCTCGATGGCGGGCCGCTCGATCACCACCAGGGCGACGTCGACCAGTTCGACGAGCGCTTCGAGGCTGCCGTCGCGCCCCCGGCACAGGTCGAGGACGTCGTCGACGGTGGCGCCGTCGCTGCGGGCGGCCAGTTCCTGCAGGACCGCGCGGGCCGGGCCGGAGATGAGCCCGACGGCGCGGTCGACGGCGGCGCGGAAGCGGCCGCCGCCGTCGAGGGTGGCGACCGGGTCGTCGCGCAGGCGGCGCAGGGCGGCGCCCGGCGAGCCGAGCGCGGTGACGTCGGCCAGGGCCTCCAGCGCGGGCACGAAGCCTTCTACCGAGGCGGCCAGGCCCCGGCAGTCGGCCTCGGTCCAGGGCGCGCCGCGGTCCTCGCAGAAGCCGGCGAGCATGGCCGCGGCGACGTCGGTCGGCGGCGGCTGGAGGGCGCGTTTGGCCTCGCCTCGCAGTTCCAGGGGGCGCACTCCGGCGGCCAGGACGGTGAGCCGGTGGCATTCGAGCAGCAGCCGCTCGACCGCCGGGGCGCAGGCGCGGTCGACGTCGTCGAGCACCAGCAGCGCCTCGCGGTCGCGCAGGTGGTCGATGGCGCTCTCCAGCGGTTCGCGCAGCGGATCGCCGCAGTGGCCGACGGCGCGGAGGACGGCGGCGCCGAGGTCGTCGCCGGGGCGGCAGTACCAGACGCCGCCCGGCTGCGTCGGGACCCGCCGGGCCGCCCAGGCCTTGATCAGCGTTGTCTTGCCGCAGCCGTCGAGCCCGGTGACGGTGACCAGGCGGTGGCCCGCGAAGGCGCGGTCGAGTTCGCGGTACTCCTCGGGCCGGTCGACCGGGGCTTTGAGGTCGGCCGGGAGGTTGTGGCGGTGCTCGCGGATCGGCGGCGGCGGGAACCGGTCCGGGAGCCCCGGCGCGTTCAGCTGGACCAGTTCGGTGGTGCCCGGCAGGCCCCGCAGCTCGAATCGGCCGAGGCACTCGGCCGTCCGCGGTCCGAGCCCGGCCGCGGCCGCCATCTGCGCGGAGGCCAGTATCTGGTCGCCGTGGGCGGCCGCGCAGATGCGGGCGGTGCGGTGGACCTCGGGGGTGGCGTAGCCCCCGGCCGAGGGCCAGGCCTCGCCGGTGTGCAGTCCCATGCGGACTCTGGGACGGACCGGTCCGACGCCGAGTCCGAGGTCGGGCCAGTCGGCGCCGCGCAGTGCGGTCTGGATGTCGATCGCGGCCCCCGCGGCGTCGGCGGCGTCGGCGAAGACGACGAAGAACGAGTCGCCTTCGGTCTCGATCTCGGTCCCGCGGTGCGCTCGGAGGACCTCTCTGATCAGGGCCCGGTGCCGATGCAGGACGATGCGGTACGGCTCGGCGCCCAGTCCCGAGGCGAGCCGGGTGGATCCTTCGATGTCGGTGAACATGAACGTCACGTCCCCGGCGGGGAGCAGATCTTCGGTCAAGGTCGAATAGGCTGTCTGTGTAGCATGCAATGCCGTTGTCGTATCCACGTTGTCGATCAACTTTCGTTCAGCCCCCGTATACCGGGCCGTGGCGCGCTGGTGCACGGGCACCTACCCAGCGGCCTCACAGTGTCTCCCCCATCTCAGTCGGTTACCGGATGTGATGGGCTTTCAGACGCAGGTCCGGCTGGTTCGCGACCCGGCGCGGCAGGGAGGTCGATTCGCCCGCGTGTTCGCTTCGTCGGCTCGTGACCGACCTCGATCCTCTTTGAGAACGATCTTGAACGCCGCTGGTCGCGGCCTCGAAACAGAATTGTTCGCGGTCGAGCGTTGCCCCGAGGATCGGACATAAGGAATACTCGCTTTCAGCGTCGCCCGTGCCGCCGCGTCCCACCACGCGACGGCCGACCACACACAGCCTTCCGCATCCGTCGCCGATGCGCTCGCAGGCCGCGCAAATCGGCGGCACTCTTCGACGGCGCGTCCCGGCGGCCCTCCAGGAAAGGGGATACTCACCTCCGTGTGGTTCTCACTCCCGCTCCGCCGGATCGCCCTTCTGCCGTGGAAGTGCCTGCTGGCCCTCGGCCGCGGCATCCGGGCCTGCCACCGCGCCCTGCGCTCCCCCGCCGGACGCCTCACCGTCCAATGCGCCGCGACGGTCCTGGTGCTCGCCGGCGGCCTCGCCGCCGGGCACTACGTGGTGCCCTCGGCCGGGCCCGCCTGGTCGTTCGGCACCGAACCCAGCCCCGAAGCCGAGGAGCCGCCGCTCGTCCTCACCCCCGAGGACGCCCCCGCCGCCGGCCTCCCGGCGGAGACCGACGACGACTCCGACTGGACCGACCCGGTCGGAGCCCCCAGCGACGAGACCACCCAAGGCATCGCCAGCGACCTCGGCACCTGGGCCGACGGCCTCGCCTTCCTCGGCATCCCCGAGCGGGCCCTGGTCGCCTACGGACGCGCCGAGCTCATCTCCTCGGTCGAGAACCCCGGCTGCAACCTCTCCTGGACCACGCTCGCCGGCATCGGCGCCACCGAATCGAGCCACGGCACCGTCGGCGGCAACCGCATCACCGCCGACGGCACCACCATGACCGACATCGTCGGACCCGAACACGACGAACAGGGCCCCATGCAGTTCCTGACCACGACGTGGGACGTCTGGGGGGCCGACGGCAACGGCGACGGCGTCAAGGACCCGCACAACATCGACGACGCCACCCGCGCCGCGGCCAACTACCTGTGCGACGGCGGCCGGGACCTGACCGACCCGGCCGACTGGTACGCGGCCGTCTACAGCTACAACCCCATCGACGAGTACGTGCAGAAGGTCTACGACCGGGCCGACGACTACGGCAGGAAGAGCACGACATGACCACCGCCGCCCCCGAGGCGCTCCACAGGGTAACTTGGGGGTTTCGCGCGGTGACGATATCGGGTAAGGATAGAAGATGCCCCTGAAGCAGCTCGCCCCCGGCGAGATGACGGCCGACGACATCCGCGACTGGTGCTCGGTGCTCAACGACATGACCGCGGCCGACATGCCCACCGAGCCACGGTGGCGCACCGAGCGGCTCCACGACTACCTGCTCGCCACCCTCCCCGACGACCAGCGGTTCGTCTTCCTCTACCGCGACGACGACGGCGACCTCATCGGGCACGCCAGCCTCATCATGTTCGGCGGCGACCAGGCCGGCACCGGCGTCATCGAGATGTCCTCGCGGCCCATCGCGCGCGGCCGCGGCGTCGGCAAGGCCCTGCTCCGCGCCGTCGCCGAATGCGCCCGGGCCCACGGCTGCCGGTCACTGTCGGTCGAGGTCATCGCCACCACACCGGCGGTCGGCTTCTACGACCGGATGGGCTTCAACCGCACCGTCGTCGAACAGCGCCACCTGCTGCGGTGGACCGAGATCGACTGGGAGAAGATCGAGCACGCCGCCGGCCGCCTCGCGGCCGGCTACCGGCTCGAATACCACGCCGGAGGCGTCCCCGAGCGGCTCCTCGACTCATACGCCGCCGTCAAGGCCAACCTGCGCACCACCACCGACCCGGTCGCGGTCGTGCCCGAATGGCGCGGCTCGGCCCAGGCCGAGAAGCTGCGGGACTCCTTCGCCACCCTCGAACGGCGCGGTATGCGCTCGCACATCGCCGTGGCCCTCTCCGAGCCCTACGGCAACGTCGTCGGCCTCACCGAGCTCGTCGTCGCCGCCCAGCGGCCCACCCGCGCCGACCAGTACGACACCGTCGTCGACCCCGAGCACCGCTCCTACGGCCTCGGCATGTCCATGAAGGCCCGACTGCTCACCGAACTGCGACGCGCCGAACCGCAGCTCGTCGACGTCCAGACCTGGACGATGGAGACCGCCGACGACGTCCGCTGGATCAACTCCGAACTCGGCTTCGTCCACGACGTCGACTGGTACGACTACGAAGCCGACGTCGACCGGCTCCTGGAGCGACTGAGCCGCTGACCCAGCCGACGGGGCTCGGCGAACCGCGCCGTTCGGCGAGCTCCTGGAACGACCGAGCCGCCGACCGTCCGGCGCGATTCGGCGAACCGCGCCATTTGTCGAGTTTCCCTAGACTGCTTTCATGTACCCCAACACCTTGCCCCCGAACGTCACCGACGTGGACCGCACCCCGTCCAGACGACTGGTCATCGTCGTCGGCGACAACGGACTGACGCTGCGGTTCGTCAACTACCTGATCGAGATGTTCGGCCACCGCGTCGTCGTGGTCGTCAAACCCGGTCCCGGCGGGCAACGCGCCGAACTGCGCGCCTTGGCGGCCGACAACCCGCACATGGACGTCATCGAACGCCGACAGGTCAACGCCGAGACCGTCAGGGACGCCGGACTCATCGACGCCTACGCCGTGGCGCTCATGGCCCAAGACGACGTCGGCAACCTCCACATGGCGCTCAAACTCCGCGAGATGTCCCACTACATGGCCGACGAGTCGCTCCCCAAACTCGTCATCCGGATGTACAACCGCCAACTGCGCGACCGCATCCGCCGACTGCTCGGCGACGAGGGAGTCTACGTTGAGTCCGATGCGGACATGGTCGCCCGCACCTACGCCGCCGCCGCGCTCCAGCAGATCCCGCCCGGCGACCTCGACATCTGGGGACGGCGCCTCTACCTCACCCGGGAACCCGACGACCACGCCCAGGCGCAGTGGGTCGTCGCCGCCGGCAACGGCCGCGGCGCCGAGATGATCGCCGCCGACCCGTCCCAATCGGTGCGCATGCTGTGCCTCGAACCCGAGCGCACCAGGCGCTGGTTCAGGACCAAACCCGGCGCGGCGCTCCGCTTCGCCCGCAAGACCGTCCAAGGACTGCGGCGCGCGGTCGACACGAAGCTGCGCATCGCGGCCCTGGCGCTCATCGCGATCGTCTCCGCCGGCATCTGGTCGCTGGCCCACTTCGACAGCCGGGCCAACCCCGTCGAGAACGGCTGGGACGCGCTCTACATCATCACCCTCATCGCCGGCGGCGGCATCGACCCCGAGACCGACGCCGCCCCCGAAATCAAGATCACCCACGCCATCGTGGTCATGGCCGGGGCCCTCATCATCCCCGTGGTGACCGGCGCGATCGTGCAGGCACTGGTGGCCAGGCGCTACGCGCTGGCCGAGGGCCGGATCGTCGAGCCGGTGCGCGACCACGTGGTCGTGGTCGGCCTCGGCAACCTCGGCACGCGGGTGGTCGAACGCCTGCGGGCGGCCAGAATCCAGGTCGTGGCCATCGAGAAGGACCGCGACGCCGTCGGGATCCAGGCCGCCAGAGCGGCCGGGGCGCAGGTGCTGCTGGGCGACGCGAGCCGCACTGAAACGTTGCAGGAGGCCGATGTCAAGCACTGCAGGTCGCTGGTGGCCATGGCCAAGCAGGACTCGGCGAACCTCGAGACGGCCCTGTCCGGGCTCGAGTGCAACCCGGACCTGCGGACGGTCATGCGGATCTACAACCCCGAGTTCGCGGCCCTGGTGCGGCGGAACCTGAACACCTACACCGCACCCAGGGACGCCTCGCGCCACTCCTCCTACAGCGCACCGGAAGTCGCGGCCGCCTCGTTCGCCGCGGCGCTGACCGACGACGAGATCAAGGAGGCGATCCCGGTGCGCGGCCAGATCGCCTACATCGGAGAGGTGGTCGTCGGCTCCGGAAGCCAACTCGACGACGCGGCCGCGCACGACGCCTCGGAGGTCGGCTCCCACCGGCTGCTGGCCGTCCGCCGCGCCAGCGGCGGCGTCCGCTGGAACCCCGACGCGGCCTTCAGGATTCAGGCCGGCGACACCCTGCTGGTCCTGGCGACCCGCGCGGGCCTGGCCGAGATGCTCCACCGCTGCCGCTCGTCGATCCTCCTGGCCCCCTGAGCACCAGCAAGAGCGTGCAGACGGGGCAGACGCGACGTACCTGACTGTCCCGCTCTTGATCACCCGGAAGGGCGCCGCCGCCGCAACTTCTTCCCGGCCGGCTCGTTGAACCACCGACACATCTCTCGGGAAAGGGGACGGCGATGGCTGCAGCAGTGCGGAAACCAGCGACGGGGCGGGTACCGGCCGGCAGGCGACTCCGCCGCAAGATCGCCGCCGCCGCGGCAGGAGCCCTGGCGATCGGCACCGCCGCGATCGTGGTGCCGGGCGCCTTGGCCGAGGAGGACCTCCTCGGACTCGAGGCGACGGTCGAACGGCTCCCGGTGGACCGGGACCTCCTCGGCCTCATCGAGGTCGGCGAAGTAGTCGAGCTGACCGAGTCGCTCACCGGCGGGCGGGACGACCGCGTCGAACTGTCCGATCCGGGCGCCGGCTACGTCAAGGTCCACTTCGAACGGCTCGAGCTCGCGGACGGCGACTTCGTGACCGTCTCAAGCCCCGACGGCGAGGAGTCCTACCGCTACGACGAGTCGGCCGCCGACCGGTGGGCCACCTCCATCACCGGCGACACCGCCGTCATCGAACTCCACCGAGCCGCGGACGGCGCCTCCGAGGCGCTCGGAGCGATCATCGACAAGGCCGCCTTCGGCTTCCCCGAGCCGGTCATCGACGGCATCGTCGACCGCAAGAACGACCGGGCCCGGCCCACCGAGAGCATCTGCAACGTCGACGACAAGCGGCCCTCGGCCTGCTACGAGGCCTCCTACCCCGACGTGGTCGACCGCACCGAGCCGGTGGCCCGGCTGCTCATCGACGGCACCGTCCTGTGCACGGCCTTCAGGGTCGGCGAACAGAACCGGCTGCTCACCAACAACCACTGCTTCGCACGGAGCTGGGAGGCGCGCCGCACCGAGGTCTGGTTCGGCTACAGCTGCCTGGAGTGCGACCGCCCCGAGGCCACCACGCCCGTGAAGGTCCACGGCCATCGAGTGCTGGCCTCCTCGCGGGACCTCGACTACACCCTGTTCAGCGTCGACGACTTCGAGGCCGTGGAGCCGTTCGGGCACCTCGAGCTCGCTACGGAGGCGGCGCGGCGCGGCACGGCGATATACATTCCGCAGCACCCGGCCGGACGTCCCTCCGAGATCGCCATGGACTCCTCAGTGGACGGCGGTAACTGCGTGGTCAAGGACCCGTCCTACAACGGCTACATCGCCGGCAGCGACATCGCGTACTACTGCGACACCGAATTCGGGTCATCGGGCTCCCCGGTGCTCTCCCGCGACTCGCACGAAGTCATCGCCCTGCACCACTTCGGCGGCTGCCCCAACTCCGGCGTGAGCGCCGAACTCATCGAGCGGGAGATCCGCGACCTGATCTGACGCCTCTGGTCCAAGGCAGGCGGTCAATCGGGACCTCACACCTGCTCAATCGGATTCGCCGCGGGCAGGGTGCATGACCGCTTCGGCGATTTCGCGGATGCGTTCGGGCGTGATACCGGTCCGCTGTTCGACGGCGAGGGGATGATCGGTCGGTTCGAGCTCGACAAAGGGACGCTCGCCGACGGGCCTGGTATGGACGTTCGTCTTCAGGTTGACGGTACTGGGCGAGTAGATGGGCAACTCGGCGGCCAACCAGCCGAAATACGGCTCTTCGGACTCGCGTCCCGGTGTTTCCCACAGGCCCACAGCGCGTTCGAAGTTTTCTCGGCTGAGAGAGACCCAGACGCCCCAGGAGAACACGTCGTCGTTGGCGACGACCGGGATCTCGATCTGTCCCTTGACGAAGAAGTGCTGTGCTTTGATGACGCACTGATCCGAGGAGAGCAGACAATCGGGAGCATCAGCAAAGCTCGGATCCCAGACGTAGGGGGCTGCGGTCGAATACCCCATCGGCAACTCCGTATGGAACTCACCGCAGCTTGAACAGGTGAACCCGACATCGCTGGACATGAGCGGAAGTCTAACGACCTCGTACACAATCAGCGGTGGCGCGCAGATGCGCGAACTCGCCCCATGGAGGGAATCGCATGCACGTCCCGAAGCAAGGCGGAGCTGTTCGTTGCGATCCATCGGGACTTGGATTGCCCGGGCGTCAGCCGAGTAGGCGACGCTGCGACCGAGCGCGAGGACTACCTATGAGCCAGAGCACGCACCGATGAGTTTGGTGCGCTAAACCGGTCTTAGCTTCCGAGACCGACTGACGGAAGGGAGGCCATGATGCGGAAACTGATCTACGGCATGAACCTGACACTGGATGGCTACATCGCCGCGCCCGGCGACGACCTCGGATGGAGTGGCCCGAGCGACGAGCTGTTTCAGTGGTGGCTCGATCAGGAGCGGGCGATCGGCCTGTTGCTGTATGGGCGCAAGCTATGGGAGGCCATGAGTTCCTACTGGCCGACCGGCGACCAGCAGCCCAATGCCACCCCGGCGCAGATCGAGTTCGCGGAACTGGCGGGACACGCCGAAGGTGGTGTTCTCCTCGGTGATCGAGAAGGTCGACTGGAACACCCGCCTGGTCGCCAGCGACGCGGTCGCGGAGATCACCCGGCTCAAAGCCGAGGACGGCGAGCCGATGAGGGTTGGTGGCGCAACGCTCGCCGGGGCGGCAATGCGAGCAGGGCTGATCGACGAGTACACGATCGTCACCCATCCGGTTCTGGTGGGCGGCGGCACGCCGTTCTTCACGGCGCTGGATAGCTGGGTGAACCTGAACCTGGTGGAGACGCGAACGTTTCCCGGCGGGGTGGTCCTGACCAGATACGAGACGAGGCGCTAAGCGAGTTTCCTCCACCCAGCCAAGGAAGTGACGAGGGTAGTGATGGCCCCAGGGGCTTGATCACGGAATTTCAGTCAGAACCCGAAGTACTCGGAACCGGTCCTGACGGACACGCGAGAAGCGGTGCTCGTCTCACCGGTGGTGTCGCTGTCGTCTTTTGGAGGCGATGACGAGGCCGGAGGACCTGAGGCGTCGGTCTCGGCTTGTAGGCGGCGGGGCGGGTAACGGCCCTTTCTCGGCGACCACGAGGTGAGAGGTCGGTCGGGGTCCTGGTGTGGCTTGCCGGTGGTGTGGATGGCCGCGGTCGTTTCGCAGCGACAACGAGGTAGGAGGGCGGTCGGGGTCGTGTCTTCGGGTAGCGGGCTGGTAGATGGCGCGGGTTCATTGGCGGCGATAAAGAGGCAGCGGGGTTGGCCGGG
>NZ_BAAGXZ010000013.1:0-122570 GCF_054779575.1 Glycomyces halotolerans
GAACGCGACTCAGCACACGAACCCATACCGTTCTTACCCCGCCCGTCGCGGGCGAGGGTCCTGCGGCGGGGGACGCGATAGGCATCGCAGCCCGAGACCCCGAAAGGGTCCGGGCCCTCCGCCATGCCCACACCCCCAAAAGGACACACCGACCCCGCCACGAACACACCACCCCGGCCAACCCCGCTACCTCTTTGTCGCCGCCAAAAGACCGCAGCTACACACCACCCGAGAGACGAACACCGACCCCACCCCACCGCTCACCTCGTCGTCGCCGCCAAAGAAGCCGTGCCATCAACTGGCCCGCAACCCGAAAACACGCTCTCTACCGCTCTCCTGCCTCGTTGTCGCCGGCCGAAGTACCGCCACCGTCCACACACCTGCATCCCGAAAGCGCGACCCGCCCTCCTACCTCGTCATCGCCGCATATAAGGCGGACTCCCCGGTCGCGCTCGAGGTGGCGCGGCCGGGGAGCCTCGGATTTTCTGTTACAGGGTCGCTCGGGCGGCCCGGAGCCTGGCGAGGCTCACGTCTTTGCCGAGCAGTTCCATGGACTCATAGAGCGGCGGGGATACCGTTTTGCCGCTGATCGCCACGCGCACGGGCCCGAAGGCCTTGCGCGGCTTGAGGCCCATGCCGTCCACGAGCGCCTCCTTGAGGGCCGCTTCGATGTTCTCGACGGTCCAGTCGATCCCTTCGAGGGCCGCGATCGAGGCGTCGAGGACCTGCGGCGCGTCGTCCTTGAAGGTCTTCTTGGCGCTGACCTCGTCGAACTCGACCTCGGTGCCGCAGAACAGGAACCGGAGCATCTCGACCGCCTGGGCGAGGGTCGAGCAGCGTTCCTGGACGAGCGGGACGGCGACCTCCAGGACGTGCCGGTGCTCGTCGTTCAGCTCGGCCGGCAGCAGGTCGCGGTCTTGGAGCCACGGCACGAGCATCTCGGTGAGCTTCGCGGGTTCGACGGAGCGGAAGTGGGCCGAGCAGATCGCGTCGAACTTCTTCTCGTCGAACCGGGCCGGGTTGGACTTGACGTCGTGGAGGTCGAAGGCGCCGATGAACTCGTCGACGCCGAACACGTCCCGGTCACCGCTGATCGCCCATCCGAGGGTGGCCACGTAGTTGAGCACGCCTTCGGGCAGGTAGCCGGCCTCCTTGTACTGCAGGAGGTTCGAGCGCGGGTCGCGCTTCGACATCTTCTTGCCGCGCTCGTCGACGATGAGCGGCAGGTGCGCGTACTCGGGCACCGACTCGGCGAGGCCGAGTTCGATGAGGGCCCGCCACATGACGATCTGGCGGGGCGTCGAGGACAGCAGGTCCTCGCCGCGGGTGATCATGTTGACCTTCATCAGCGCGTCGTCGACCGGGTTGGTCAGCGTGTAGAGCGGCGAGCCGTCGGCGCGGGCGATGACGTAGTCGGGCACGGTCCCGGCCGGGGTGGTGACCTCGCCTCGGACGGCGTCGACGAAGGTGATGTCCTCATCGGGCATCCGCATCCGGTAGACCGGCTTGCGGCCTTCGGCCCGAAAGGCGGCCTTCTGCTCTTCGGTCAGGTCGCGGTCGAAGTTGTCGTAGCCGAGCTTGGGGTCGCGTCCGGCTTCGCGGTGGCGGGCCTCGACCTCTTCGTTGGTCGAGAAGGCCTCGTAGGCGTAGCCGCCTTCGACGAGCCGTTCGGCGATGTCGGTGTAGACGTCTCTGCGCTGCGACTGCCGGTAGGGGGCGTGGGGACCGCCGATGTCGGGGCCCTCGTCCCAGTTCAGGCCCAGCCACGACAGCGCCTCGAGGAGCTGGTGGTAGGACTCTTCGGTGTCGCGCGCCGCGTCGGTGTCCTCGATGCGGAAGATGAATTCGCCGCCGTGGTGCCGGGCGTGTCCCCAGGAGAACAGGCAGGTGCGGACCAGGCCCCAGTGGGGCGCGCCGGTCGGGCTCGGACAGAAACGGGTGCGGACGTTACTCACTGGGAACCACCTTGTTGGACAGATTGCCGATGCCGGCGACCGAGACGGTGACGGTGTCGCCGTCCTGGAGCGGGCCGACGCCCGCCGGCGTGCCGGTGAGGACCACGTCGCCCGGCAGCAGCGTCATCACTTGGGAGACATAGGAGACCAGCGTGGCCGGGTCGAAGACCATGTCCTTGGTCGTGCCGAGCTGCCGCACCTCGCCGCCGACCTCGCAGCGGACTTCGGCGTCGGTCACGTCGGCGTCGGTCTCGATCCAGGGCCCGAGGGGGCAGAACGAGTCGAAGCCCTTGGCGCGGGTGAACTGGACGTCCTTGCGTTGCAGGTCGCGGGCGGTGACGTCGTTGGCGCAGGTGTAGCCGAAGATCGCCGCCGCCGCGTTCTCCTTGTCGACGCCCCGGGCCCCCGGCAGGCCGATGACGACGGCGAGTTCGGCCTCGTGCTCGACCTGGTCGGAAACGGCCGGGAGCCGGACGGCCTCGCCGGGGCCGATGACCGAGGTCGAGGGCTTGATGAACAGCAGGGGCTCCGACGGGACCTCGTTGCCGAGCTCCGCGGCGTGGTCGGCGTAGTTGCGTCCGACGCACACGACCTTGGACGGCAGGATGGGGGCCAGCAGGCGCACGTCCTCCAGCGCCCACCGCTGGCCGGTCATCTTGAGCTGCGCGAACGGGTGGCCTTCGATCTCGGACGCCGTCGCGCCCGGGCCCTCCCCCTCGAGCACCGCGAACGACATGCCGGTGGGGTGAGCGATCCGTGCGATGCGCACACTGCGCCCCTCTCTAAGACTGAAATTGAGTTTCCGGCCTCAGCTTAGTTCGGCCGCCGCCGATCGCAGCGCGCCTATCCGAGCAGGAGGAAGGGAACCACAATCAGCACGGTGCCGGCCAGCGCGCCGACGACTATGCCCATGCCGAGCTTGCGCAGACGCCCGGACAGACCGATCGCGAAGCCGAGGGCGCAGACCAGGGGCGTCGCGATGAGGCAGGAGATGGTGGTGGAGCCGAGTCGCACGTCGACCGAGGAGACGACGTCGTCGACGAGTACCAGGCCGAGCGCGAGCGCCAGCACGATGTGCATCACCAGGCCGACGAAGAAGCCCGAGGCGAATCGGCGTCGCGAGTAGACCGCCGATTCGGCGGCTTGGGCGGCGGCACGGGCGCGATCGGTCTTGTAGGAAGTCACGCCTCAACTCTAGTACGGGGCGGCGAGGCCAGCGGTTTCGCGGCCCACTCGCTGACGCGCCGCGCCGGTTCCGCTGCGGTGCGCGATCCGCGTGCGACACTGCCGCAATGCGCCGATTGATCACGCTCTTCGCCCTTGTCGGTCTGCTTCTGTTCGCTCAGGGTCCGGCCGGAGCGGTCGACGATGATCTGCCGCGGGCGACCGCATCGTTCGATGATCAGGTCCGCAAGGTCGCCTATGACGGCGATGTGCTGTACGCGGGCGGCATGTTCTCCCGGGCGCGGGATCTGGACGGCCGGTATTACGAGCGGCACTACCTGGCGGCGATGGATTCGACCACGGGGCGGCTGCTGCCGTTCGCGCCGGTGCTCGACGGCAACGTCTATGACGTGGTGTCCCATGGCGGCTACTTGTACGTCTCGGGCGACTTCCGCCGCATCGACGGCGTCTCGGTGCCGCGCGTGGCGCGGTTCGAGTTGAGTTCGGGGGAGCTGGACGTATCGTGGCGGCCGATCCCGTCGGCGACGGTGTTCGCGGTGGAGCCGGTCGGCGACCAGGTGTACCTGGGTGGGCGTTTCAGTTCGGTCGGCGGCGCGGAGCGGCGTTTCATGGCGTCGGTGTCGGCCTCGGACGGCTCGGCGGTCGGCGGGTTCGCGCCGCGGGTGGAGCAGGGTTCGGTGCGTGACATCGAGTATGCGCACGGCCGGGTCTACATTTCGGGTGCGTTCAGCTACGTGGCGAATGAGAAGCGGTTCGCGAAGCTCGCGGCGCTCGATCCGGCCACCGGGGAGGTCGACCGGTCGTTCGATGCGTCGGTGTACGTGCTGACGCGGCAGATCGCCGTTTCCGGCGACCGGGTGTACGCGGCGCTGGACGGGCGCGGCGGCGAGGTGCGCGCTTTCGACCGTTCCGGCGAGACGGTGTGGTATCAGGCGGTCGACGGGGGTGTGCAGGCGGTGGCGGTGTGGGGCGACGTGGTCGTCGGCGGCGGTCACTTCGACCAGGCTTGCACGACGAACCGGGCGGGTCCGACCGGCGAGTGCGTGGACGGGGTCATGGCCGACCGGGGCAAGCTGCTGGCGGTCGACTCGAGCGGCAATCTGCTGCCGTGGAATCCGCGCGCGAACGGCGTGATCGGGGTCTGGGATCTGAAGACGCATCCGGAGGGCGCGAACATGGCCGCGGGCGGCACGTTCACGACCTTCGGGGGCGGTTCGATGTGGCAGCAGCGGCTGGCCGTGTTCGACTGAGCGGTGATGTTCGAGGCGGCCCCGGCGCGTGCGCCGGGGCCGCCGTTCGTTCGGGAGCCTATTGGCGGTTGAGGCCGTAGGCGAGGCCTTCGGAGAGTGCGTTCCAGGAGGCTTCGATGAGGTTCGGTGCGACGCCTACCGTGGTCCATTCGGATTCGCCGTCGCCCATGGTGATGAGGACTCGGGTGACCGCGTCGGTGCCGGTGGAGCCGGCGAGGATGCGGACCTTGAAGTCGGACAGGGAGAGCCGGGCGAGGCGTGGGTGGCGTTCGGCGAGGGCCTTGCGGAGTGCGGCGTCGAGGGCGTTGACCGGGCCGTTGCCTTGGGCGGTGGCGATGCAGCGTTCGACGGTCTCGCCGTCGTGGCCGTGGATGTCGAGCCGGACGGTGGCCTCGGCGATGGTGTCGCCTTCGGGGTCGTGGTCGACGATGACGCGGTAGGTGTCGAGGGTGAACGGCCGCGGCAGGCCGCCTTCGATCTCGTCGCGGACGAGCAGTTCGAAGGAGGCGTCGGCGGCTTCGAAGGACCAGCCTTTGGCTTCGAGTTCTTTGACGCGCTTGGTGATCCGGTCGAGGGCGTCTTTGTCGCCGGAGAGGTCCATGCCGAGTTCGCGGCTCTTGAGCTCCACTGAGGCGCGGCCGGCCATCTCGGTGACGAGGATGCGCATGTCGTTGCCGACGACTTCGGGTTCGATGTGGTTGTAGAGCGCCGGGTCGGCCTTGATCGCGGAGGCGTGGATGCCGGCCTTGTGCGCGAAGGCGGCGTGGCCGACGTAGGGGGCGTGCTCGTTGGGGGCCAGGTTGGCGATCTCGGCGATGGCGTGCGAGATGCGGCTCATCTTCTCGAGGCAGCCGTCGGGGAGGACCCGCATGCCGAGTTTGGTCTCCAGGCCGCCGATGACGCTGAAGATGTCGGCGTTGCCGGGCCGCTCGCCGTAGCCGTTGGCGGTGCCTTGGACGTGCATGACGCCGGCTTCCACGGCGGCGAGGGTGTTGGCGACGGCGCAGCCGGTGTCGTTCTGGGCGTGCATGCCGAGTCGGATCCGGTCGGGGCTCAGGTCGGCGGAGAGGCGGTCGCGCAGTTCGGTGACGGCGGCGGTGATGCGGGAGGGGATGGAGCCGCCGTTGGTGTCGCAGAGGATGACGGCTTCGGCGCCGGCTTCGAGGGCGGTGCGGACGACGAGGGTGGCGTAGTCGGGGTCGTAGGCGAAGCCGTCGAAGAAGTGCTCGCAGTCGATGAAGGTCTCGCGGCCCTGGTCGCGTCCGGTGCGGACGGAGTCGGTGATCATCGCGAGGTTCTCTTCGGCGGTGGTGCGCAGCGCTTGGCGCACGTGTCGCATGTCGGACTTGGCGACCAGGCACAGGGCGGGCGCGCGGGAGTCGAGGAGCGACTGGAAACCGGGGTCGGCCGCGGCCGTGCTCCCGGCCCGGCGGGTCATGCCGAAGGCGACGAGTTTGGCGTGTTTGAAGTTGAGTTCTTCGGCGGCGCGGGCGAAGAATTCGGTGTCGGAGGGGAGCGCCCCCGGCCATCCGCCTTCGATGTAGTCGACGCCGAGCTCGTCGAGGAGCGCGGCGACGGCGAGTTTGTCGGCGACCGAGTAGCGCAGGCCCTCCATCTGCGCGCCGTCGCGGAGTGTGGTGTCGAAGACGTGGAACTCTCCGACCGGGTGTGCTTGCGTCACGTTGTGCTCCAGGTGGTTTCAGGATCCGATTCTGCCGCTGCGGGGCCTGAACGCTGACTTGGGCCCCAACGAAAAAGACCCCCTGCGGACGCAGGAGGTCTGGCGCTCGGCGGCGGCTATTGCCGGCATTCCGCCAGGCGCCCGCAGCTAATAATGAGCTGGAAGGTCACGATTGGAAGTATGCCACCGGCTCAGAGTGCGAGCCAGAATTTCCCGTCATATGAGATTCTGTGTGTCGCCAGTCGGCGCGGCCTCCTGCAGCCGTCTTCAGGGACTTCGCTCCCGTATTCAACCAAATCAGGGTATTTCACGTTACTGGAGTCGGAGTCGACCGCGGATCTCGCTCGCCGCGTCCCCGGCCGCCCGCAGCCGCTCGGCCGCGTCGGTGAGGGTCTCCAAGGTGTCGTCGGCCGAGCTCGCCGTCAACTCCTGGCGCAGTCCCACGGAGCCGGCCAGGCACTCGCCCGCTGCGGCCACCATGTCCTCATAGGCCCGGACACCGGCCTCGAGCCGCTCGACCAGGCGGTCGCGGTCAGCGGTGAGCGAGGTCTGCTTGGGGCCTTGGGCGATCCGGATCGACTGCTCGACGTCCCGGATCGTCAGCGCCAACTGCAGCAGCTCGGGGCCGGCCTTCGCCGCGCCGGCCAGCGCGGCCGACGCCTCGGGGTGGCCTTCGAGCCGCTGCGCGAGCTGCTCGGCGGTGCCGCTGGCCCGCTCCAGCCGCTGGTAGGGGCCCCAGGCGGCGCTGCGGCGGAACAGCGAACGCATCCGGCCGCGCCGCAGAGCGTCGGCGGCCTCGCCGAAGAAGCCGCGGACCTCGTCGCCGAGGACGGCGCTGCCGTGCAGTTCAAGGGAGTCGCGTTCGGCGGGCATGACGCGGGCCAGGCGGCGGTAGTCCATCCAGCGGACGGCGGCGAGCGCGGTGGAGAATCCGGCGACGACGATCCAGATGCCGTCGGTGCCGACCAGGCCGCCGTAGGGCACGAAGAACGCCGATCCGGCGATGCCGCCGCCGGAGACGGCGGTCCAGAACCGGGCCGAGGAGAGTCTGCCGCGCAGACGCTTTCGCGCGCGTTTGCGGGCCTTGGCGTCCACGACGGGCGTGCCTTTCTCGGTCAGCTCTTGGCCGAGTCCGCTTCAGCCTCGGCGGAACCGTCGTCCTTGAGGCTGTCGCGGATGTCGGCCAGTCGGGCGCTGGTGACCGAGTCCTTGGACTCCACGGCGGGGGTCTTGGACTTGTCGGAGCCGGAGAGCTGGTCGCCTTCGAGGGAGGCGCGGATCTGCTCCAGGCGGGAGGCGCCGGCCATGTCGCGGGTGGCGCGGTTGACCTCGAGGAGGCGGCCTTCGACGGAGTTGCTGGCCAGTTCGGCGCGGCCCATGGCGTTGGCGTAGCGGCCCTCGATCTTGTCGCGGATCTCGCCGAAGTTCGGGGTGTTGCCGGGCGCGGCGGTCTGGGACATCGACTCGAGCGAGGAGGCGATGGTCTCCTGCATCTTGGCCTGCTCGAGCTGGCCGAGGAGCTTGGTGCGCTCCTGGAGCTTCTGCTGGAGCATCATCTGGTTGTTCTCGACGGCCTGCTTGGCCTGGTCGGCCGCGTTGAGCGCCTGGTCGTGCATGGTCTTCATGTCTTCAAGGGACTGCTCGGTGGAGACCAGCTGGCTGGCGAGGACCTCGGCGGTCGACTCGAACTCCTGGGCCTTGGCCTCGTCGCCTTCGGCGCGCGCCTTGTCGGCGAGCACCAGGGCCTGGCGGGCCTGCGCCTGGAGGCGCTCGACCTCGGCCATCTGGCGGTTGAGCTTCATCTCCAACTGTCGCTGGTTCCCGATCACCGAAGCGGCCTGGCCCACCAGTACCTGGTGCTGCTTCTGCGCGTCCTCGATCGCCTGCTGGATCTGGATCTTGGGGTCGGCGTGCTCGTCGATCTTGGCACCGAACAGCGCCATCATGTACTTCCAGCCCTTGACGAACGGATTGGCCATTATCGGGATCCTTCCGGTGCTCTGTGCAACGCCGACTTCCTTATAGTGTCGGACATCCCGGCCGCGGATGTGCGACAGGGTGACGCCTCAATCGCCAAAACTACCTCATCGGTCGTGTTCAAGCAGCCGCGCGGAGCACCGAATCGGTCACTTCGCCACGGCGATGCCGAGACCGGACCTGAGCGATGGAAGCGGGCGGCACCGTGGCCGCGTGGCGACGCCGTCGCGACTGCTCCTCGGTCTGCTCCTTCTCGCGCGGCAGCGGCAGCACCGCCACCGGCCTGGACTGCGCCAGAGCGCTGTCGTGCTGCTTCTCATGGGCGGCGACTTCGCGGGAGACCTCGGCCAGGACCTCGCTGAGGCGGACCCGCAGCGCCCCGCAGACCGAGGCGAGCAGTTCGCTCGAGGGCTCCTTGTGGCCGCGTTCGATCTCGGAGAGGTAGCCGAGGCTCACATTGGCCTGCTTGGACACGTCGCGGAGGGTCCGCTTCTGGGCGCGGCGGCGCCGACGGAGGGTCTCCCCCAAAAGTTCCCGCATCAACACCATCGAACACTCCTCCACGCGTGACGACTCCGGGGCCTTGGCGTAGCTCGCGAGCCGTCAATCGGTCTAGCCTAAGTGGGTTCTGCAAGCCTAGCGCGTTCGACCCGACTCGCTCCCTCTCAATTTAAAGGCTTTCCAGAGGTAATCAATTCCCGTCGCGACCGTCAACAGCACCGCGGCGCCCATCAGGACCGGTCCGAGCAGGTCGAACGGATCGGGGAACGGCCACAGGTACCAGGCCACGGCCGCGATCTGCAAGACCGTCTTCAGCTTGCCGCCGCGGCCGGCGGCGATCACCGAGTGCTTCAGCACGGCCATGCGCAGCGCGGTGATGCCCAACTCCCGCAGCAGGATAACCGCGGTGACCCACCACGGCAGGACCCCGTAGAAACTCAGCAGCACCAGCGCGGTGCCGATGAGCGCCTTGTCGGCGATCGGGTCGGCCAGCTTGCCGAACTCGGTGACCAGGCCGCGCGAGCGCGCCAACCAGCCGTCGACGAAATCGGTCGCCGAGATGAACACGAACAGGGCGCAGGCGAGCATCCGCCAGCCCGAGTGCTCCATCCCCGACACGATGACCACGACCGCGAAGACCGGGACCAGGAAGATCCGGGCGACCGTGACCACGTTGGCGATGTTCCAGGGCGACACCGGGCCGGTCTCGTCTGTCCGGTCGGTCGTCACCAGGACTCCTCCACGACCTCGGCGACCAGGTCCACGCCGTGCGAGTCGACGACCTTCGCGGTGACGAAGTCGCCGACCTGGAGGCCCTCGACCTCGCCGACCAGCGCGATCGAGCCGTCCACCTCGGGAGCCTGGTGTGCGCCGCGGCCGTCCACGCCGTCGTCGGCGACCGATTCGACCAGCACGGTCATCGTCTCGCCGACCCGCTCGGCCGCGCGCTGGCTGACCAGCTCGTCGACCAGCATCGACACGCGTGTGTGGCGCTCGGCGACGGTGTCCTCGTCGAGGTGGCCGTCGAGCCCGACCGCCTCGGTGCCGTCCTCGTCGGAGTAGGCGAACACGCCGGTGGCGTCCAGTCGCGCCTCGGAGAGGAAGCCCATGAGCTCCGCGACGTCGTCCTCGGTCTCGCCGGGGAAGCCGACGATGACGTTGGTGCGGGCCCCGGCGAGCGGGGCGAGCTCGCGGACCTGGGCGAGCAGGGCCAGGAACGACTCGGTCGAGCCGAAGCGGCGCATGCGCCGCAGGACCTGCGCCGAGGAGTGCTGGAACGACAGGTCGAAGTAGGGCACGACCTCGTCGATGCGGCACATCGCCTCGATCAGTCCGGGGCGCAGCTCGGCGGGCTGGAGGTAGGACAAGCGGATCCACTCGATGCCGTCGATGCCGGCCAGGCCCTCCAGGAGGTGCTCCAGCGCCCCGGGGTCGGACAGGTCCTTGCCGTAGGAGGTCGTGTTCTCGGAGACGAGGTTGAGTTCCTTGACGCCGTCGGCGGCCAGCCAGGCGGCCTCGGCCAGGATCTCATCGGGCGTGCGGGAGACGAACGAGCCGCGGAAGGAGGGGATGGCGCAGAACGAGCAGCGGCGGTCGCAGCCGGAGGCGAGCTTGAGGTTGGCGACCGGGCCTTCCGAGAGGCGGTGCCGCAGCACCGTCAGGTGCGCGGGGGCGCCTTCGGCGTCGGCGGCCGCGTCGGCCTGCTCGGCGCGCGAGTGGCCGGGCACGACGGCGGCGGCGCTCTGCCGGTCGGCCGGAGACAGCGGCAGGAGCTTGCGGCGGTCGCTCGGCCGGTGGGAGGCGACCTTTCGTCCGGCGACGATGTCGTCGAGCCGGGCGGCCATGTCGGGGTAGTGGTCGAAACCGAGGACGGCGTCGGCTTCGGGAAGGCTCTCGGCCAGCTCCGTGCCGTAGCGCTCGGCCATGCAGCCGGTGGCGACGACCTTCGCTCCGGTGCTGGAGGCGTCGAGCAGCACGTCGATGGACTCGGCCTTGGCCTGCTCGATGAAACCGCAGGTGTTGACCATGACCACGTCGGCGTTCTCGCCGTCGTCGGTAACGCGCCAGCCACCGGCCGCCAGGCGCGCGGCCAGCTCCTCGGAGTCGGTCTCGTTGCGGGCGCATCCGAGCGTGAGAACCGCGACGGTTTTCGCGGCCGATTGAGCTGAAGACACCGGAAAAGCGTACCTACCTGTAGTTCGTGAGCGCCCGGGCGGCGGCCCTGCCCACATATTTTCCACGCTGTAGAGTGGCGCGACTCTCCTCATCGGTAGTCCTGATGTACGATGCGAGATCAGCCGTTGCGGTGATGTCATAGGCTGGCCTCATGTCCCCCATCGGCAACGCCCCTGCCCGCGTGAACCCGCTGCGGCGTCCTGTGCTCCTGGCGCTGGCCGCCGCCACCGCGCTGACCGCAGCCGCCTGCGGCCAGCCGCCGACCGGCACTCTGAGCACCCGCGCCGGCTACACCATCGAAGGCACCGACATCCCCGTCTCCGTCTGCCCCGAAGGCGACGACTCGCGTCTGACCGAAGAGGAGGGCGCCCTCGTCGGCGCCCACTTCGCGCTCCAGGTCGACTGCGTGGCGTCCTTCACGGAGATCCCCGAGGGCTTCCAGCTCGACTACCTGTTCGGTGAGGACGACCGGTTGTTCCCGCCGGAGGCCGGCCATGAGTTCACCATGGTCCAGTTCTCGCCCGAGCCGAGCCGCGAGGCCCCGTTCACGGCCGGTTCGGACACCGAACTGGTGGCGACGCTGGCCATCGGCGATCAGGAGTGGACCTTCGACGGCGACGTGCCGGCCCCCGGATCGGTGTACTTCGCGGTGTCCGAGCAGGACGCGCCGGTGACCCTGGAGATCGACGACACCGGCAGGACGCAGTCGTTGGACCTGCGCGAACGCACCCGCGAGGGGGCGATCGAGGCGCTGTACCACGGCTCGCGGCAGACCATCACCACCGACACCGTCGAGAACTCGGTGGACGCGTACCTGTCGTCGGGCGGCTACGAGTACAGCCTCGACCAGTGGACCTACGTCACCTCCTTCGTCGTCGACCGGTCGGTCTACAACGAGGACGACGGCTGGGTCGCCGAGCCCGATCGGGCGCGGCTGACGATCGACTTCGTGTGGTTCCGGGAGTCCAAGGAGCTCCAGCTCATCTGGGACATCGACCCGAAGTCGGTCTTGAAGGTCTCGGGGCCCGACGGGGAGCTCGAGCCGCTCGAGGTCTCGCACGAGGACGAGGCCTGGGACGACGACCAGGTGGGCCGGTACTTCACGCTGACCTACGACGTCCCTGCCGACGCGCTGCAGTTCGACCTGGACTTCCATCCGGCCGGCAAGATCGAGTGGACCGAGCACGACGTGAAGATGCCGGTCAGCGGCGACAAGAACCACGAGCTGTCGGTCGACTTCGGCTGAGAGCCTCAGGTTCCGCGGATCGAGGAGATGACGTTTGCGAGCTCGTCCGGTTTCACCAGGACGTCCCTGGCCTTGGTGCCTTCGGAGGGCCCGACGACGCCGCGGGTCTCCATCAGGTCCATGAGCCGGCCGGCCTTGGCGAAGCCGACGCGGAGCTTGCGCTGCAGCATCGAGGTCGAGCCGAACTGAGTGGTGACCACCTGCTCGATCGCCTGGCACAGCAGGTCCAGGTCGTCGCCGATCTCCGGGTCGATGTCCCTCTTCGCGCCCGGCGGCGCGGTGACCTCCTCGACGTACTGCGGCTCCATCTGCGAGCGCACGTGCTCCACGGCCGCCTCGATCTCCTCGTCGGTCACCCACGCGCCCTGGATCCGCTCGGGCTTGGCCGCGCCCATCGGCAGGAACAGGCCGTCGCCGCGGCCGACGAGCTTCTCGGCGCCCGGCTGGTCCAGGATGACGCGCGAGTCGGCGAGCGAGGAGGTCGAGAACGCCAGCCGTGACGGCACGTTCGCCTTGATCAGGCCGGTGACCACGTCGACCGAGGGCCGCTGCGTCGCCAGCACCAGGTGGATGCCCGCCGCGCGCGCCAGCTGAGTGATGCGCACGACCGCGTCCTCGACGTCTCGGGCCGCGACCATCATCAGGTCGGCCAGCTCGTCGACGATCACCAGCAGGTAGGGGTGCGGTCGCGGTTCCCGCTCGGATCCGGGCTCGGCCTTGATCTGACCGGACCGGACCTTGCGGTTGAACTCGTCGATGTGCCGGACCCCGGCCTTGGCGAGGTCCTCGTAGCGCATGTCCATCTCCTTGACCACCCACTGGAGCGCGTCCGAGGCCTTCTTCGGGTCGGTCACGATCGGGTGGACCAGGTGCGGGATGCCTTCATAGTTGGTCAGTTCGACGCGTTTGGGGTCGATCAGGAGCAGCCGCACCTGCTCGGGCGTGGCCCGCATCAGCAGCGACGTCAACAGGGTGTTGATCAAGCTCGAGTTGTGTGTGGGTACGAACGACCGGCTCGCGAGGTATTGGCGGCTCGGACTGTCGACCTGGATGCATCGAACGGGCACCGAGGGCACCGGTCGGACGTCGACGATGTACCGCTCGCGCGTCGTCGGACGGGAGACGGCGACTTGGCGCTCCGCTTTCCTCGAAATCCGGAACACCCTGTCAGCGGTCGTGAACCTGACCGAATAGCAAGTCGAGGTCTCAGGGTGCCTGCCCTTCACTTGCCTGGTGCTGACAGTCGCCTGGTATCCGAGGCTCAACGCCAGTTCAAGGAAGCCGGACGCGAGTCGCTCGCTCGTGACCGCGAATGTGATGGCTCCGGACTTCGACACCGTTCCGTCAGTATCGAGGAGTCCTTCCAGCAAGGCGCGCCGCTGCACCTCGGACGCCCGCAGATACCGATCCGGGATGTGTTTCGGCCCGATTTCGCGGAACAGTGCACTCATCGTCCGGTACGGCGCCTCGGGCGGGCAGCCGGGGGCAGCACCGCCGTTGCGGCCGATCGCGAACCGGCCCTTCGCCGCCGCGCACACAGCCGAGACGCCGACACCCATGTGTCGGGCCGCTCTGGCCAGGCCCACGCCTTCATCCGCCAGAGCGATCGCCGCCGCGATCCGCCGCTCTCGTTCGGGCTCGTTCGAGATCGTGTAGTGCAGCTTCGAACCAGGATGCTTCGTTACCCGATAGCCGTCGGCTCGGATGCCATCGAGAACTTCTTCTTCCGCGCAGGTGAATTGCGCCGAGCCGGTGCTACCGTCACCGAGCCAACAGCCGAGCGTGTAGGGGGCGATGGGCAGCTCGGCGTCGGGGAGTTCGAGGGCCCCGGCGACGGAGACCGCATGGTTCGCCCAGGTCTGGCTTTTGCCTTCGACCCGGAGAGTCGCCGCGATCTCAGCAGTGGTCACCGGCCGGTCGGTGTCCTGCCTCCGTGCGGATCTCCCGGGCATGGTGACACGTTCTTCCAGCGCCTGATAGATGGCGTGCCTCGACCGCACCGGGACGCACCTCTCGATCGTTCTCCCGCCCCGGTGATAGGTGGTCGCGGCCTCGCCGACGGTCGAGGGAATGTTTCGGACCAGTTGGTACAGCACGTTCTTGAACCGGTGGCCGACGTCGTCGAGCGCCTGCGAGGTCGAGACCGGCCGATCCGGCTCGGACAGGGCCTCGTGCGCACGGGCTTTGATCCAGAGCACTTCGTCCTCCGACCAGTACGAGTCGGTCTTGCGACGCCGACGCTTCGAGCGTTCAGAGCGTGTCGTGGTCACCCATTGGTGCTCGGCGTCCGCGACGATGACGGTGCCATCGGAGAATTGGACCTCGTAGCAAGGCCGGCCCTCCAACACCTCGGTGGCGGCGACGATCGCGCAGGGCCTGCCGTGCTCGTCGAAGACGCTGTCGCCCACCCTCAGATCCCGCATCCGCGACCATCCGCCCGGCGTCGGAATCGGCGTGTCCAGGGCCAGAGCCTTGCCAGAGCCGGTGGCGCCGGCGATGAGCATGTGCGGGGCCTTGGTGAGGTCGGTGAGGATGTAGCCGCCCTCGATGTCCTTGCCGAGGGCGACCAGCATCGGATGGTCGTCGTCCTGCGCGAGCTTGGACCGAAGGACGTCGCCGAGGGCGACGTTCTCGCGGTCGGTGTTCGGGATCTCGACGCCGACGGCGCTCTTGCCGGGGATCGGGTTGATGATGCGGATGTCCGAGCTCTTGACCGCGTAGGCGATGTTCTTGGACAGCTGGATGATCCGCTCGACCTTCACGGCCGGGCCGAGCTCGATCTCGTAGCGCGTCACCGTCGGACCGCGGGTGAAGCCGGTGACGGCGGCGTCCACGTTGAACTGCTCGAAGACCTCCTGGAGCGCGGCGATGACCGTCTCGTTGGCCTTGGAGCGCTTCTTGGCGGCGGGCCCGGTGGTGAGCAGGTCCAGCGGCGGGCGCTGGTAGTCGTCGTCCATCGCCGCCGAGCCTTCGGAGAGGGTCGGCTGCTCGACCTTCTTCGGCGGCGGCGTGTGGTCGGGCGGGCGGCGGGCCGGCTCGGGTTCTTCGGCCGGTTTCTCGTCGACGCGCGTCTCGGTGGTCAGCTCCGGGACCTCCTCGGGCGACAGCCGCGGCAGCACCGTGGTCGCGCGGTGGACGTTCCGGGCCTCCTCTTCCTGGAGGCGCCTGGCGGCCTCGCTCTTGCGGTGGGCCGCGCGCTCGGACTCGCTCATGTCCGCTTCGTCGTCCTCATAGGTGTCGACCTTGCCGGTCGCCAGCTCCCAGAGGCGCATGATCTTGCCCGGCGCCTGGTTCAGCGGCGTGGCCGTGGCGACCAGGACGCCGAACAGCAGCAGCAGCACCAGCAGCGGGAAGGCCACATAGGGCGAGACGCCCACCGACAGGCCGGCGCCGACGATCCAGCCGATCTGGCCTCCGGCGGCCATCCGCTCGCCGACATCGGTCGGCAGACCCGAGATGAGGTGCAGCAGACCAAGACTGGAGATCCAGATCGCCGTCCAGCCGACCAGGGCCCGGCCGTGGGCGTCCTCGGGCGGCTCCTGGCGCATGACGCGCAGTCCCCAGAGCACCAGCAGGACCGGCAGGGCACGGGTGGCCAGGCCGAGGGTCCAGTCGAGGCCGAACGCGAGCCGCTCCCCCACCGGCCCGGCCACGTCGAACCAGACGGCCATCGCCAGGATGATCGCCACGGCGATGAGCAGCAGGCCCAGACCGTCGCGGCGGTGCGCGGGGTCGATCTCGCGAGCGGTGGCCGCCTCCTTGCCGACCGAGCGGGCCATCCAGCCGGTGGCGCGGGCGGTGCCGACCCACAGGCCGCGCAGCGCGATCCCGGTGGCCTCCAACGGCCCGGGGACGGCATCGGCTCGGCGACGCTTCGCCGCGGCCTTCTGCGCCGGCGTCTTCTTGGCCGCCTTCTTCACGGGCTTCTTGGCGGCCTTCTTAGCGGCCTTCTTCGCGGTGGGCTTCCGCTTCGCGGACGAGGTCCGCTTACGTGCGGCTTTGCGCGCGCTTCCGGAAGTCTTCGCCATCATGCCTCATACGGTACCGCCGCCGCGCGCATCGGCACGGCTGCCGGAGACATACGCCGGGCTAGGCTGAAGCGCATGTCGAAGACGATTCTGGTGACCGGCGCCGGACGCGGGCTCGGGCGATCCCTGGCCGAGCGTCTGAGCGCCCGCGGAGACAAGGTGATCGCGCACGGACGCAGCGAGAAGTCCTTGAAGGACGTGCCGTGCGAGCGGACGCTCATCGCCGACCTGGCGGTGCCGGGGACACTGGCCGAGGCGGTCGCCGAAGCGGGGATCGAGCGCCTCGACGCGCTGGTCCACAATGCCGGGGTGCTGCACATCGATCCGGTCGCGGACCAGCCCTTGGAGGCGTGGGAGCGGACACTGGCGGTCAACGTGACCGCCCCGGCGGAGCTGACGCGGCTGTTGCTGCCGGCACTGCGGGAGGCGAGGGGCCACGTGGTGTTCGTCAACTCCGGCGCGGGTTTGAGCGCGGGGGCCGGATGGAGCTCGTACGCGGCGAGCAAGCACGCGCTCAAGGCGCTCGCCGACGCGCTGCGGGCCGAGGAACGGGGAGGCGGCCTGCGGGTGACCAGCCTGTTCCCGTCGCACTTCGACACCGATATGCAGCGTGACCTGCGGAAGCGGTTCGACTCCGACTACGACCCGCACCGGGCGATCAGCGTGGAGACGGTCGCGAAAGTGGTGGTGGACGTGCTGGACGCGCCCGCGGACATGGTGGTCAACGACATGCGGGTAGAGCCGCCGAACCCGCTGCCGGTCCGCCCGCGGGCCGCCGCCTGAGGCGGCGGCCCTGAGGTGCGCTCATACTCCGAGGCGCGTTCCTGGGGTCCTCTCATACTTCGACGCTGTGTCCCTCGGACCTCTCATACTTCGACGCTGTGCCCCTCGGTCCTCTCATACTTCGAGGCTGCTCCCCTAGCGTCCTCTCATACTTCGAGGACGTGCGGAACGATCATCGGGCGGCGGCGGTAGGTGTCGTTGACCCACTTGCCGACGGTCCGGCGCAGGATCTGCTGGAGCTGGTGCGGGTCGCTGATGCCGTCCTGGGCGGCGCGCTCCATGGCGTCGTCGATCAGGGGCAGGACGTCCTCGAACGCCTTCGGGTCCTCGGAGAACCCGCGGGCCGAGACGGTCGGGCCGCCGACGACCTTGCCGTTCTCGGAGTCGATCACGACCGTGGCGGCGATGAAGCCGCCGTCGCCGAGGACGCGGCGCTCGTTCAGGACCGGCTCGCCGACGTCGCCGACCGAGAGACCGTCGACGTAGACGAGGTTGTTCGGCACGTGCCCGACCAGTGAGGCGCGGCCGTCGACCAGGTCGACCACGTCGCCGTTCTCGATGACGATCACCTGGTCGGAGGGGACTCCGGACTCGACCGCGAGGCGTGCGTGCGCCTGCAGGTGCCGGGCCTCGCCGTGGATCGGGATCATGTTCGAGGGCTTGACGTTGTTGAGCACGTACAGCAGCTCGCCGGCCGGGGCGTGCCCCGAGACGTGGACCTTGGCGACGTCCTTGTGGATGACCGTCGCTCCCGTGCGGGCCAGGCGGTTGATGACGCCGTAGACGGCGGTCTCGTTGCCGGGCACCAGCGAGGAGGCCAGGATGACGGTGTCGTCGGGTTCGACGGTGATGTGCCGGTGGTCGCCGGAGGCCATGCGGCCGAGAGCGCTCATCGGCTCGCCCTGCGAGCCGGTCGACATGTAGACGATCTCGTCGTTCGGCAGCCGCACGGCCTCGTCCATGTTGACCAGCAGGCCCTCGGGGATCTTCAGCAGCCCCAGGTCGCGGGCGATCGCCATGTTGCGGACCATCGAGCGGCCGACGAAGGCGACCTTGCGGCCGTGGGCCCAGGCCGCGTCGAGCACCTGCTGCACGCGGTGCACGTGGCTGGCGAAGGAGGCGACGATGATGCGGCCGGCGACGTCTTCGAACAGCTTGTCGAGCACCGGCCCGATCTCGCGTTCGGAGGTGACGAACCCGGGGACTTCGGCGTTGGTGGAGTCCGACAGCAGCAGGTCCACGCCCTGGTCGCCGAGCCGGGCGAACCCCGCCAGGTCGGTGATGCGCCCGTCCAGCGGCAGCTGGTCCATCTTGAAGTCGCCGGTGTGCAGCACCAGGCCGGCACCGGTGCGGATCGCCACGGCCAGCGCGTCGGGGATGGAGTGGTTGACCGCCAGGAACTCGAGCCCGAAGGGGCCGAGGTCGACGGTGTCGCCTTCGGCGACGGTGGTGCTGACCGGCTTGATGCGCCGTTCGCGGAGCTTGGCCTCGACCAGTGCGACGGAGAACTTGGAGCCGACCAGCGGGATGTCGTTCTTGTGCTCGAGCAGGAACGGGATGCCGCCGATGTGGTCTTCGTGCCCGTGGGTGATGACGATGGCCTCGATGTCGTCGAGGCGGTCGAGGATGGGCGTGAAGTCCGGGAGGATCAGGTCGACGCCGGGCTGTTCGACGTCGGGGAAGAGGACCCCGCAGTCGACGATGAGGAGTCGTCCGTCGTACTCGAACAGGGTCATGTTGCGGCCGATGGCGCCGAGGCCGCCGAGCGGCGTGATGCGCAGGCCTCCGGCGGCTAGTTCGCCCGGTTCTCTGAGGCTGTCGCGTCGAGTGGGGCTCATCAGACCTCCTTCACGATCGCGAGGTTTTCAGCGATAAAATCCGCGATCACCGTGTCGGCGGGCGTGAGCGGCAGGCGCGGTTCGCCGGCCGGCAGTCCGCGCTGGGCCAGGGCGGCCTTGACTGCGGTGACCCCCTGTGCGGGCCCTTGGAGCGCCCGCATGGCGGGCAGCAGGGAGTCGTTGATCTCGGAGGCCTTCTCGACGAAGCCGTCGTCGAAGGCGTCGAACATGGCGTTGATGTGCTTGCCGACGAGCTGGGCGATGACCGAGACGATGCCGACCTGCCCGGTGGCGTAGGCGGCGAGGTTGAGGGCGTCGACGCCGCAGTAGAAGCTCAGGCCGGTGAAGACGCGGACCCTCTGGGCCGAGGAGAGGTCGGCGGTGGCGTCCTTGACGGCGATGATCCGCTCGTGCTCGGCCAGGCGCTGGTAGGAGGCGTCGGTGATGGGCACGCTGGAGCGCGGCGGGATGTCGTAGAGCATGCAGGGCAGCTCGGTGGCGTCGGCGATGGCGGTGAAGTGGGCCTCGATGCCTTCCTGCGGGGGCCGCGAGTAGTACGGGGTGACCAGCAGCAGGCCTTGGGCGCCGGCCTTCTCGGCGTCCTGGGCCAGGCGCAGCGAGTGGCGGGTGTCGTTGGTCGAGGCGCCGGCGATGATGTGGGCGCGGTCGCCGACGGCGTCGACGACGGTCTCGATGAGCTGGACCTTCTCGGCGTCGGTGGTGGTGGGCGACTCACCGGTGGTGCCGTTGAGGACGAGTCCGTCGAGGCCCTGCTCGTCGACGAGGTAGCGGGCCAGCTCGGCGGCCCCGGGGACGTCGAGTTCGCCTGACGGCGTGAAGGGCGTGATCATGGCCGCCAGAGTGCGCCCGAATGGGCGGGTCACGTTGCGCATGTGCTTTCACCAATACTGATTGAGGCGCTCCGGGGGTGTCGCCGCCCGGCCGCTCGTTCGTTTCACTGTCTCAAGTTTCGCCGCCGCTGATGCCGTTTCACGGCTCGCGGGCGGCTTGAAGCGTCTGGCGCCCACGGCCCCGTCGACCTGTCCGTCGGGGCTAGCCCTCGGTGACGTAGGGGCTGTGGGCGACCTCGGTGCCGTCGTCGAGTTCGGTGATCTCGAAGTCGGCGAAGACGTTCGCGGCCTTCTCTTTGAGTTGCCGCAGGCATTCGACTGCCAGCGCCCGGATCTCGACATCGGCGTGTTCGGAGGCGCGCATGGCGATGAAGTGGCGCCAGGCGCGGTAGTTTCCGGTGACGACGATGCGGGTCTCGGTGGCGTTGGGCAGGACTGATCGCGCCGCCTGGCGCGCCTGCTTTCGGCGCAGTGTCGGGTTGGCGACGTCGGCGAACTTCTTCTGGAGGCCTTCGAGGAGGTCGTTGTAGGCGCTTTGGGCGGCGTCGGCCGCGGCGAGGAAGCGCTCGTGGAGTTCGGGGTCTGAGGCGATGGCCTCGGGTTCGACCATTTGGGCGTCGCGCTCGGGGACGTAGCGCTGCGACAGCTGGGAGTAGGAGAAGTGGCGGTGCCGGATGAGCTCGTGGGTGAGGGACCTGGAGATGCCGGCGAGGTAGAAGCTGACGCTGCCGTGTTCGAGGACGGAGAGGTGGCCGACCTGGAGGATGTGGTCGAGGTAGCCGGCGTTGGTGGCGGTTCTGGGGTTGGGTTTCTTCCAGGACTGGTAGCAGGCGCGTCCGGCGAATTCGGCGAGGGCCTGTCCGCCGTCGGCGTCGGTGTTCCAGGGGACGTCGGCGGGGGGCTCGAAGTGCGTCCAAGCGATGAGTCGGACGTCCATCGGTACGATTTCGGGCATGCCCCGGTCCCCCTCGTGTTCGGTGTGCTCACTGGTTGTTATAGCTCTAAGAGCGTACTCGGGCGGACGGTGTGGCCTTGACCGCGCCCACCGGTCCGGTCCTGTCATCTCTACCTGATGTCCTCGGGGTTTGACCAGGGCTTTTCGCCGTGTGGAACGCCTCTGCGGGAGCGGCGATGTCACTCCGGGTTGACAGACATCAATAGTGATGTCACTATGGTGTCATGGACTTGACGCCGTACATCGAATCGCTCCGCAGGAGCCTCACCGCCGCCGCCGCACCGGCCGGTGAAGACGCCGCGCGGACTGCAGAACTACTGTCAGAGGCGCTCGACGCCGGAGCCCGGCTCGCGCTCATGGAGGCGCTCTCCGAGGCCGCCGCCGAGATCACCGCCGGGCTCGACCAGGCCGGATCGTCGGCCTCGGTGGACCTGCGCGTGCGCGGCAAGGAGGTGGACCTGCGCATCTCCGACGTCGAATCCGCCGAGACCGCGCCGCCGCCGGCCCCGCCGGCCGACGACGACGTCGCCCGCATCACGCTGCGCCTCCCCGAGTCGCTCAAGGAGGACGTGGAGCGGGCCGCCTCCGCCGACGGCGCCTCGGTGAACGCCTGGCTGGTGCGCGCCATCAACAACTCCGTGCACGCCTCCCGGGTCTCCGGGACCCAGAGCGGCGCGAAGTACAGCCAACGCATCACCGGCTACGCGAGAGCTTGAGGTTCTTCCAGTGAACGAATACACCGAATTCACCCACGACGGTCCGATCACCACGTCGGTCACGCTCGCCGAAGGCTCGGTGACCGTCACCGGCCACGAGTCCGACCTGGTGCTGGTCGAGATCAAGCCCGCTCAGCGCACCGAGGGCGACGGCGACGCCGCCGACTTGGCGCGCGTCGAGTTCGAGAACGGCCACCTGCGGGTCGTGGCGCCCGAGAAGCCGCAGAACTGGCTGTTCAAGAAGCAGATCGGCGTCCACATCGGCATCAAACTGCCGGTCGGCTCGGACGTGGCGGTCAAGTCGACCTCCGCTCCGATCAGCCTCCACGGCAAGCTGGGCTCGGTCTCGATCAACACCGTCGCCGGATCGGCGACCGTCGAGCACGCCGCGAACCTGCGGGCCAACACGGTCTCCGGTTCGGTCAGCGCCATCGAGGTCGCCGACGACTACCGTGCCAACACCGCCTCGGGCCAGGTCCGCGCCGACCGCATCGGCGGGGACTTCTCGGCCAAGACCGTCGCCGGAGCCGTCCGCGTCGACAAGCTCGAGGGCTCGGCGAGCGTCAACACGCTCTCGGGCGGCATCGAGATCGGGGCGCTCAGGTCGGGCACGTGCCGGGCCAACACCGTCTCCGGCCGCATCAGCCTCGGGGTCGTCTCCGGCACCGACGTGTGGATGGACCTCGACGCCAAGGCCGGCACGGTGACTTCGGAGCTGGCCGCGGGCGACACCTCGCCGGCGCCGTCGAACGAGGGCACCAGCCTGGAAGTGCGGGCCCGCTCGGTCTCGGGCGACATCTACCTGCACCGCGCGAACGCCTACGCCTAGGATCCCGGTCGGGGTCGGGGCGGCGTCTGAGGGCTCCAGGGCGGTTCTAGACGAAGAAATACGTGAACGGTTCCCACGGCAGGTTGCGGGCGATGAAGAAGCCGCCCCAAGCGATCAAGAACGACGTCAACACGGCCGGGGTGAGGTGGAACCGGGGGAGCCTCCACCTCACCTTCGGCGCCACGCGCGGCAGCGCCCAGGCGAGGTACATCCACACCAGGAACGGGGCGGCGAACACCGCCATGGCGTGGTGCCGGGCGGCCTCGGGCAGATTCAGCGTCACCGCGTAGTAGAACGCGCGGGTCCCGCCGCAGCCGGGACAGTCGAACCCGGTGGTCATCTTGAACAGGCAGGTGGTCGGGCCGGTGTTGTCGGTCGGGTCGGCCGCCACCACCCCGCCGGCCGCCGCCGCGAAGCACGCGAGCAGCGCCACCGGGGCGATCCAAGGCTTGGCCACCAGGCTCGCGGTCATCCGCGACACCGCGCTCTCGCGCCGTGCCGGACCCGGCCGCTCGAGCGTGGCCTCATCGACTGCGCACACGATTCCTCCCGACCCACAGGGTAACCCGTCGCCGCCCACCGGAGCTCCGCCGGCGACGGACCGCCCGATCCGGCCGAAACCGCCGGCCGGAGCCGGCTCTGAGCCTAGGCTCTGGATATGGCGGGACGATTGAAGCGCTGGGCGCGCGGCGCGCTGGCCGCCGGCGCCGCGGTCGTCCTCCTGTTGGCCTCCAGCGGCTGCCTGCGCATGGACCTCGAGCTGAACGTCCGCTCCGACGACACGGTCGGCGGATCCTTCACCGCGGCCTGGAGCGAGGAGTTCCTCGCCGAGGTCGCCGCCGGAGACCGGTCCATCGGCCAGGCCGAACTGGACGCCTTCGTGGAGGCGCTCATGGAGGGCGTGCCCGACGGGCGGCGCAGCGCCTACCACGAGGACGGCTACCTGGGTCAGACCGCGAGCTTCACCGGCCGACCCCTGCGCGAGTTCGGGGAGTTCGGCGACACCGGCTGGGGCTTTCTGAGCATCGTTCACGAAGATCGGCGCTACGTGCTCGACGGCCGTTGGGACCTGCGAGCCGCCGGATTCATCGAGGCGGACGCCGTCAGCGAAGTCGAGCTGATCATCCGGGTGAACTTCCCCGCGCGCGTCACCGACCACAACGGCGAACTGGACGGTCGCACCGTCACCTGGCGGATGTCGCCGGGCCAGGAATACGAACTGCGCGCCGAAGCGGCCGAGTACGACCTCGGCCGCTGGGTGCTGGTCACGCTGGCGTCGCTGGTGGCCGTGCTGGCGCTGCTGTGGTTGTGGCAGTGGACGAGACTGCGCAAACACGCTACCGGCCGAAGGGAAGAGCGACAGTCGCGTTAACTCGGGCACAAAGCCTGGACGCCCGCCGCACGCGCCGTATCGTTGGGCACCGGTGCATCATCACAGGACGGTAACGCCGAAGGGGTGCCGGTGTCCCAGCAGCGTTCAGACAACAAGGCCGCCAAAGAGAAAGATCCCAGGCTCGATCTGAGCGTCGGTGAGATCCTGGCCGCCTCCGGCGCCACGACCCTCGGCGCGCTGCTGGTGAAGCTGCTCGACATCTGGGGCACCCTCCTGGGAACCGCGATCCTGAGCGTGTTCACCTCTGTCGGAGCGGTTCTCATCCTCAGAACCCTGCGGAAGACCAGCGAACGGGTCAAAGCGCAACTGGCGGCGCTGTCGGCCGCTTCGGGCAAGAGCGCGCCGCAGACCCCGACGGTCAGGCTCGACGCCGACACGGTCGACTTCGCCGCCGAAGCGCCCGTGGCGACAGAACCCGAGCCGACCGCGAAGGCCCACTCCCCCAGGCGGACGCTCCTGGCGATCCTCATCTCGAGCGTCCTGGTGTTCACCTTGACCGTCGGCGTGCTCACGCTCCTGGGCGGCATCACCACCGGCGACCCCACCCGCTACTTCGAACAGCCCGTCATCATCTACGAGACCGAAGAAGGCGGCGTCCAGGTACCCGAGGAAACCGGCCCCGGGGACACGGCGCCGGAGCCGACCGAGTCGACCGAGCCGACCGGCGGTGAAGAGACGACCGTCCCGGACGGCGAGGAGCCGGAGACCGAGGACCCCGCCGAGACCGCGCCGACCGACGAGCCGACGGACGAAGCGACGAGTCCGGGGACGAGCGAGGAACAGAACGACGCGGCGCCGTCGCCGAGCCCGCAGGACGAGGAGGCCCCGAGCTCCCCGACGCCGACGCAGGAGTGAACTCCGCTGAACTTCGTCAGTCGAGCAGGTCGTCGATGCCCACGGTCAGGCCGGGGCGGCGGCCGACCTCGCGGACGGCCAGCAGCACGCCGGGCATGAACGAGGCCCGGTCCAGCGAGTCGTGGCCGATCGTGAACCGCTCGCCGGGCCCGCCGAAACGGACCTCCTGGCCGGCTACGTAACCGGCCGAGCGGATCGCGTGGACGTGCACGCCGTCGACCTCGCCTCCGCGCGCGCCGGTGGCGTCCTCGACCGTCGCGTCCGGCATCGGGGGGCAGTCGGCCTCGGCCCTGGCCGCGGCGATCAGGCGCGCGGTGTGCACCGCGGTCCCGCTGGGGGCGTCGACCTTGCGCGGGTGGTGGGTCTCGATGATCTCCGCCGAGGCGAAGTGCTTGGCGGCCCTGGCCGCGAACTGCATCATCAGCACCGCGCCGATCCCGAAGTTCGGGGCGATGATCGACCCGACCTCCGGCTCGTCGCCGAGCATCTCGCGGACCCGGTCGAGCCGGGCCCGGTCGAACCCGGAAGTGCCGACCACCGTGTGCAGGCCGTGGTCGATGCACCAGGCCAGATTGTCCATGACCACGCTCGGCAACGTGAAGTCGACGACCACGTCGACCCCGGCGTCGGTGAGCGTCTCCAAGGGGTCTTCGTCGTCGACCGAGGCGGCCAGCTCCATGTCGTCGGCGTCGGCGACGGCCTCGCAGACGGCCTGGCCCATGCGGCCCCTCGCACCCAGCACGCCCACTTTGATCATGCGAACTCCCCTTGGTCGAACGGCCCCACGGCCGCGGTCGTCATCGGCTGCGACATGATATCGGCCGCGACCCTCCTGACGGCCTCGGCGGTGACCGCATCGTTGCGGGCCAGATCGTGCTCGATGGTCTCCTGCTCGCCGTACAGCAGCTCGCTGCGGCCGAGCCAGTCCATGCGCGCCCCCGAGTCCTCCATCGCCATCAGGACCCCGACCTGGTACATCTTCTTGCCGCGACGCAGCTCCTCGTCGGTCACTCCCGACTCGGCGACGTTCGCCAGCTCGGCCAGAATCAGGTCCCGGACCTCCCGCGAGTTGTCGGGACTGCAGCCGGCGTAGACGCTGAACGAGCCCGTGTCGCCGAAGTAGCTCTCGCCGGAGCGGACCGAGTAGGCCAGGCCGCGCTCCTCGCGGATGATGCGGAACAGCCGCGAGGACATGCCGCCGCCCAGGATGTTGTTGAGCACGCCGAGGGCGTACATCCGCTCGTCCTTGCGGGACATGGTGCGGCAGCCGATCACCAGATGCGCCTGCTCGGTGTCCTCGTGTTCGACCGCGAACCGCCGGGGCGGCTCCAGCGCGGTCTCGGCCTCCCGCGGCCGTCGCGGCGGCGCCTGTGAGGCGTTCAAGAGCGGCTCGAACGACTCGCGGACGAGCTTGAGGGCCTCATCGTGGTCGATGCCGCCGGCCACGCACACCACCAGATTCGACGGAAGGTAGTGGCGGCGGTAGAAGTCGCGGATCTGATCGGCGGTCAGGGCCCGGACCGACTCGGCGGTCCCGGCGATGTCCCGGCCCAGCGGGCCGTCGCCGAACAGGGCGCGGTTGAAATGCTCGAAGACCTGCTCGGCCGGGTCGTCGGCCGAAGCGGCGATCTCCTCGAGGATCACCCCGCGCTCGACTTCGACGTCGTCGGCCTTCAGCAGCGAATTGCACACCGAGTCGCCCAGGACGTCGAGCGCCAGCGGCAGGTCCTCGGCGAGACCGCGCTCGTAGAAGCAGGTGTGGTCGCGGGCGGTGTAGGCGTTCGACTCCCCGCCGACGGCCTCGACCGCCTCGGAGATCTCGACCGCCGAACGCTTCGGCGTGCCTTTGAACAGCAGGTGCTCGAGGAAGTGCGAGGCGCCGGACAGTTCGGCGGGCTCGTCGCGGGCGCCCACGCCCACCCACGCGCCCACCGACGCCGACCGCATCGAGGCGATCTCTTCGGTGACCACACGCAACCCGCCGGGGAGCACGGTGCGTCGCACCGTGGCCCCCGACGGGTCGTGGATGAGCGATCGAGTCTGGGAACGACTCATCTACTCGTCGTTGCCTCCGGCACCGTCGGTGCGGCGGCGGCGCCGGCGGCGCTGGCCGCCTTCGCCTCCGCCGTTGTCGTCCGAACGGCGCGGACGGTCGTCGTTGCGACGCGGGCCGCGGTCACCGCGGGCTCCGCCGCGGTCGCCGCCGCGTCCCCCACGGTCGCCGCGGTCGCCTTCGCGGCGCTCGGGACGGCCCTTCTTGTAGCCCTCGGGCTCCTCGCCCTCCGGGTAGACCTTGTCGAGGTAGATCTTCCCGCGGTTGTCGATGTCGCCGATCTCGACCTCGATCTTGTCGCCGACGCCGAGCACGTCCTCGACGCGGTCGACGCGCTTGCCGTCGCCGACCTTCGAGATGTGCAGCAGGCCGTCGCGGCCCGGAGTCAGCGAGACGAAGGCACCGAAGTCGGTGGTCTTGACGACGGTCCCGAGGAAGCGGTCGCCGACGTTCGGCAGCGTCGGGTTGGCGATCGAGTTGATCGTCTCCACCGCCGCGGCCGCGGCCTCGCCGTTCTCGGCCGACACGTAGATCGTGCCGTCGTCCTCGACGGTGATGTCGGCGCCGGTGTCGTCCTGGATCTGGTTGATCGTCTGGCCCTTCGGGCCGATGATCGCGCCGATCTTGTCGACCGGGATCTTCAGCGTGGTGATCCGCGGAGCGGTCGCGGCGAGCTCGCCGGGCTCCGAGATGGCCTCGCCCATGACGTCGAGGATCGCGTGGCGGGCGTCGTTGGCCTGCTGGAGCGCCTGCGCGAGGACCTCCGAAGGCAGCCCGTCGAGCTTGGTGTCCAACTGGAGCGCGGTCACGAAGTCCGGCGTGCCGGCGACCTTGAAGTCCATGTCGCCGTAAGCGTCCTCGGCGCCGAGGATGTCGGTCAGCGTGACGTACTTGGTCTCGCCGTCGACCTCCTCGCTGATCAGGCCCATCGCGATGCCCGCGACGGGGGCCTTGATCGGCACGCCCGCGTCCATCAGCGCCATGGTGGAGGCGCAGACCGAACCCATCGAGGTCGAGCCGTTCGAGCCCAGGGCCTCTGAGACCTGCCGGATCGCGTACGGGAACTCCTCGCGCCCTGGCAGTACCGGGATCAGGGCGCGCTCGGCGAGCGCGCCGTGGCCGATCTCGCGGCGCTTCGGGCTGCCGACGCGGCCGGTCTCACCGGTCGAGTACGGCGGGAAGTTGTAGTTGTGCATGTAGCGCTTCTTGGTCACCGGCGACAGCGTGTCGATGGCCTGCTCCATGCGCAGCATGTTCAGCGTGGTCACGCCCATGATCTGGGTCTCGCCGCGTTCGAAGATCGCCGAGCCGTGGACGCGCGGCAGCACCGACACCTCGGCCGCCAGCGGCCGGATGTCGACCGGCGAGCGGCCGTCGATGCGGACGCCTTCGCTGATGACGCGCTTGCGGACCAGCTTCTTGGTGAGCGACCGCAGCGAGGCGGACAGCTCGCCTTCGCGGCCTTCGAAGTCCGCGCCGAGCTTCTCGAGCATGACGGCCTTGACGCGGTCGAGCTCGGTGCCGCGGTCGGTCTTGTCGGCGATGGTGAGCGCCTGGTCGAGCTCGGCGCCGACCGCGGACTCGACGGCGGCGAAGGCGTCGTCGGCGTAGTCGGGGAACCGCGGGAAGTCCGCGGTGGGCTTGGCGGCCACGGAGGCCAGCTCCGACTGGGCGCGGACGAGCTCGGCGATGACCGGCTTGACCGCTTCGAGGCCGCCGGCGACGACTTCCTCGGTCGGCTTCTGGGCGCCGCCTTCGATGAGCGAGACGGTGTTCTCGGTGGCCTCGGCCTCGACCATCATGATCGCGACGTCGCCGGACTCGAGGACGCGGCCGGTCACGACCATGTCGAAGGTGGCGCGCTCGATCTGCTCGAGCGTCGGGAAGCACACCCACTGGCCGTCGATGAGGACGGCGCGGGTGGACCCGAGAGGCCCGGAGAACGGCAGCCCGGCGAGCTGGGTCGACATGGAGGCGCCGTTCATGGCGACCACGTCGTACTCGTCGGAGGTGCCGACGGCGAGGATGGTGCCGATCACCTGGACTTCGTTGCGCAGGCCGTTCTCGAACGACGGGCGCAGCCCGCGATCGATCAGGCGGCAGGTCAGGATGGCGTTCTCGCTGGGGCGGCCTTCGCGGCGGAAGAACGAGCCGGGGATGCGCCCGGCGGCGTACATCCGCTCCTCGATGTCGACCGTGAGCGGGAAGAAGTCGAAGTGCTCTTTCGGGTTCTTCGAAGCGGCGGTGGTCGCCAGGACCACGGTGTCGTCCATCTGGACGACCGCGGAGCCGTGGGCGAGCTTCGCCAGGCGACCGGTGCTGAAGATGATCTCTCGTGTGCCGAAGTCACCGTTGTCGATGACCGCTTTGGCGTGGTGTTCGCCGAGGTTGTATGCCTCGGGTGTCCGTTCGGTCTGTTCGGACATTGAGCGTCGTACTCCTCATGTGTAGTTCGGAGCGCGACATGCCATGTGCGGGCCGGTCTTCGATTGAAGCACTCGGATCGGTGTCCCGATGCGTTCGCGGGACGGTCCGGATGCCACTACCGAGGACCGGCGGTCTCTGGTCTGTCGCGCCGCGCCTCGATCGTCGAGGCGCTCGTTTCGAGCGTGATGCTCTCGGCCAACCCTACGTTACTAGGCGTGCCCTGCCAGGCGGGCGGGTAAAGGCGATTCCTCCCCGAGCCCGAGGGCGGAGCCTCCTCGTGGAGAACCGAGAGAGGTGAAAGGGGGAGCGGTTCGCCGCTCCCCCTCCTGGGTCTCAGCCGCGGATGCCGAGGCGCTCGATGAGCGCCCGGTAGCGGGTGATGTCCTCGGTCTTGAGGTATTTGAGCAGCCGACGGCGCTTACCGACCAGCAGGAGCAGACCACGACGCGAGTGGTGGTCGTGCTTGTGCTCCTGGACGTGGCCGGTGAGCTCCTTGATGCGGGCCGTCAGCAGCGCCACCTGGACCTCGGTCGAGCCCGAGTCGCCCTCGTGGGTGGCGAACTCCTGAATGATCTCCGCCTTCTTGGCAGCGTCGAGCGCCATTGCAACTCCCTATGGGTTGGTCGAGACCGGCTCGGCCCGCGGCGTCGTGCAGGCCGGTCGGTCCGCACCGCGATCGGTGCGGACCGGCCCAGGCTACCAGCGGCTTCAGTCCAGGCCCAAGTCGGCGCGGGTCCGTGCGACATCGGTCTCGATCTGCTCGACCAGTTCGGGGACGCTGTCGAAGGCGATCTGGCCGCGCAGTCGCGAGACGAAGTCGAGGCGGACGTCGGCCTCGTAGAGGTCGCCCGAGAAGTCGAGGAGGTAGGCCTCGACGGTCCGCTCGTTGTCGCCGAACGTGGGGTTGGTGCCGACGCTGATCGCCGCCGGGTGGCGGCGCGAGTCCAGGTGGAACCAGCCGGTGTAGATCCCGTCGGCCGGCACGGCCATGCCCGGCAGCGGCCTGATGTTCGCGGTCGGGAAGCCCATGTCGGCCCCGCGCCCGGCGCCGTGGACGACGGTGCCCTCGACGCCGAAGGGTCGGCCGAGGATCTCGGCGGCCTCGGCGACCTCGCCGTCGGTCAGGAGGCCGCGCACCCGCGTCGAGGAGTAGACCTCGTCGTCGGCGCTCAGGCCTTGGGCCAGGACCTCGAAGCCGTGCCGGCGGCCGAGCTCGGCCAGTTGCGCGACGTCGCCGGCGGCCTTGTGGCCGAAGCGGAAGTTCTCGCCTACGACCACGCCGACCGCGTGCAGCGAGCCGACCAGGACGTCTTCGACGAACCGCTCGGGACTCAGCTGCGAGAGCTCCTTGGTGAACGGCAGTACGCACACCGCGTCGGCGCCGGCGGCGCCGAGCAGTTCGATGCGGCGATCCAGGCTCGTCAGCTGCGCCGGCACCGCGTGCGGAGCGACCACCGCGGTCGGGTGCGGGTCGAAGGTGATGGCCACGCACCGGGCGTCGCGTTCGTCGGCGGCCTTGACGGCGGTGCGGACGAGCGCGGCATGGCCGCGGTGCACGCCGTCGAAGACGCCGATGGCCGCCACGGAGGCGGGCCAGTGGTCGGGGGTCGCGTCGATTCCACGCCAGGTTTCCACGGGGACGATCTTCTCACTGCCGCGGGGCCGACTCGAGCCCTATGACGCGGTCAGTGGCAGATACCGCTCGGTCGAGGCCGAACGCTCGCATCGACTCCCGAGGCGTCCTCGTGGGCCGCGACTGCGGGCCGGCCCCCGGACGGGCCCGGTGCGGAGCACAGTTACAACATCATCGACGAGTCGGCGTTGCCTCCCGAGGCGAAGATCAGCAGCATCAGGACCCCGATGCCGATCAACAGGAAGATGCCCAGCAGCAGCCAGGCGTTGCCGACCGTCTCGACATCGGCGGGGACCTGGTCGGCGAGCACTTCCGGCTCGTCGTGTTCGTGCTCCTCGGTGACCTGCTCGGGCACGGTCCGGCGGAATTCCTCCGGAAGTTCTTCTGCGGCGCTGGCGCTCATGACGGACTCCTGGGTGGCGGGTCGGGATTGCCGGAGGTGGGCCTCCACCCAGAATTCTCGGAGAAGCCGCGGGGAGCCCATGGCGTTTTACGAGAACTGTTCTGTATCAGGCGCGCATTCGCGCGCGAACGAATTACACGGACGTCAATACCGCCGGAACCGGCGAGGCGGGCCGGCCGGAGCCGACCCGCCTCTCGTCGCGACGCGGGATCGCCGGACCGCTCAGCCCTTGACCGAACCGGCCAGCAGGCCGCGCACGAAGTACCGCTGGAGCAGCAGGAACACGATCAACGGAACGATGATCGCGATGAACGCCGCCGCCGGCAGCCTCGTCCAGCCGAAGCCCCACGTGCCGGCCATGTCGCCGAGCACGGCCGTCAGGGGCCGGGTGGCCTCGCCGCCGCCGAAGGTCCGCCCGACCAGGAAGTCGTTCCACACCCACAGGAACTGGAAGATCCCGATCGAGGCCAGAGCCGGTGTCACCAGCGGCAGGACCACCCTGCGGAAGATCTGCGAATGGCTGGCCCCGTCGATCCGGGCCGCCTCCATCACGTCCGAAGGCAGCTCGCGCATGAAGTTGTGCAGCAGGAAGATCGCCAGCGGCAGCCCGAAGATGGAGTGCGCGACCCAGACCTGGACGAGCGTCTGCACGCCCGAGAGCTCCCAGGCCGGCATGATCGTGAACTCGCCGATCGACAGGCCCCGGCTGAAGAACGACAGCAGCGGGATCAGCGCCATCTGCAGCGGCACGACCTGCAGCGCGAAGATCGAGATGTAGAGCAGGTTGCGGCCCTTGAACTCGATCCACGACAGGGCGTAGGCGGCCATCGCCGCGAACACGACCGGGACGAGCACACCGGGGATGGTGATGACGACCGTGTTGATGAGGTTGCGGATCAGCCCGCCGCCCTGGGAGGTGCTGTAGAGCACGTAGTTGTACGTGTCGAGCGTGAACGCCGGGTCGGTGAACACGTTCCACCAACCGGTGGAGCGGATGTCGTCCTCGGGACGCAGCGAGGAGATGAACAGGCCGAAGGTGGGCACGGTCCACAGCACCGCGATGATGACCGCGGCGGCGCTGGCCATCCGGCTGGACAGGATGCGGCGCAGGCGCTGGCCGCGGGTCTCGGCGAGGCGGCGTTCGGACTTGGCGGTCTCTCGGGCCGGTGGGGTCGTGACGCTCATCGGGCCTCCAGTTCCTGGCGGCGCACGTTGCGCACCTGGTAGATGACGACGGGGATGACCAGCGCGAACAGCAGCACGGCCATGGTGGCGCCGCGGCCGTCGTTGCCGAGTCGGAACGCCTGGTCCCACATGTTGTGGGCCAGGACGTCGGTGCCGTGGTGGCCGCCGGTCATGGCCCGCACGATGTCGAACAGTTTCAGCGTGGCGATGAAGACGGTCACGGCCACGACGACGATCGCCGAGCGGATCGAGGGCACGGTGACGTGCCAGAAGATCTCGCTGGCGTTGGCGCCGTCGATGCGGGCGGCCTCGATGATCTCGTTCGGCACGCCCTTGAGCGCGGCCGAGAGCACGACGGTGGCGAAGCCGACCTCGATCCAGACCAGCACCACCATGAGCAGGAAGTTGTTCAGCGGGAAGGTGTTGAGCCAGTTGACCGGGCTCAGCCCGAACCAGACCAGGAGCTGGTTGAGCAGACCGATCTGGTCGCCGGATGCCTTGTACTGGTAGATGAACTTCCAGATGATCGAGGCGCCGACGAACGAGATGCCCATCGGCAGGAAGACCAGGGCCTTGTAGGTGCGCTCGCCGCGGCGGCCGTCGATGAGGACGGCGTAGACCAGGCCGACGACGGTCGACACCAGCGGCACCACGATGATCCACAGGGCGGTGTTGATGAGGATCTGCAGGGCGTCGGGGTCCGACAGCGCCCAGGCGTAGTTGTCGAGCCAGATGAACCGGGTGCCGTCGGAGTTGAAGAACGACATGCCGACCGTCCGCAGGGCCGGGTAGACCAGCCCCACGCCGAGGAACAGGAGGGCGGGGAAGAGGAAGAGGAAGGCGACCAGGCGGCTGCGGTTGCGCCTCGATGCGATCTCGGCGACGCCGTAGAGGGCGAGCAGGATCGCGACGAACGCCGCGAGGCCGACCAGCAGCAGTCCGAATCGGTCGGTGAGTTCGGAGATGTTCACTGTCAGGGCACTCCCAGAGTTTCAGCAATGCGCCGAGCGGGGTCGGTGCCCGACCCCGCTCGGCTCCATCATGGTCTCGGTCGGACTACTGCGGCCAGGAGTTCTCGATGTCGTCGGCCATCTGCTCAGCGGTCTTCTCGCCGTCGACCCACTGGACGATGCCGGTCCAGAAGGAGGAGGCGCCGACCTCGCCGGGCATGAGGTCGGAGCCGTCGAAGCGGACGGTGACCTCGGGGTCGGTCAGGATCTCGGTGGCGAACTGGTTGATCGGCGTGGTGGCGTTGGCCGGGTCCACGCCCTGGTGGGCGGTGCTCCACGGGCCGGTCTGGAGACGGGCGTTGTGGTACAGCTCGGAGGCCAGGAACTGGCGGGTGGCCTCGGTGGCCTCGGAGTCGCTGAACGCGGCCACGAACTCACCGCCGACGAGCATGGTGTTGTCGGTGTCGCTGGTCTCGGGGAAGCGGAAGGCGAACACGTCGCCGTCCTCGGCCACCTCGGTGCCCTCGGGCCACATGGCGCCGTAGAAGGACGCCTGGCGGTGCAGCGCGCAGTTGCCGTCGAGGATCGGGTAACCGGCCTCCTGGAACGGGGTCGAGCTGATGGTGTCGACGCCGTTGTAGATGTAGTCCTCGTTGGTGAGGATGGTGCCGGCCTTCTCGATGGCGTCGACGATCTGCGGGTCGTTGAACGGGATCTCGTGGTTGACCCACTGGTCGTACAGCTCGGTGCCCTCGCGCAGGACGATGTCCTCGATCCAGTCGGTGCCCGGCCAGCCGGTGGCGCCGCCGGACTCGAAGCCGACGCACCACGGCTTGACGCCGTCGGCGGCGATCTGGTCGGACAGGGCGATCATCTCGTCCCAGGTCGTCGGGATCTCGTAGCCGTTGTCCTCGAAGAACGACGGCGAGTACCAGACGAAGGACTTCGCGTTCGAAGAGTTGGGCGCGGCGTAGAGCGTGCCGTCGATGGTGCCGTAGGCGAGCCAGTCCTCGGTCCAGCCCTCCTGGGCCAGAGACGTGAGGTCCTCGGAGGCCGGGACGAGGTCGTCGGCGAAGTTCTCCATCAGGCCCGGCTGCGGGAACAGGGCGATGTCGGGCGCGTTGCCGCCGTCCACGCGGACGGTCATGTCGGCCTCGAACTCCCCCGAGCCCTCGTAGTCGATGGTGACGCCGGTGCAGTCCTGGAAGAACTCCCAGGCCGCGACCATCTCGTCGGCCTCGGTGTCGCGGATCGAGCCGAGAATGGAGACGGTCTCTCCTTCGAAGGAGCCGAACTGCTCGTAGTTGGCGCAGTCCTCGGCCTCCTCGGGCACCGAGCCCCGTGTCGAATCGTCTTCTTCGGGCGCGCCGCACGCGGCCGCCGCGAGCGCCATGGCGCTTGTGGCAGCCGTCAGGCACATCAATCGTCGGATCTTGCTCATCGGGGTTTCCCTCTCTATGCAGATGCTGGTCGCTCCGGCGAGTCCGACTGCCTCCCACGTCCCGGTCGGAGCCACGCCGTGCTATGGCGCACTGCTCCTTGCGGAACCGCCTCACTCGCCGCTGGAAACGACCGTGAAATCGTGCGCTGGCTAACATGACGTGTCAAGGCTAAATTACCGAATCGTTACTCAAGGCGACACTAATGAGATGTGTCGCCTCCCAATTCCATGGGAGCGGTGTCACAGCCGTATAGTCTCCCCGATCCACGCCGAGAAAGGTGCCCTCACATGACACGACTCGACTTCCCGGACGGCTTCCTCTGGGGAACCGCGACCGCCTCATATCAGATCGAGGGCGCCGCAGGCGAGGACGGACGCGGCCCGTCCATCTGGGACACCTTCGCCGACCGTCCCGGCAACACCTGGCGCGGCCAGTCGGGGCGCGTGGCCTGCGACCACTACCACCGCGTGGACGAGGACATCGAGCTGATGCGCTCGATGGGCGTCGACACCTATCGGTTCTCCATCGCCTGGCCGCGCATCCAGCCCGACGGCTCGGGCCCGGCCAACCCCGCCGGCCTCGACTTCTACGACCGGCTCATCGACAAGCTCCGCGAGGCCGGGATCAAGCCGATGCCGACCCTCTACCACTGGGATCTGCCCCAGACCCTCGAGAACCTCGGCGGCTGGCCCGTCCGCGACACCGCCGAGCGGTTCGCCGAGTACGCCGCGATCGTCGCCGGCCGCCTCGCCGACCGCGTCGACACCTGGTGGACCCTCAACGAGCCCTGGTGCTCGGCCTACCTCGGCTACGGCAACGGCCACCACGCCCCCGGCCGCACCGAGCCCGCCGCCGCCCTGGCGGCCGTCCACCACCTGCTCCTCGGCCACGGCCTGGCCACCAAGGCGCTGCGCGAGGCGGGGGCCGAGCAGGTCTCGATCGTGCTGAACCCGGCGCAGTGCCGCGGCGACGAGGAGGCCGTGGACTACGCCGACGCCGTGTCCAACCGGGTCTTCTTCGACCCGCTGTTCAAGGCCGCCTACCCCGCCGAGGTCCTGGAGCGCACCGCGCACCACACCGACTGGGGCTTCGTCGAGGACGGCGACCTGGAGTTCATCGCCCAGCCGATCGACCTCTTGGGCGTCAACTACTACAACCCGACCTGGGTCAAGAACGCCCCCGACGGTCCGGAGAGCCCCGTGGCCCCCGGCTCGGCCGGCATCGAGAACTGGACCCCCGAGGACCTGGACGTCACCGACATGGGCTGGCCCATCGACGCGACGGGCCTGACCGACCTGCTCGTGCGCATCCACAAGGACTACGGCGTGGCCACTATGATCACCGAGAACGGCGCGGCCTACCCGACGGGCCCGAACGAGGACGGCGAGATCGTCGACACCGAGCGGATCGAGTACCTGCGCGCCCACATCGCCGCGGTCCACGACGCGATCGAGGCGGGCGCGGACGTGCGCGGCTACACCGCATGGTCGCTGATGGACAACTTCGAGTGGGCCTTCGGCTACGAGAAGCGCTTCGGCCTGGTCTACGTCGACTACGCGACGCAGGAGCGCATCCCCAAGGCCAGCGCGAAGTTCTACGCCGACGTGATCGCCGCCAACGGCCTCGAGCGCTAAACCGGTTCGAGCGCCACGCGCAGGCTCGCGACGACGCGCTCGGGGGCCTCGGCTCGCATGACCGCGCCCATGACCGCGACACCCGCCGCACCGGCCTCCCGGGCGGCGCGGGCGCGGTCGGGGCCGGTCACTCCGCCGAGCGCGTACACCGGGACCGGGCTTGACGCGACCGCCGCCGCCAGGCCGTCGAGGCCGACCGCCGGCCCGTAGCCGGGCTTGGACTCGGTGGTCCAGACCGGCGAGTACGTGACGTAGTCGAGGTCGGCTTCGATGGGCTCGCCGGCGTGCACCGAGCGGCCCAGGCAGGCCGGGCGCGGTTCCGGCGCGGGACGGCCGGCCGACAGGTGCGCGGCCGGCACCGGCTCGGGCGGGTCTGCGAACACCAGTTCGCCGCCGTGCGCGGCCAGGTCCGGCAGCATTTCGGCGGCCAGGCGCCGCCGCTCGCCCCAATCGAGCTGCTTGTCGCGCAGCAGCAGCGTGAACGGGCCGCCGCGCAGTGCCCTGCCCACCTGCGCCGCAAGCGGACGCGGGCAGTCGGTGACGTCGGTGACGACGATGAGCCGGTGTTGCGGAGCGGCCATGGTCATCGATCCTATATGAATTGCCGGTTTGCCATCTCATTCGTTGCCTCGACCGATTTAACACTTCCGTATCGGTTCACGGTCCAAACTTGCGTTATTCACGACACAGATGAAAGACTGCTGTGGATGAATATCGGCGATCAAATCAACGTGCTGCGTACCGAGGGGGAGCGGATCGCCATCGCGGGAGGAGAACTCGCGCTCAATGCCGCTGTGCCGACTTGCCCCACTTGGACCGTACGAGACCTGTTGACACACATAGGAACAGTTCACCGCTGGGCGAGAGCCATAGTAGCGGGTGGACTCCAACACGACCCTCGTCAACGCGAGTTCCAGCAGATCATAGGCCCCACACCGCTCGACGAACTGCTGGTCGACTGGGTCCGTGTGGGGGTGAACCAATTGGCCGACACCCTGGAGGCGGCGCCCGACGACCTCCAGTGCTGGCAAGTGTTCCCGTCCGAGTCCTCCCGGCGCTTCTGGGTGCGACGACAGGCTCACGAGACCACGATCCACCGCGTCGACGCCGAACAGGCCCGAGGCGACGAGATCTCACCGGTCAACCGCGACTTCGCGGCCGACGGCATCGACGAGCTGCTGCTGGGTTTCCACGGACGGCCCTCCAGCCGCGTGCGCGCCCTCCACCCCTCGGTGCTCCACGTCCACGCCATCGACCTGCCCCCCGGGCACGGCGACTGGTACATCCATCCGACCGACGCCGGACCACTGGTGACGTTCAACGAGGTCGAATCACCTCACTGCACCATCGAAGGGCCGGTGGAACTGCTCTACCTGGCCCTGTGGAACCGGCTTCCCTTCGACGACCTCACGGTGAGCGGCGACCCGGCACTGCTGCAACTGTGGCGCAACTACTCCCCCGTACGATGGGTCGACCCGGTCGACGCTTAGCGACTAGAGCGCTACAGAACGAAGTTCCTCGCCGGCGGGCCCGTCGAGACGCGGCGGGCCCCGAAGCGCCGCGACGCGACCGCGCCGGTGCCCACGGCGCGCCCCGGACAGGCCGTAAGCTCTCACAGGTGAACCGAGAGCGACTCGCACCGACCGACGCCGTTCCCCGCGCCGCCCTGTGGATCCTCGTGCCCGCCGCGATCGCCACCGCCATAGGCCTGGCCCTGCTGTGGCCCTACGGCCTCGAAGCGGCCGAAGACCAGGGTTTCGGAACCGAGGTGACCGGCAATGTCATCGCCGTCCACGAGACCGAATGCGACCCGGCGCAGGCCGAACTGTCCGAACAGCTCCAGGCCGACCGCTGCGGCGACGTCGTCGTCCGACTCACCTCGGGCCCCGACGAAGGCCGGGAGATCATCGTCGACATCCCCACCGGCCCCGGGGCCGTCGACCCGCGACCCGGCCAGCACGTCGTACTCATCCACACGCCCGACTCCGTCAGCGGCCAGGACTACCACATCATCGACCACGAACGCTCCGGCGCGCTCTGGGCGCTCGTGATCGCCTTCGTCCTCGCCGTCGTCGCCTTCGGCCGATGGAAGGGCCTGCGGTCCCTCGTCAGCCTCGCCCTGACCTTCGCGGTGGTCCTGCTGTTCATCGTGCCCGCCATGCTCGACGGCAGCTCCCCCATCCTCGTCGCCGTCGTCGGCGCCTCGGCGATCATGCTCGTGTCCCTGTACCTCTCCCACGGATGGAACCGCACCACCACCGTCGCGGTGCTCGGCACCCTCGCCTCACTGATCCTGACCGGCGTACTCGCCCAGGGCGCCGTCCGCCTCGCCCACCTCAGCGGCGTCCTCGACGAGGAGACCACCACTCTGGCGATGCAGTACCCCATCGACATGTCCGGCCTCCTGCTCGCCGGCATCCTCATCGGCGCGCTCGGCGTCATCGACGACGTGACCGTCTCCCAGGCCGCCACCGTCGACGAACTGTCCAAAGCCAACCCCAAATGGGGCCGCGGACACCTGTTCACCTCCGGCATGCGCGTCGGCCGCGACCACCTCACTTCGGTGATCAACACCCTCGTGCTCGCCTACGCCGGCGCCTCCCTGCCGCTGCTGGTCCTCATCGCCGCCGCCAACCGACCACTCGGACAGATTCTCACCAGCCAGATCATCGCCACCGAGATCGCGCGCACGATCGTTGGCACGCTCGGGCTCATCGCCGCCGTCCCCATCACGACATGGCTGGCCGCGGCGCTGGCCCGCCGCGAAGGGCCGCGTCCGGCGAAACCGAAGGAGCCCAAGCGGGTGCGCCCGCGCCCCACCGCGGGGCCGGACGACACCTGGGACGAGGACGACGACTCGCCGTTCCCGCCGTCGCATCTGCGGTGAGGCCGTGTCCGTTCGCGGGGCCTAGAACTGTTCCGCGGCGGTGAGCAGCTTCTTGGCGGCCTGGTGGAGCGCCTGCAGCACCGTCATGACGGCCGGGCGGCCGGTCGACGAGGTGCGGTGGACGGCGTAGACGTCGCGGCCCGACAGCGGCTCGGCGATGCGCCGCACCGCCACGTCCCGCCGCTCGGCGGCGGCCATCCACGGCGCGACGGTGACGCCGAGGCCCTTGGCGACGAGCGTGAGGATCGTGTCCAGGCCCTCGAATTCCGAGACCGGCGCCGAGATGCCTTCGGCCCGCCACAGCCGGTCCAGGGCCATCCGGGAGGGTTCGCCCTCCGGTGAGGCGATCCACGGCTCGCCGGCCAGCACGTGGGCCGAAAGGACCCGCTCGTCGGTGAGCGGGTGCTTCGTCGGCAGCACCGCGACCAGCGGGTCGGAGACCAGGTGGTGGTAGGTGAGCGGACCGACCGTGCCCGGGCGGCGGATGCCGGACCAGTCGTCGATCAGCGCGATGTCGATCTCGCCGGAGCGCACGCGGCTGAGGCTCTCGTCGACGGTGTGCTGCTGGCGCAGCACCATGGTCAGTTCGGGGTGGCGGCGCAGCCTGCGCACGATCGGGCCGGCGAGGGCGACCGCGACGGTCGGGAAGGCGGTGATGGTGACCCTCCCGCGCGGGACGGCCGCGTCGGCGGCCAGATCGGTCTCGGCCGCCTCGATCGCGTCGAGGATGGCGCCGGTGTGCTCGACGAGGCGGCGGCCGGCGTCGGTGAGCTTCGCTGCCCGGGCGGTGCGTTCGAGCAGCGCCACACCGGTCTCTTTCTCCAAGGCGGCCAACTGCTGTGAGACGGCAGAGGCGGTCTGTCCCGTCGCCACGGCCGTGGCGGCGATCGATCCGTGGGACGCGAACTCGTAGAGCAGGCGCAGACGGCGAACTTCCAGCATAAGGAAATCTTACTCTCGGCGAAAGCTAGAAATACTTGCGTTGATGGTCCCGACCGGCCAGTCTTAGGCCCAGAGAGACCATCCACGAAGGAGCCATCAGTGACCGTCTCAGCCACACTCGCCGCCAGCGAGACCATCGCCGCCCGCCGCGCCGCCGGGGAGGAGGTGCTGGCTCTCGCATTCGGTGAGGCCGGGATTCCGGTGCACCCGCTCCTGGGCCAGCGTCTCGCCCAAGCCGCCTGCAAGACCTCCTACGGGCCGGTCGCCGGCATCCGACCGGCCCGCGAGGCCGTCGCCGGCTACTGGAGCAGACGCGGCCTCACCACCGAGGCCGACCAGGTACTGCTCGGCCCCGGCTCCAAACCGCTGCTGTTCGCCGTCCTCCGCGCCGCCGGAGGCGACCCCGTCATTCCCTCGCCCGCATGGGTCTCCTACGCCGCGCAAGCCGAGCTCATGGGCCGCACCCCGATCCGGGTGCCGGCGCCCGAGGGCGAAGGCGGCGTTCCCGAGGCCGAAGCGCTCGACACCGCGGTCCGGCGGGCCCGATCGGTCGGAAGGGACCCGCGCATCGTCGTCGCCACGCTGCCGGACAACCCGACCGGGCGACTGGCGTCCGAGACGGCGGTCAAAGCCATGTGCGAGGTGGCCCGTGAGCACGACCTGCTCATCCTGGCCGACGAGATCTACCGCGACCTGGTCTTCGAGGAGGGCCCGTTCCCGTCGCCGGCCTCCTGGGCGCCGGAGCGGACCGTCACGACCACGGCGCTCAGCAAGAACTACGCCCTCGGCGGGTGGCGCATCGGCGCCGCCCGCTTCCCCGAGCACGACGCTGCTTCCACCGGAGGGCGACTGCGCGAAGCCGTCCGCGGCATCGCCTCCGAAGTGTGGTCGTCCACGCCGATGCCGATGCAGCACGCGGCGGCCTACGCCTGGACGGACCCGGTCGAACTGGTCGACCGGATCACGGCGGCCCGCCGGCTCCACGGATCCGTGGCCCGCGCCGTGGCCGGCGTCTTCGAAAGCGTCGGCTGCGACGTCCTCGAACCGCAGGGCGGCTTCTATGTATGGCCCGACTTCGAGCCGCTGCGAGCGGGCCTGGAGGCGCGCTGGTCGGTGAGCGGCAGCGCGGACCTGGCACAGGTCCTGCTGGACCGGTTCGGAGTGGGAGTGCTGCCGGGGTCGGCGTTCGGCGACGACCGGTCCCTGCGGCTGCGGGTCGCGGTCCCGGGGCTCTACGGCTCGACCGACTCGGAGCGGTTGGCGGCGCTGGTCGCCGACTCGCCGACGAGCATGCCGTGGATCGCCGACGCCCTCGACGGCCTGCGGCACCAGCTCGAGAACCTGGTCGCGGTGGGTTGAGCGTGGTGGGCGCCGCCCCGTGCGGGGCGGCGCCCACCACGCCCGAACCTCACAGCCAGGCGTTGACCGCCACGATGGCCCCGTAGACCGCGGCGATGACGACGATGAGCGCCACCGCCAGGAACAGCACGCCGACCACGCGTTGGATCTCCAGTTCGCGCCCGTCCCTCACCGGCCCGCGCCAGCGCCCGTAGCGCCAGTGGTCGCGACCGGAAGCGCCGTCCTCCAAGTCCCACAGCAGCGACTGGAGGTCGGCGATGCTCTCGGCTCGTCGCGCCAGCTGGCGGCGCAGGCGGTACTCGGGCCCGTCCATCATGCCCCGGCGGCGGGCCGCCGCCAGCCGGCCGAGCGCGATCCGCTTGTCGGCCTTCGAGGCGCGAGATGCATAGGCGTCCATGACAGCCTCCCCACCTTGTCTGTCAATCATGACAGAACAGCGGGAATCGCGCACACCTCGTTTTTCGTCAGTCCAAGAGGTCGGAGACCGCCCGCGCCAGGTCCACGTCCTTTGCGGACACCTTGTTGCCGGCGGAATGGGTGGTGGTCGAGACGCTCAGCTTGTTGTAGCGGATCGTGAGGTCGGCGTGGTGGTTGCGCCGCTCCTGGACCCAGCCGACGGACACGGCCGCGGCGACGGCCGGCAAGTGTCCGTCGAAGGCCCAGGTCTGCTCCAAGCGGTCGCCGTTGTGGGACCAGCCCGGCAGCTCGGAGAGCGCCAGCTCGATCTCGGCTTCGGTCAACGGTTGATCGGTCATGCCACCGATTGTGTCAGTTCTCCTCGATCAAGGAGACCACTCCGGTGTCCAAGTCGTAGACCGCGCCGACCACCAGGACCGAATCGAGCGACGAGCGGCGGCTCAGATCGGCGACGGTGCGCCGGACCTGGAGCCGCATCGCGTGAGAAGCGGCCCCGCGCTCGTCCGACTCCTCGGCCAGCGCCTGCGCGGCCGGCTGCCACAGCTGCTCGACCAGGTAGTCGCTGCGCGGGTCGTGCGTGTCGGCCTCGACCGCCTTGAGCGCCGCGCCGATCGCGCCGCACCGCTCGTGGCCGAGGACCACGACCAGGCTGATGCCGAGTTCGGCGGCCGCGAATTCGAGCGAGCCGACCGCAGCGCGGTCGGGGACGTGCCCGGCGGTCCGCACCACCAGCAGCTGCCCGAAGTCGCAGTCGAAGACCGACTCGGCGGTGACACGGGAATCGATGCAGGTGAACACGGCCGCGCTCGGTTTCTGGTTCGGTGCGGCGTCGCGGGCGGCGACGATGTCGCGGCGGTAGCGCGGCTCTCCGGCGACGAACCGGCCGTTCCCTTCGATGAGGTCGACCAGCGTCGAGGCGGCGCGATGGTTGTCGATCAGCGATGATGCGGTCAAATCTGGCACCCCTGAATAGTGCCGAACGGATTCCGAACCCGCAAGGACGACGGCCACACCGAGACGCATCTTTTACCGACCGCACGTTGTCGGTCCGTGATCTGATGGTCCTGGATCCGCATCAGTGAGTCACGGCTTCATATTCTACGATTGCCGAAACCCACCGCGTCCGTTCCCAGCTGGAGGAATCAATGCGCACCTACGGTGACGGCTGTCCCGCGGCACACGCCCTCGACCTCGTCGGCGAACGCTGGTCGCTCCTGATCATCCGCGAGCTCCTCCTCGGACCCAAACGCTTCACCGACCTCAAGACCGGTCTCGGCGGCGCCAGCGCCAACGTCGTGTCGCAGCGACTGCGCGAACTCGAGGCCCACGGCGTGGTCACCAAACGGCGCCTGCCTCCCCCGGCGGCCTCGCAGGTGTACGAACTCACCGAGTGGGGACGCGAACTGGAGAGCATCATCGTGCACCTCATCCGCTGGGGCGCCCGCTCCGCCGGCATGCCACTGGACGCCCCGATCGGCACCGACGCGCTCATCCTGGCGCTGCGCGGACTGTTCATCCCCGTCGCCGCCCAAGGCTTCGACGCGGCCTTCGAGCTGTGGGTCGGCGATCGGCCCTTCATCGCCGAGATCCTCGACTCGCAGCTGCTGCTCGCGCCCGGGCGCCCCGAACATCCGCACGCGATCATCCGCACCGACGCCGAGACCCTCAAACGGCTCACCCTCGGCGGCCGCAGCCTCGACGTCTCCCTCCACGCCGGACGCATCACCGTCCAAGGAGACCAGGCCATGGCCGAACGGTTCCTCGGCATGTTCAGGCTCCCCGAACCGGCCGCCGCCTCCCGCGTCGACGGCGAACTCCCTTAGGCGCTGACGCCAGTCGACTGACGGATGCCGCGCCCGTCGCCGCGCCCGTAGCGTTGCCGCCGCAACGGAACCGAGGAGGCCACATGCGCGCCGTACGCCAGCACGAATTCGGCGGACCCGAAGTCCTGCGAATCGAGGAGACGCCCGAGCCGGAGCCCGGGCCCGGGCAGGTCCGCATCCGCGTCCACGCCGCCGGGGTGCACTTGATCGACACCACCATCCGCGCGGGTCGGGCCGACCGGATGCCGTACCCGCTCCCGGAACTGCCGATGATCCCCGGCCGCGAGGCCGCGGGCGTGGTCGACGCCGCCGGACCCGGCGTCGACCCGGCCTGGATCGGCGAACGGGTCGTCGCCCACCTCGGCTTCGCCTCCGGCGGCTACGCCGAATGGTGCGTCCGCGACCTCGCCTCCGTCCACGCCCTGCCGGACGGGGCCGAGTTCGCTGCGGCCGTCGCCATGATCGGGACCGGGCGCACCGCGCTCATGGTCCTCGAAACCGGGCCCGTCACCGCTGAGGACACCGTCATCGTCCCCGCCGCCGCCGGTGGTATCGGCACTCTCCTGACACAAGCGGCGAAGAACGCCGGCGCACACGTCGTCGGCCTCGCCGGAGGTCCCGACAAGGCCGCGCGAGTCCGAGCGGGCGACGCCGACGCGGCCATCGACTACCGCACCGACGACTGGACCCGGCGACTCGACGAAGCGCTCGACGGCCGCGAGGCCACCCTCGTCTACGACTCGGTCGGCGGCGGCGTCGGACGCGCCATGCTTGAACGGCTCGGTTTCGGCGGGCGGCTCGTCATCTTCGGATGGTCGTCGGGCGAGGCCACCGAACTGTCCGCCGGCGACATCGTCGAGGGAGGCCTGACCGTCTCCTCGGCGCTCGGCCCGAAGCTCCTCGAACGCATGGGCGGCCTCCGCGAGGTCGAAGCCCGCGCGCTCGCCGAACTGGCCGCCGGCAGGCTCGTCCCGGCCGTCCAGCGGTTCGCCCTCGCCGAAGCCGAAAAAGCCCACCGTGCCCTGGAGGACCGGGACACGGTGGGCAAAGTGGTGCTGGTGCCTTGATCAGCTGGCGGTGACCAGTTCGGCCTTCGCCACGTTCGCCAGCTCCGGCACGCGGGTGTGCGCGCGAGCGAGCACGAAGGTCAGTCCGAGACCGGCCAGCGCGAGTCCGACACCGGCCAGGATCGGCGAGGTGAGGCCGAAGCCCGCGCTGACGGCGACGCCGCCGAGCCACGCGCCGTTCGCGTTGGCGAGATTGAACGCCGCGTGGTGCAGCGACGAGGCCAGCGACGGAGCGGCGTGCGCGCCGTCGAGCAGCAGGCGCTGCATGATCGGACCCACCAGCGAGGACGCCGCCGCCATCAGGAAGACGCCGCCGACGGCCAGCGCCGGGGACTCCATGGTGAAGAACATCAACAGCATGACCGCGGCGATCACCGTGAACGCCGCGAACAGGCCGGGGATCGGCTGCCGGTCGGCTACCTGGCCGCCGATGACGTTGCCGCACGTCATACCGACGCCGAAGACCGCCAGGGTGACGGCGACGGCCAGCGGCGCCAGGCCGGTGACGTCGGTGAGGATCGGCGTCAGGTAGGTGTAGCAGGCGAACATGCCGCCGAAGCCGATCGCGCCGGTGACCAGCGGCATGATGACCTTGCCGTTGCCGAGGGCGCGGATCTCGTCCATCGGCCGCGTCGCGGCGATGACGCCGTTGGCGCTGGGCACGGTCAGCCAGATCGCGGCCATGGTGAGCAGGCCGATCAGGGCGACGCCGAGGAAGATCACGCGCCAGTCGACCTGGCCGGCCAGCAGCGCGCCGACCGGGACGCCGACGACGGTCGCGAGGGTCAGCCCCGACATGATCCCGGAGATGGCGCGGGCGCGTCGTTCGAACGGCACCAGGCTCGCGCCGACGACCGCGGCGGCGCCGAAGAAGGCCCCGTGGGGCAGGCCGGCGACGAACCGGGTCCCTAGGAGCGTGGCGAAATCGGGGGCGAGCGCGGTGGCGAGGTTGGCGACGGTGAACCAGCCCATGAGGGCGATCAGGAGCCGTTTGCGGCCCACGCGGGTGGTCACGACCGTCAGCAGCGGCGCGCCGATGACCACGCCGATGGCGTAGGACGAGGCGAGCAGGCCCGCGTGAGCGAGCGACACGCCCTCAGAGGACGCGATGTCGGGGAGGATGCCCATCACGATGAATTCGGCGGTTCCGATGCCGAACGCTCCGATGGCAAGGGCGAACAGAGGCAGGCGCATACAGCGGCTCCGTGATGCAGAAGAAGTATCAGTGAGAACGGTGAGGCTGTCACCGGCTGCATCGTTGCCCGACCGGTCGCTCTCGGATGAGTTCGCGAGCGCTTCGTTCGGCTCGCCTCTCAGAACGGCACAGGGGATTGCGCCGACCCGTCAACACTAAGAACGCATCGGCATACTGGAAAGCCCCTGAAGCGAATTGCCGGGGTGACCTCGGTCAAGTGCGGGGGCCGAGCGCTCTCGCGAGCTCGGCGGTGCCGGCGGTCGAGCGCGAATCCGGTTCAGGCGCATACGGGATCGGGCGAAGCCGGGAGCCGGGGACTCCGAGCGCCCGAAGGAATCGACGGACATGAAGAGAGGCCCCGCGTCGCGGGGCCTCGGCCGTGGGGCAGGCAGGACTTGAACCCGCGACCAATCAGTTATGAGCCGACCGCTCTAACCAGCTGAGCTACTGCCCCGGCGCCGAATATCCTCTCACACTTCGGGTTTTTGCGTGATCAGAGGGTCCGCGAACGTGCACTGCGGGACACCGATCGGGTCCTGCGACCGCACCGGCCGGGGCCTGGAAGTGTCGCGGCTTGTTCACCGGTTGTTGACAACCCGGCAACGGTGGTATGGGATTGCGCAACCGTTTTTCCCTGTTTGGCCGATAACATCTGAGCCACATTCACAACGGTTCCATAACGACACATGGAGCCGTGGCCCCGGTCTCCCTATTATCCGTGTCACTCGCATCATCGCGTGTTTCTCGAACGTTGCACTCGCACGCCCCGATGCCCGAAACCTCCGAGGGGGCCCATTGAGACGAGCAGTACTGATGCTGTCGGCCGCGTTGGCCGGCCTGGTTCTGGGACTGGGGGTGAGCAGCACCGCCCAAGCTCAGGAAGAGATAGGTGTCAACGGCACCCTGAAAGATCAGGAGGACAACCTGATAGCCGGGGTCGAGATCGCCGTGGTCGACGCCTCCGGCACCGAAGTCGGCACCGCCACGAGCGGCGACGACGGCACCTGGACCATACCCCTTGAGGAACCCGGCACCTACATCGTCACGCTCGACGAGTCGACCCTCCCCGACGGGCTGCTGGTCCGCAACGGTCGCCCCGAACTGGAAGTGCAGGTCCGCAACAACAACCGGACCGTGCTGTTCCCGCTCGACACCCGGCTCGACCCCGACGCCGTCCCCGAGGAGTCCGAGGAGCCCGGTGAGGACGCCACCTCGGACGGGTCCGCCGACGACGAGGAGACCATCGGCGGCGACGACGCCGAAGAGGAGATATCCCCCGAGATCGAAGGGGCCGGCGGCGCCACCCGCGCCGTCAGCCTGCTGTTCAGCGGCCTGCATTTCGGCCTCATGATCGCGCTGGCCGCGGTCGGCCTGTCGATGGTCTTCGGGACCACCGGGCTGACGAACTTCTCCCACGGCGACCTGGTCACCTTCGGCGGCGTCATGGCGCTCATGTTCAACGTGGCCCTCGGCCTGCCGGTCTGGATCGCCGTGATCGGCGCCGTCGCCGCCGGCGCGGCGTTCGGTTGGCTCCAGGACTGGGGCCTGTGGAGCCGGCTGCGCAACCGCGGCACCGGCCTGGTCTCGATGATGATCATCTCGATCGGCATGGCCCTGCTCATCCGCTTCGCGACGCTGTTCTTCATCGGCGGCGAGCGCGAGCGCTACACCGACTACGTCGGCCAGGAGCCCTGGGATCTGGGTTGGCTGGTCATCACTCCGAAGGAGGTCTACACGGGACTGATCGCCGCGCTGGTGTGCTCGGCGGTGGGTTTCGCTCTGGTGTTCACGCGTCTGGGCAAGGCGACGCGGGCGGTGGCGGACAATCCGTCGCTGGCGGCGTCGACCGGCATCGACACCGGCAAGGTGATCCGCCTGGTGTGGACGATCGGCGGGTCGCTGGCGGCTTTGGCCGGGGTGTTCCTGTCGGTCAATGACGGCGTCAAGTTCGACATGGGTCAGCATCTGCTGCTGCTGGTGTTCGCGGCGGTGGTCCTGGGCGGTCTGGGGACGGCTTTCGGGGCGTTCCTGGGGGCCATGATCATCGGCGTGTTCGTGCAGATGTCGACGCTGGTGGTCGCGGCCGAGTTGAAGTACGTCGGTGCGTTGGTCGTGCTCATCGTCATCATGCTGACCCGGCCTCAGGGCATCCTGGGTCGTCGCGAGCGGATCGGCTGAGGTTAGGAGACGCAATGGATTGGCACTTTATTCTCAGCCAGGCTCTGACGCAGGCCATCGGTCCGACGATGCTCATCTACGCGATCGCGGCGATCGGTTTGAACGTGCAGTTCGGTTACACCGGGCTGCTGAACTTCGGTCAGGCCGCGTTCGCGGCCATGGGCGCGTACGGCCTGGCACTGGCGGTGGTGGCGTTCGGGTTCAGCTTCTGGTGGGGCGTGGTGATCGGTCTGGCCGCCGCGGTGGTCATGGCGCTGCTGCTGGGCATTCCGACGCTGCGGCTGCGGGCCGACTATCTGGCGATCGTGACGATCGCCGCCGCCGAGATCGTGCGCCGGTTGGCGCGGGCGACGGTGTGGGCCGAGTACACGGGCGGTTCGGACGGCATGCGCGGATTCAGCGAGCCGTTCTTCGCGATGAGCCCCTACGATCCGCAGGCGAATTGGGAGCTCGGGTTCATCTCCATGGAGTCGGGTCGCCTGATCGTCGACTTCGGTGTGGTGGACCTGCAGTACTCGAGCCGCGACCTGTGGGTGATGACGGTCGGCTGGGGCCTGGTCCTGGTCTTCTTGGTGGTGGTGGGCCTGCTGGTCCACAGCCCGTGGGGCCGGGTGCTCAAGGGCATCCGCGAGGACGAGGAGGCCGTGCGCAGTCTCGGCAAGAACGTCTTCGCCTACAAGATGCAGGCACTGGTCATCGGCGGCATCATCGGAGCGTGCGCGGGGTTCGTCTTCGCGTTGAGCCGCGCGAACGTGCAGCCGGACACGTTCAGTACGGACTTCACGTTCTACTTCTACGTGGTGCTGATCCTGGGCGGCGCGGCGCGGCTGTTCGGTCCGATTCTGGGCGCGGCGCTGTTCTGGGGCTTCTACAACCTGATGTCGCAGACGTTGAGCCAGGGGATCCGGGCCGAGATCATTCCGAGCAGCGTGTTGAGCTCGACGCAGGTCGGTCCGCTGGTGTTCTTCCTGATCGGTCTGGGGATGGTCCTGTTGCTCATCTTCCGTCCGCAGGGCATTCTCGGCAATAGAAGGGAGCTGATGCTCGATGTCCGATAGCCGAGAGCTGCGAGGACGCGAGGCGCGGGACGCGGCCGTGGAGGCCCTGTCCGGCGTCGCGGCCGAGCCCGGTGCGGCGAAGCCGGATCCGATTCTGACGGCCTCCGGCATCAGGCGTGCCTTCGGCGGCCTGGTGGCGGTCGATGTCGAGCATCTGGAGGTGCAGCGCGGCACGATCACGGCGTTGATCGGCCCGAACGGCGCCGGCAAGACCACGCTGTTCAATCTGCTGACCGGTTTCGACCGGCCGAGCAAGGGGTCGTGGTCGTTCAACGGCCGCAGCGCGAGACGGCTGCGTTCGTATCAGGTGGCCCGGACGGGCATGGTGCGGACCTTCCAGTTGACGAAGGCGCTGACGCGGATGACGGTGCTGGACAACATGCTCATCGGCGCGACCGGTCAGATCGGCGAGCGGATGTGGGCCGGTCTCATTCCGGGCCTGTGGAAGCGGCAGGAGGCCGCCAACCGCGAGCGCGCTCTGGAGCTGCTGGAGCGATTCAACCTGCTCGACAAGCGGGACGACTTCGCCGGTGAGCTCTCGGGCGGTCAGCGCAAGCTGCTGGAGATGGCGCGGGCGTTGATGCTGGAGCCGCGGATGGTGATGCTCGACGAGCCGATGGCGGGGGTGAACCCCGCGTTGAAGCAGACGCTGCTCGAGCACATCAAGAACCTTCGTGAGGAGGGGATGACGGTGCTGTTCGTGGAGCACGACATGGACATGGTCCATGAGATCGCCGACTGGGTGGTGGTCATGGCGTTCGGCCAGGTGATCACCGAGGGCACGCCGGACCAGATCTCGGCCGATCAGCGCGTGATCGACGCGTATCTGGGTGCGCATCACGATGGCGCCGAGCACTGAGGGGACGGACGATGGCTGACGAGGGTTTGAACGAGACCTCCGGCGAGGGGGTCGCGCCGACGGGTGTGCCGCCGGCGGAGGTGTCGGATTCGTCGACCGAGGTGTGTTCCCGCCAGGGGCATGTCGCGGCGGCGGGAGAGGCGCTGCTGCGGGCCGATGAGGTCGTGGCGGGGTACATCCCCGGCGTGTCGATTCTGAACGGCACGGATCTGTACGCGAACGAGGGCGAACTGGTCGGCATCATCGGCCCCAACGGGGCCGGCAAGTCGACGCTGCTGAAGGCGATTTTCGGACTGGTGAAGATCAGTTCGGGCTCGGTGCTGCTGCGCGGTGAGAAGATCACGAACTTGAAGGCGCATCAGCTGGTGCCTCGGGGCGTGGGGTACGTGCCGCAGTCGAACAACGTGTTCCCGACGTTGACGGTGCAGGAGAACCTGGAGATGGGCGTGTTCCTGCGTCCGGGCCGGTTCAAGGAGCGGTTCGAGTTCGTGGCGGACCTGTTCCCGGTACTGGCCGACAGGCGCGGTCAGCGGGCCGGTTCGCTGTCGGGCGGTGAGCGTCAGATGGTGGCCATGAGCCGGGCGCTCATGATGGAGCCGTCGGTGCTGCTGCTGGACGAGCCGTCGGCGGGCCTGTCGCCGGCCTTCCAGGACGATGTCTTCTTCAACACCAAGCAGATCAATTCGACCGGGGTCACGGTGGTGATGGTCGAGCAGAACGCGCGCCGCTGCCTGCAGATCTGCGACCGGGGCTATGTGCTCGATCAGGGTCGCAGCGCTTACACGGGCCCGGGTGCGGGCCTGATCGACGATCCGAAGGTCGTGGAACTGTACCTGGGGACGCTCGGCAAGGCGCGTTAGCCGGCTGCAGGATCGGACCGCCCCCGGGCCCGTGACGGGTCCGGGGGCGGTCCTCTGTGTTCTCGCCGTGCGCGTTCCGCGCCGGGTACGAGTTCGGGGCGGCTCCCGTGCCGGAGCCGCCCCGATGTCGGGGTCTTGCGGGTGGACTACTCGAGTTCCTGGAACAGGTAGTCGATGTTCTCGTAGGTGTTGTCGGCCTTGTACTGGTAGATGCCGATGGTGGCGGCGGTGACGTCGCCTTCGGGCGAGAACTCGATGGGACCGGACTGGCCCTGGTAGTCGATGTCCTCACCGGCGTCGAGCAGCTCGACGCATTCGGCGAAGGCGGTGCACTCGGTGCCGTCGCGGCTGACCGCGACCATGTTGTCCTTGATGGTCTCGGAGTCGTAGGACCCGCCGGCGACGGCCGCCAGGGCGACGAGCATCGTCGCGTCGTAGGACTCACCGCCGTAGGTGAACTCGGTCAGATCGGGGTCGATCTCGAGGAGCTTGTCCTGGATGGCGGACGGGTCGGAGCCCGGGAAGGTGCCCTTGGTGCCCTCGAGCATGCCTTCGGGGAACTGGTCGCCGTAGTTGGCGAGGTTGCCGTCGACCATGTACCAGCCGAGGTCCTGCGGGCCGAGGTTGGATTCGACCAGTTCGGGCGCGAGGTTGGTGAACTCGTTGAAGGTGATGAGGACGACCGCGTCGGCGTCGGCGGCGGCCAGCTGCGAGACCTCGGCGGAGAACTCGGTGGCGTTCGGGTCGTAGATCTCCTTCATGACCACTTCGCCGCCGAAGGAGACGATGTTCTCCTCGACCGCGTCGGCCAGGCCGGTGCCGTAGGCGTCCTGGAGGGCGAGGATGGCGACCTGCTCGTGGCCGTCGGCGATGATCGCGTCGGCGAGGACGCGGCCCTGGAGGACGTCGGAGGGGGCGGTGCGGAAGTAGTAGTCGCCGCGCTCGTAGGTGGTGAAGTCGGGCGAGGTGTTCGCCGGCGAGACCTGGACGATGCCCTCTTCGTAGAGCTTGTCGATGAACTGGAACGACACGCCGGAGGAGGCCGAGCCGATGATGGCGTTGACGTTCTGGGCGATGAGGGAGTCGGCCGACTGGCTGGCGATGTCGGTGGTGGTGTCGCCGGAGTCCTCATGGATCACCTCGACGCACTGGTCGAGCACGCCCCCGGCGTCGTTGATCTCCTTGATGGCCAGATCCACGCCGGCGAATTCCGGCGGGCCGAGGAACGCGAGCGACCCGGTCTGGGGCAGGATCGTGCCGACTTTCATACCGCATTCGTCGCCGTCGGACGAGCTTTCTGAGTCGTCGCCGGATCCGCAGGCCGCAAGCGCCAGTGCGGTGACACCGGCGGTGGTTGCGGCGAGCAGTGCTCGGGGAAAGCGAGACATGAATTCTCCTAGGTTGTGTTCGAGATGGGTCCGTAGGTAGGAGCGGAGGTTCGAGTGATGTGAACTACAACCTATGGCACCTGGAGTGATCCTGCCAGGTGCCGTGACCACTCCCGGTCCGGTTTGTGATGGCCCCGTGACCTTTTCGATGCACGTTTTCGGCAATTTTTCGACTGGGAGAAGATCGCGTTTTCACGCCATTGCGGCATCGTCCTCTTCGATGCGAATGGCGGCATTTCGGGGCGCCGACGAGATTCCCCCGCCGGAGGGAGCGGCTCCGCTCCCGGGAGGGAGGCCGCGGCGCCCGGACGGGCGGACTCTGGTGGCATGAAAGCAACCGTGACATCGAAACGCGCCGCCGGGTCGCCGGCGGCCCGGGCGGCCTTCCTGTGGTCGCTGACCGCCGTGCCGCTCGGGCTCTGGCAGCTGCTCGCCGCCGAGCGCGGCCCGTTCTCCGATCCGATGAACTCGCCGACGATTCCGCTGCACGAACTCGTGCCGTCGGGGGTCGGGCCGGCGCTCTTGATCGCCGCGGGCCTGGCCGGGCTCGCAGCGCCGCGACTGGGGCCCCGGCGGTGGCCCGTCGCCGCCGCTTACGCGGTCGTGTTCGGGATGCTCGTTCCGACGACTTCGGTGATCGCGATGGCCGGGTACCTGTGTGCCCTCGTGCTGCCTCCGGCGCTGTTGGCCGGGCCGGTGCTGCTGGCGCGCGGCAGGACCGCGAAGGCGATCGCCGGGGCGGCGGTGCTCGGGATCGTGGTCGCACTGGCGGCGGCCGGCCCGTTGCGTCCGGCGGTGGTGTCGGATCTGCTCGCCGAACTCGGTTCGGGCGTGGCGGACTTGGGTCTGTTCCCGTTGGCGGAGTTGTGGTCGGCGATCGGCGGGGCCTGCTGGGCCGCGCTGGCGGTGCGGATGCTGCTCGCCGGCCGCGACGGGGCGAGCGCTCCGGCGTGGCTGGCGCCGGAGCGGGCCGAGCGTTGGGGGAAGACGGCCTCGTATGTCGCGTTCGCGTGCGCGCTGCCGTACGGCTTGACGCGGTTGACGTGGTTGACGCCGTGGCCGTTCTTGATGGACGCCGAGGAGCTGGACGCCGAACCGGGGATGCGGCTGTGGGGTCTGCTGCTGGGCTTCGCGGCGCTGGGCGGCGGGGTGCTGTGCCTCGGTCTGACGCGGCGTTGGGGCGAGCGGTGGCCGTATTGGGTGCCGGGACTGGCGGGCCGTCCGGTGCCGCCGCGGGCGGCGATCGTGCCGGCGTCGGTGGCGGCGTATCTGTTCACGATCACGGCGGTGCCGTTCGTGCGGCTGGCGTTCGAGGCCGGGCGCCCGGAGCTGGTGTGGGTGTTCCCGTTCTACGTGTGGGGGCCGGCGTTGGGGGCGGCGACGCTGGCGTATGCGGTGCGTCGCGGGGCGGTGCGCGCGGTCCGGTGAGACGGCGCGGCCCGGCGGTCGCGGGAGCGGCGGCCGCCGGGCCGGGTGCCGTTCAGTCTCCGGGGGGCGGTTCGCCTTTGAGGCGGGCGGCGACCGAGAGGACGCGCCGGGTCTGGATGGCGATCGCCTGGTGCTGCTTGTCGCCGACGGGGCCGGCGTTGCCGACGTGGCTGGCGCCGTAAGGGTTGCCGAGTTCGAGCTCGAACACGGCGGCGTCGGTGTAGCCGGTGCCGATGATGACCGCGCCCCAGTGGTAGAAGGTGTTGTTCATGGCCACGATGGTCGTCTCCTGGCCGCCGTGGCTGGTCTGGGTGGAGACGAAGGTGGACATGACCTTGTCGATGAGTTTGCCTTCGGCCCACAGGCCTCCGGTCTGGTCGACGAACTGGCGGATCTGGGAGCAGGGGACGCCGTAGCGGGTGGGGGTGCCCCACATGACCGCGTCGGCCCATTCGAGGTCGTCCATCGTCGCTTCGGGCAGGTCGGCGGTGGCTTCGGCGTGGGCGGTCCAGTCGGGGTTGGCGGCGATGGCCTCCGGCGGCGCGAGCTCGGGGACTTTGCTGAGTCTGACTTCGGCCCCGAGGTCCTGGGCCCGCGTCGCGGCGGCCTTGGCCATCTGGTAGACGTTCCCGGTCTGGGAGTAGTGGATGACGGCCAGATTGACCATGCTGTTCCTCCTTCAGGTCTTGCCCGGTATAAGAACCGACCTTGGCACAATTGCGGACCTGGCGTCGGGGTTCGCCGCCTATTCCCGACGCCGAACGTTCGTCGTGAAGGAGTGAGCGCATGCTCGATGTTCTGGTGGCCGGCGGAGTCGGCGTCGACACGATCGTCAGGGTCCCCGAGATCGCGATCGGCGAGGGCGACAACCAGCCGGTGGGGCCGATCCGAGACTACGTGGCGCACACCGGCAACGGCGTCTCGCTCGGCTGCCTGCACCTGGGGCTGGCGACGAGGTTCATCGACTTCATCGGCGACGACGACCAGGGCGCGATGATCCTGCGGCGCTATGAGCGCGAGGGCCTGGACTTCCGGCACCTGGTCTCTCCGCGGGGCACCTCGCGGTCGGTGAACCTGGTCGACGACGCGGGCCGCCGCTATTCGTTCTACGACTTCCGGCACGACCCGCAGCTGCGGTTGCCGGCCGCGTTCTACCGGCCGCACCTCTCGCAGGCCCGGCATGTGCATCTCTCGATCGCGAACGTGACGCGGTCGATGCTCGCCGACCTGGAGGACGGCGTGCCGGTCTCGACGGACCTGCACGCCTGGGACGGGACCGCCGAGCACCACCGGGAGTACGCGCTGCGCGCCGACTGGGTGTTCCTGTCGGCCGCGAAGCTCGGCGACCCGGAGGCGGCGATGCGGTGGATCTTCGACAACGGCAGGGCCTCGATCGTCGTGGCCACGGCCGGCGAGCACGGCGGCTGGTTCGCCGAGCGCGGCGGCGACGTCCACGCCTTCGACGCGATCGACCCGGTCGAGGAGTTGAGCGAGGCCGTTCCCGAATGGGAGGAGTGGCGGCCGGTGGACTCCAACGGCGCGGGCGACGCGTTCGTATCGGGGTTCTTGTGGGCGCGGCGGCGCGGCGACGACCTCGACGGGGCGGTCGACGCCGGCCGCATCGCCGGGGCCTTCGCCTGCCGCAAGGCCGGCACGCACTCGGAGTTCATCGGTGAGGCGCTGCTGGCCGAGAGCGTCGCCGCGCTCCGCTAGTCGCCCGGGCCTCTGACGGTCATGGCCTTGGCGCGGGCCATGACCTCGTCGAACGGTGACGGTTCGGTCGGCGCCGGCGGGGCGAGGTCGACTCGGTCGGGCTGGGCGACGAGCATCAGGGCCGCGCCGACGAGCGCGGCGAAGGCGGGGGCGCCGATGCCGATCTCGGCGGTCGGCCAGATGCCGGTGGCGCCGGCGGTGGTGATCATGTACGCGGTCCACACCGGAACGGCCCAGCCGGCGGCCAGGGTGATCAGGTCGCGGCGGCGGCGCAGGTCGGGCCGGACCAGCCAGGTGAGGAAGTCGGTCCAGGCGCCGGAGGCGAGGAACAGCCACGCATAGGCGGGGTGCTCGAAGCCGATGTAGGCGGCGACCATGAGCGCCGGGAAGGCGAACGCGACGGTGAAGAAACCGATCGGGAGGTGGAACCGGCCGGTGGCGAGCAGGACGACGGTCAGCACCAGGACGGTGGTGAAGACGATGCCGGCCGCCGGCAGGGCGGCGAACTCGGGGCCGCTGAGGGCCCTGGCCACGTCGAGCGGCAGGTGCGCGAAGGCGACGAGGTAGCCGAGGTGGAGCACCAGGACCGAGAAGGCGTATCCGAGTGCGAGCGCGGGCGCGGCGAACCGCAGGTACGGGGAGATCGGTTCGGGGTCGACGCCGAGGGTCTCGCGTCGCCGGGCCGAGAGCCAGGGGGCGAGGACGATGAGGACCGCGCCGACGGCCAGTGCGAGGTGGACGGGGCTGAAGAGGGTGTCGAGGCCGGTCTCGGCGCCGAGGAGCGCGTTCCAGAGCAGGTCGGCGAGGGCGGCGGCGATGAACAGGGGGATGCCGACGGCGGCGGGCCCGTAGCCGTGCGGGACGGCCGAGATGCCGGTGCGTCCGTCGGCGCGGTGGGCGCGGACGGCCAGGAACGCCGTCCATGCGGCCGTGGCGGCGAACCCGGTGTAGAACACCAGGTGCCACCAGGTGAAGAAGCCTTCGGTCCAGTCGCGGGCGTTGGCGTTGACGTCGAGGACGAGTCCGCCGACGAACCACGCCGAGAGCGCGGCCGTGATGAGGTCTTGGCGCCAGTCGGTGAAGAGGCGCGGCTGTCCGGAGTCTTTCAAGAGGTGCATCTTGTACTCCAGGAATCGGTCCAGGGGGGTGATGGCCATGGCCTCATCATGGCGCATCGGCACTGGTCGCGCAATCGGGGCCGGTCAGGAGAATTCGACGAGGAACAATTGCGGCCAGAGTTTTCCGGTGATGTAGAAGGTGCCGGGTGTTTCGGCGGCGGCGATGCCGTTGAGCACGTCGGCGGCGGCGGCCTGCTCCTCTGTGAGTAGTCCGGCGGCGTCGACGACCGCGCCGACTTCGCCGGTTTCGGGGTCGATGCGGATGATCTCGTCGGTCTGCCAGACGTTGGCCCACACGTCGCCGTCGACGCATTCGAGTTCGTTGATCTGCGATATGGGGGCGCCGTCGAAAGTGACGTCGACGGTGCCGGTCGTTTCGAAGGTGGCGGGGTCACGGAAAGTGAGTGTGGACGTTCCGTCGCTCATGACCAGTCGCCGTCCGTCATGGCACAGGCCCCAGCCTTCGCCTTCGTATTCGACGGTGCCGACCACGTCGAGGGTCTGCATGTCGCGGCGGTAGGCGACGCCGCTCTGCCAGGTGATCTGCCAGAGCGCGTCGTCGGTGAGGGTGAGGCCCTCGGCGAAGTGCTCGGCCGGCAGGGTCTGGGAGGCGATGACCTCGCCGGTGGCGGGGTCGACGGTGCGGACGTCGGAGGAGCCGTAGAGCCCGGTGCTCTCGTAGAGGACGCCGTCGCGCAGTTCGAGGCCTTGGGTGAACGCCTGGGGGTCGTGGTCGAAGCTGTCGAGGATTTCGACGGTGAGCCGTTCGACCGCTTCGGGGTCGACTTCGGCGGTGGATACGTCGGCGTCGGCGTCGCCGGTGCCGCATCCGACGAGGGCGACCAGCGCGGCGGCGCTGACGGCCACGGCCCGTTGCTGCTTGAACACTGAACTCATCTCCAGGTGCGTTCCACTGTTCTCAGTACGGTACTGGGTGCGACAAATGAGGACAAGAGGCGGAGTTCGGCCGATTCAGCGGTCGCGGGGCCGCCAGCGGGTGATGGTCGCCGAGACGGTGGCGCGGACCGGGGTGGGGAGCCGGTCGACGGCTTCGGCCAGGGTCGCCGGGTCGCGGTGGCGGGCGCTCGGGCCCATGGAGACCAGGCGGAGGGCGTCGTCGCGGTCGAGTTCGACGGTGTAGTCGATGCGTTCGGCGGGTTCGGGAGTGAAGTCGGCGGCGAGTTGGTCGGCGGTGCGTTCGGGCTTGCGCGGGTCGATGTTGAGCAGTTCGAGGGCGTCGACCAGCTCGCGCAGGTGGTCTTCGCGGGGGGTGAGGACGACCAGGACGCCTGCGGGGTGGAGGATGCGGGCGATCTGGTCGGCGCCCCGGGGGGCGAAGACGTTGAGGACGGCGGCGGCGGCGTTGTCGCGTACGGGCAGGCGCGTCCAGGCGTCGGCGAGGACGGCGGCGAGGCGCGGGCTCCGGTCGGTGTGCCGCAGTGGGCGTTTGGCGGCGCGTCTGAGGGCGTATTTGGAGGTGTCGAGGCCGATGCCGTCGCGTCCGGGGTGGGCGTCGAGGGCGGCGGCGAGGTAGTGGCCGGTGCCGCAGCCGGGTTCGACGATGACGCCGGGGGCGTCGGTGGCGGCCGCGGCGGCGACGGCGTCGATGAGGGGGTCGTAGCGTCCGGCGTCGAGGAAGGCTTCGCGGGCGGCCACTTGGTCGGCGGTGTCGCCGGTGGTGGCGTTGGAGCCGGGCGCGAGCAGGGGCGCGTAGGGGCCTTTGGCGAGGTCGAAGGAGTGTCCGGCCGGGCAGTGGAGGCGGCGTTCGGTCTGTTCGAGCGGTTCGGCGCAGTTGGGGCAGGCGAGTGCGCCGAGCGCTGGGAAGATCATTGGGCACAGCTTAGTCGTCCCCGAGTCGCCGGTCGCGGTGGCAGGCTGGGACGGGCACTCGTCTGCAACGCGTGCTCGCACCGATTTTGAGAGAGGTTTTTCGATGAGCGACGCCCCACTGGTGATTCCGGGTGACCGTCCCGGCTACGGCGAGGCGGTCGAGTCCGCGCTCGGCCGGCTGGATCTGGATACGAAGGCGCGGCTGCTGGCCGGCTTGGACATGTGGAGGACGGTGGCGGTCCCCGAGGCGGGGCTGCGTTCGATGACGCTGTCGGACGGTCCGATCGGGGTTCGGGGCCGGTTCTGGACGGCCGCGGACCCGTCGCTGGCACTGCCGAGTCCGACGGCGCAGGCGGCGTCGTGGGATCCGGAGTTCGTGCGCGGGATCGGGCTGCTGCTGGCGGCCGAGGCGCGCCGCAAGGACGTGCACGTGCTGTTGGCGCCGACGGTGAACCTGCATCGTTCGCCGTTGGGCGGCAGGCATTTCGAGGCGTTCTCAGAGGACCCGTTCCTGTCGGGGCGGATCGGGGCGGCCTATGTGGCCGGGGTCCAGGAGGGCGGGGTCGGCACGACGATGAAGCATTACGTCGGCAACGACGCCGAGACCGACCGGTTCACCGTCGACAACGTCATCGGCGAGCGGGCGCTCAGGGAGCTGTACCTGCGGCCGTTCGAGATGATCACGGAGTCCTCGCGGCCGTGGGGGGTGATGACGGCGTACAACTCGGTGAACGGCCACACGATGACCGCGCACCGGCAGTTGATGCGGGTGCTGCGCGAGGAGTTCGGGTTCGACGGTTTCAACGTCTCGGATTGGAGCGCGGCGCGGCACACGGTCGGGGACGTCGAGGCGGGGCTGGATCTGGCGATGCCGGGTCCGTTCACGCCGTACGGGCCCGAGTTGGCGGCCGCGGTCCGCGACGGGCGCGCCAGTGAGGACGATGTGGACGCGGCGGTGCGGCGGCTGCTGACGCTGGCCGCGCGGGTGGGCGCGCTCGAAGGAGTCGAGGCGGCGGTGACCGATCCTCCTGCCGGCCCGGCGGATCCGGTCGAGTGGTGCCGGCGGATCGCGCGGCGCTCGTTCGTGCTGGCGAAGAACGACGTCCCCGACGGGGACGAGGCGCCGCTGCTGCCGCTGGCGGCCGGGGTGGTCTCGAGCCTGGCGCTCATCGGCCCGGCCGGCGCGAAGGCGCGGGTGCTGGGCGGCGGTTCGGCGACGGTCTTCCCCGAGCGCGTGGTGTCGCCGCTGGAGGGTCTGCGTGCGGCCCTGGGCGACCGGGTCGCGTATTTCCCGGGCGTGGACCTGTTCGAGCAGATCCTGCCGGCCGCCGAGGGCTTCGACCTGTGGGTGCGGCCGGTCGCCTCGGACGGCACGGAAGGGGCGCGCGAGCCGCTGGCGGGCGGCGACGTCAAGTGGATGGGGTACGTGCCCGGCGGGATGTCGAGCGAAGAGTTCGACCACGCGGTCCTCGACGGCACGTACACGGCGACCGAGACCGGCGAGCACCTGTTCGGGACACGCGGCTCTGGGCACATCGAGCTGGTGGTCGACGGCAGGACGGTGTTCGAGGGCGTCAACGCCGAGGAGACGGGCGACCCGCTGGAGGCGTTCTTCGCGCCGGGGGTCGAGCGCGGGACGGTGTATCTGGAGGAGGGGCAGACGGTCGAGGTGCTGGTGCGGTACCGGCCGCTGGAATATCCGCCGGCGTTCCCTCCTTCGGTCCTGTTCGGACTCATGCACGCGGCGCCGCGCCCCGATGAGGACGCGCTGCTGGCCGACGCGGTGGAGGCGGCCCGCCGCTCGGAGGTCGCGGTGGTGGTCGTCTCGACCACGGAGCTGACCGAGTCGGAGGGCTGGGACCGGTCTGACCTGCGGCTGCCGGGCCGGCAGGACGAGCTGGTCACGGCCGTCGCCGAGGTGAACCCGAACACGGTCGTGGTCGTCAACTCCGGTTCGCCGGTAGAGATGCCGTGGCGCGAGGAGGTGGCCGCGATCCTGCTGACGTGGTTCCCCGGCCAAGAGGGCGGGAACGCGCTGGCGGAGGTCCTGCTGGGCGCCGAACCGGGCGGCAGGCTCCCGACGACGTGGCCGAAGACGCTGGCCGACGCGCCGGTGACCAATGTGGTGCCCGACGGCGAGGGCCGGCTGCGGTACGAGGAGGGCGTGTTCATCGGTTACCGGGCGTGGGAGCGGCGCGGCGCGCCGGAGCCGGCGTTCTGGTTCGGGCACGGCCTGTCGTACACCGAGTGGACGTACGAGGACCTGGCGGTCGACGGGGGCACGGTGCGGGTCCGGGTGCGCAACAGCGGCGAGCGGACCGGCCGGGAAGTGGTGCAGGTCTATGTGGCGCCGGAGGCGGGCGCGGAGGTGCCCGGCGGCGTCGAGGCGCACCGGCTGGCCGGGTTCCAGGCGATCGAGGCCGAGGCCGGGGAGACGGTGGAGGTCGCGATCGAGCTGGAGGAGCGTTCGCTCCAGTTCTGGGACGAGGCGGCTTCCGGCTGGCGGACCGTGCCGGGGACTTGGACGGTGCGGGCGGGCCGGTCGGTCGGCGACCTGCGGCTGTCGGCGCCTTTGAAGCGGGCGTAGGAATCGGCGGGCGAGGTCTGGGACCTCGCCCGCCGACTCACTCGTACGGACTAGAACCCGGGCGGGGCTTCTTCCCTCAGTTCTCGCTCGCTGCGGGCCGGTGTGGTGACTCCCGCGGAGTCCCACGGCTCCGCCTTGGGGGGTTCGTCACCGGCGGACATGCCCTTCACGATGTCGCCGAACCTGGTGTCCTTGAACTTGTCCTGTGCGGCGCCGGCGGCTTTCTCCGCCTGCTCCCGGACCGAGGTCGCGACCTGCTGGACCCGGTCGTTCCCGGTGAACTGCCTGGTCCACCCGACGATCTGGTCGTAGCGTTCCCGGCCCGCCTTCGCGCCCAGGACGTAGCCGATTCCGAAACCGGCCACGAAATACCATTTGCGCATGGATGCCTCCCCCGGCTAGCAGCCGTAAATCAGCGCTTTCGCTTATAGGGGCCATTCTGCCTCATGAAAGGGTTCCCCGATAGTCCATGACGGAAACCGGCCCCGGGGTGTCACGTCCGAACGGCACCGAAAAGACTTCGCATACCGCCCTCGGCAACGACGAGGACCACACCGACCCCGCTGGCGCGTGACCGTGCGGCTCCTGTACTCTCGTACCCGGTTCGCCCCGGCGCCAGTCGCGGCGACTGCCTTCCCCGATAGCTCAATTGGCAGAGCATTCGACTGTTAATCGAAGGGTTGTTGGTTCGAGTCCAACTCGGGGAGCTGACAGCGAGTGACGGCCTCCGACCGCGGGACATCCCGAGTCGGAGGCCGTCGTCGTCTCACGCGCAGGCGATCTTCCACAGGAAGCCGTCGGGGTCGGCGAAGTGCCCCGAATAGCCGCCCCAGTCCCGCTCCCCCGCCTCGATCTCGACACGGCCGCCGGCCTCGACCGCGGTCGTCATGACCGCGTCGACCTCCTCGCGGGAGGCGACGGTGCGGTTGCAGACGACCGCCGGGTTCGCGGCGGTCTCCTCGTCGAGCCCGGCGTCCTTCGCCAGGCTCCGGCTCGGCAGCAGGCCCAGACGGCACTTGCCGGGCTCGATGGTGAAGTCGACGAACTTGTCGCCGTAGTCGCGGTCGACGGTCATGCCGAGCGCCTCGTAGAAGGCCTTGGAGGTCTGCGGATCGGCGACGCCGAGGAACACCGCGGTCTCGGTCGGCGCAGGAGGCGAGGCGGCCGGGCCGGTGTCCTTCTTCGTCGGCGCCGCGAGTTTCCAGACCGCTCCGTCCGGTGCCCGGTACACCGCCGAGAAGCCGCCGAAGAAGCCCTTCTTCGCGGGTTTGAGGATCTCGGCGCCCTGCTCGGCGGCGGACGCGACCAGGGCTTCGACCTCGCTGGGCTGGTCGACGACGACCGAGAGCACGGCGCCGCCGAAGCGCGAGGTCGCCGGTTCGGCGCCGGTCTCGGCGGCGAGGTCGTCGGTCCCGTACAGGCCGATGTGCCCGGTGCCGTGCAGGTCGAGGTCGACCCAGCCGCCGTGGTCGGCGACGTCGGACGGCGAGAAAGCGGCGGTGTAGAACGCATGAGCGGCCCGCACGTCCGGCACGGCGATGGTGATCAGATCGAGTGCGAACGTCATGACTGGACTCCTTCCCAGACGAACCCGTCCGGGTCGGTGAACGGACCGGCGTCGCTCGCGACCACGATCCGGTGCGAACCGGAGCCGTCGGGGGCGACCCCGGCGTTCTTGGCCAACGCACGGCGCCCGTAGAGCGCCAGACCGAACGGGCTCGATCGCGTGTCGAACTCGACGTATTTGCGCCCGAAGCTCTTGGCGACCTCCAGGCCGTGCTCGACGTAGAACTTCCTGCTCGCGGCCACGTCCTCGACGCCGAGCAGAAGCGTGATCGATTCGATCCGCCGCGTGGCCGGACCCGAGTCCTTCTTCTTCGAGGACGCCACCGTCCAGATCGCCCCGTCGGGGGCCTGGACCGAGCCGCCGTAGCCCCAGAGCGACTTCTCGGCGGGTTTCAGCGACGTCGCGCCGGCCTCGAGCGCGGCGTCGACGAGCGCGTTGACGTCGGCGGGCTGGGCGACCGTGATCCCGAGCGTGAACCCGCGGAATCCGGCCGTGGGCGCGTCCGAGGCGCGCAGGCGCACCTCATTGTTCTTCAGGCCGAAGGCGGCGGAGTAGAAATCGGCGGCGGCCGCGGGATCGGCCGCCTCGAGGATTACGGATTCGATGGAAGTCATACCGGTCACGCTATGTCCGATCCCAGGTCCCGCGCTTCTCGATTCCTGACCTGATGGAACTGAAATGTGCGGCGCTAGCGGCGCGACCAGACCCGCAGGGGGCCGACGGGCGCGAAGCCGTGCCGGACGGCGGCCTCGAGCGCCTCGCCGTGCTCGTAGCCCACCACCGGCAGGCCGGGGAACCGCCGGTGCAGCGCCTCGAGCAGGACCGGCCACGCCCGGTCGGGGCCGCCGTCGCGTGCGAACACGTTGGCGACGCCGACGACCCCGTCGCTGCGGACGGCCACCGCCCCGGCGGCCACCGTGCCACCGGCGGACCGTCCGGCGATGACGAACACGTCCGGTTCGTCGAGCAGCGCGGGACGGAAGAGGCCGGCGTTGCCGTCGTCCCAGGCGAGTGCCCACTCGCGCAGGGCCGCCGCATCGTCGACCGCGGCCGGTGCGAGCTCCGACGGCGACGCGGGCGGGCCCGCGGGGCGGTGGATCCACTGCGCCTCGAACAGGACCTCGAATCCGGCCTCGCGCAAGTCGAGGTCGGCGAAGCTGTCCTTGACCGAGGCGCCGGGCGAGTCGGTGTCGATGAGCGCCGCCGGCGCGGCCGGTTCGACGCCGGGCGCCAGGGTCACAGCGTCGGGATAGAACAGGGGTGTGCGGGTGGGAGCCGCCCAGAAGTGTGCTGCGTATTCGCTCGCCGTGCCGTGAGATCGGCTCATCGCCGCGCACCATGCGGCATTGTTGCGCGCGGCGGCTTGGACGATGCGCCGGTTCGGTGTGGTCACGAACGCGAATCCTCGTCGCCTGGCGTCCGGCGGTCAAACCCTTTTGCCACCGGTGTGGCCCCAGAAGTACAGGTACTTGAGCTTCCTGCCGGCCCTCGCGGCGGCGATCGCGGTCTCAAGGTCGTGAGGCAGCAGATTCGACACGATCCCAACGTAATCCGGTTTCGTTTTCGCGGTCAAGCTGAAAAACTCTGCTGGTCCCCCTGCGAGAACGGAGCCGTGCCATGGTAGTCGAGCCTCAGACGATGTCCCTCTGGAGGCCGTGCGGCCCCGCCGAGCTCGATCTCGTCCGCGAGTCGGGTTGGACCGCCTGGCCCCCTCGCCTGCCGGAGCAGCCGATCTTCTATCCGGTCCTGAACGAGGACTACGCGACGAAGATCGCCCGTGACTGGAATGCGCCTCGCGACGGTGTCGGGTACGTGACGCGGTTCGAGGTCGAGCGGGTCTTCGCGGAGCGCTATCCGGTCCGGCGGGTCGGCGGCAGCACCATTCTCGAGCTCTGGGTGCCGGCCGAGGACCTCGAGGAGTTCAACCGGCACATTGTCGGCCCGATCGAGGTCACCGCCGAGCACCGCGCCGACGGGTGATCGGCGGTACTCGCGGCGGTGAGTCGGGCGACCGCCGGTTCGGGAATGGCCGGGACCGGTGAGCGCTTCGGAGGGAACTGTGCGATCCTCCAAGCATCCCGCCGGGTTCGGAGGCTCGGCGGTCCGGGAAGCGATATGGCCGGCGGCCCGTCCGAGGCAAGGTGGCGTCATGGAGATCGGGAAGTTCAAGCTGCGTCCGCTGCCGGTCGGCACCGGCGAGACCGGCACACGCGTGGAGCGCGATTCGATGGGCTCCATCGAGGTGCCCGCCGAGCACTACTGGGGGGCGCAGACCCAGCGCTCGCTGCGCCATTTCTCGATCGGCGACGACCGGATGCCGGTGGCGGTCTACCGGGCCTACGGATTCGTGAAGAAGGCGGCGGCGCTCGTGAACACCGCGGGCGGCCGGCTCGACGCGGTCTTGGCCGAGGCGATCGTCGCCGCCGCCGACGAGGTGATCGCCGGGGACCTCGACGCGGAGTTCCCGCTCTATGTGTGGCAGACCGGGTCGGGGACGCACTCGAACATGAACGTCAACGAGGTGATCGCCAATCGGGCCAGTCAGCTGCTCGGCGGCGAGCTCGGCAGCAAGGAACCGGTGCACCCCAACGACCACGTGAACCTCGGGCAGTCGACGAACGACACGTTCCCGACCGCCATGCACATCGCGACGCTGCTGGCCGTCCGGGACCGGACGCTGCCGCAGCTTCGTGCGCTCGCCGATGCGATCCGCGAGCGCGCCGAGCGGTGGGTCGACGTCGTCAAGATCGGGCGCACGCACCTGCAGGACGCGACGCCCCTGACCGTCGGCCAGGAGTGGTCGGGCTGGGCGGCGCAGCTGCGGGACGCGAGCAGCAGGCTGGAGGGCTCGCTGGAGGCGGTCCATGAGCTCGCGGCCGGCGGTACCGCCGTCGGCACGGGCCTGGGCACCTCGCCCGGTTTCGGGGAGGCGATCGCTGCGAAGCTCGCGGAGTTGACCGATCTGCCGCTGGCGACCGCGTCGAACAAGTTCGCCGCTCAGGGCTCGCTCGACGGCATGGTCGCCGTCAGCGCCGGGCTTCGCGGCGTCGCGGTGGCGTTGATGAAGGTCGCCAACGACATGCGCTGGCTGGCATCGGGACCGCGTGCCGGGCTGCACGAGCTCAGGCTGCCGGCCAATGAGCCGGGGTCGTCGATCATGCCCGGCAAGGTGAATCCGGCGCAGCAGGAGGCGACGGTGATGGTGTGCCTGCAGGTGATGGGCGAGGACTCGATCGTCGCGGCGGCCGGCGCGCAGGGCGACTTCCAGCTCAACGCGATGCGCCCGGTCGTGGTCGACAACGTGCTGCATTCGGCCCGGATTCTCGGCGACGCCGCTGAGAATCTCCGGGTCTTCAGCGTCGAGGGCACCGAGCTCGACGGCGACCAGATCGCCGACTCGGTGGGGCGTTCGCTGATGCTGGTCACGGCACTGAGTCCGCACATCGGCTACGACAGGGCCTCGGCGATCGCGCACAAGGCCGATCACGAGGGCACGACGCTGCGTGAGGCGGCTGTGGCGATGGGGGTGGACGCGGCCGACTTCGACCGCATCGTCGACCCCGCGACGATGGTCGGCGACCCTCGCCGCGATCTGGGCCTCGATCGGTAATCGGGACCGGTCGGTGACTGAGAATCCACTGTGGGCCATGGCGACGACGCGGTCGATGTGGCCGGTGAAGTCGCCGCCTTCCTCGAGCCAGGAGTCGAGGGCGAGGAAGAACAGGGTCACGGCCAGGACCGACCACAGGCGGCGCTCTTCGGCGGAGTCGTCGCCGCGCTTGGCGGCGAGCGCGTTGTAGAGGTACCGGCGCATGTCGGAGCGCTTGGCGAGTTCGCGTGCTCGCAGTTCCTCGGATTCGGCCACTACGCGCACGAAGGTGAGCATGTAGTCCCTCGGGTGCGGCCATGCGGCCATGCGGCCATGCGGCCGCGATCGCGCGGAGTGCGCCTATGACTACGACCCCGGCCTCATGCCTGGGACCGGCCTCGCCCGCGACTTCCCCTCGGCCGCGCGCCTGGCATGGAACACCATCGCCCGCCCCTTCAGCGCGCTGCCGTTCGCGAGCACGCCGAAGCGGTCGGCCCGCCACCTGGTACGCCTGGCCGTCGGCGCCGACGCGGTGCCGACCGGATCACACCTGCGGCACGGCAGGATCGCCGCCACCTCGGAGGCGAGCTACGACGAGGAACGCCGGCGCCGCCTCTACGACGACAGCGTCAACTGCCACGGGTTGAAGTCCGTGGCTTGTCGCTCGTGCCCACCGTCGGCTGCGGTGTATCGGCAACATTAGGCTGGTTGACGACAGCCCAAGTCGTGCGTGCGCGGTCACGGACGTTGACCGCGGCTACCTGGTCGGCGGGCCCAGCGAGTCCGCACCCCCGACAGGCAAAATCATCACGTGTGGGTCGATTGTGCTTGGCGGTGTGCCCGCACAGCGGGCACCGCCGCGAGGTGTTCCTCGCATCGACGGTCACCACCGGCACCCCGGCCCGCTTCGCTTTATAGGCGATGAAGGCCCGGAGCTGATAAAAGGACCACGCGTTCAACTCGCCTCGCTGAGCGGCTGGGAGCCGTACCCGGTCACGGATACCGGCAAGATCTTCGATGCCGATACCGCGACCGGTGCGTTCAGCCTTCGCGACAAGCTGCTTCGCGATCCTGTGGTTGTTGTCCTTGATCGCACGGGCTTCGCGCCGTGCGCGGGCTTTGAGCTTCTTCTTCGCCGACTTGGTCGCCTTGGCCTGCAACTCGGCGCGGACTTTCGCCATCCGCCTGCGGTAGCGCCGCAGCCCGGCCCCGGCGTAGTTGTCGCCATCGGAGCTGGTGGCGATATTGACGATGCCCATATCCACACCAAGAAAATCGGCCGGGTCGGTATTGGCTTCGGCGTCGGCGACTTCGACGGTCGCGGCCAGGTACCAGTTCCCGTCTCGGTAGACCAGGTCAGATTCACCTTTGCGGTGGTCTTCGAGTGTCTTGAGGTGGTCGGGGTGGCCGGTGAAGGCGATGCCCCGCATCCGCCCATCGAGTGTCCAGATCGAGACCGTGCGGGCCTCGTGCTGCCACGACAGGCACCGGTCGTCGAAGGCTTGGGCGGCATCCGGACGGAACGCGACCGGCTTCGATTGGGCTTTCCGGGCGCGTCTGCCGTGCAACCGACCGGCATTGATCAGTCCGGCGATGGTGGCGTAGGCGTGGCAGGTCTTCTTGATGACCAGCTGCGCGATCTGGGAGCCGAGCCCGCGGGCCTTCAGCTCGGTGTAGGTGTGCTGGCGCAGCGCGTACTCCCGCGGCACACCGTGCGCGAAGGCCACAGCCGAGGCCCAGTTCGCGGCCTCGTTGATCGCGCGCAGCGTCGCCGCCAGCGCCTGCGCCTGTTCCGGTGTCGGCACCAGCTTCACCTGCACGACCTGCTTGCCCACAAGCACCAGATTAGAAGTCGGGTCCGACAAGAACACCGACACCGATCCGGACCTATCGGCGTCATCACGGTCACTCGTTGCTCACAATCCCGCTTCGCGGGACGGCGAGCGAGCATCGCCCCGAATTCCTCCCGGCGGTGAACCGCCGGGGATCCTTCGGGAAACCAGCTGAAACTCATCGCCGAACGCCGCTGACCACCGACTCTCCAGCGGGTCTCGCCGGAGACGACGACCGAGGTCGTCGAGGACTGGATCGGCGCTTGAGGGTCAGAGCGGTCCCCGGTGGAGCCATGCGGCGAGTTCCGGGCCGGTCAGCTCGGCGACGCGGGCTCGGTAGCGTTCGAGGTCGTCGGGGCCGAACAGGTCCCTCCACTGGCCGCTGGAGCCTTTGTGGAAGAACTCGGCCTTGTCCTTCCAGATCGTGCCCTCGGGCGCGAGCGTCTCGGCGTTGCCGCGCACCTGGTCGAACGTGGCGGCGCGGACCAGCTCCGGCCAGACCTGCTCGCCGATCTCGATGCCCAGCCTCGCCGCGAGGGCGCGCATCTGCCCGTCGAGGTCGGTCTTGAGCTCGTCGTAGTGCAGCAGGACGACGTTGGACCGGTCTCGGCGCTCCCAGAAGCCTTGGAGGTGGGCGAGCATGGCCTGGAGGCTGAAGAGGTCGTCGTCGCCGCCGATCCAGTTCCACAGGCGCTCGTAGAGGGTCGGCGCGGGCGGCGGCGCGGCTTCGGTGGCGTCGACCGCGTCGGGGCCGATGGCGGCCTCGCGGAGGGCGTTCAGGCGTTCCCAGTCGGTGTTGGCGAGGTGGTTGTCGAGGGAGATGCCGACGTCGCGGGGGTCGCGGCCGATGCTGATGTAGGTGACGCGCTCGTCCCAGGGCAGGCCGTCGAGGGGCGTGTGGGACTTGAGGAACCGCCGATGGGTCTGGGCCTCCAATGCGGCCTTGACGTCGTCGAGGGGGTGGAAGTAGGAGTCGGGCCAGACGGTGAGGTCGTCGAGCGGGGCGGGAAGCTCGGGTTTGCCGAACACCAGTAGGGCGCAGATGATCTGCGTCCAGGTGGTGCCGCATTTGGCGGGAGTGGAGACGACGATGTCGCCTTCGCGCAGTTCGATGGCGTCCCAGCGGGAGCTGTCCATCAGGAGGTTGCGGTAGCGGACGGGGGGCGCGGTGGTCACGACGGGACTCCTTGCGGCGGAGCGATACGGGTGGACGGTCCTGGTTTGCGAGCATTGACCGTTGCCACGTACGTTACGAGCGGCGGGCGCTTCGCGCAAGGAAACGATCTTGCGGCTTTCCCTCCCGTCCAGTGGAGAACATCACGCTCTGGGAGGACGCCTTTCTTTGATCTTGAAATTAGGTTAGGCTAACCTGCGTTTCCCACCGGTGTCCGCGACCGGCCCGGCAACGAAAGGACGTAACTCAGTGCTGACCAGCGCCGCCGATTTCGGCCGCCCCGCCTCTCCGCCAACGGATCCGCCGGAGGCGCTCGGAACGCCGGTCCTATTGGGCCGCGACTCGGCCGACGCCTATCGGAGCCTCATCGCGACCGTGTCGCAGCGCATCGCCGAACGCTTCGCCACGGTCGACTCCCCGACCACCGGCATCGCCCCGAACGCGCTTCGGCCGGCCGTCGACGCGGTCGACCTCGACCGTCCGCTCGGCGGGTTCGACGACGCCCTCGACGAGATCGGCGAGCTGTACCTCCGCGACGCGGTCTGGTTCCACCACCCCCGCTACCTGGCGCACCTCAACTGCCCAGTCGCGCTCCCGGCCGTCGCCGCCGAAACGGTCCTGGCCGCCGTCAACACCTCTGTGGACACCTGGGACCAGAGCGCCGGCGGCACCCTCATCGAGCAGCGCCTCATCGCCTGGACCGCAGCGAGGATCGGCCTCGGCCCCGACGCAGACGGCGTCTTCACCTCCGGCGGCACCCAGTCGAACCTCCAGGCCCTCCTGCTGGCCCGCGACGAAGCCGTCGAGACGGTCGTCAAGAACAGCGCCGAACCGCTGCGCGACGTCGAGGCGCTCCCCCGCCTGCGGCTCTTCGCCTCCCCCCACACGCACTTCAGCGTCGTCAAGGCCGCCAGACTGCTCGGCCTCGGCGAGGACGCCGTCGTCACCGTCCCGGCCGACCGGCGCTTCCGCATGGACCCGGTCGCCCTCGACGAGGCGCTGACCCGGTGCGTCGACGACGGCCACGTCCCGGCGGCCGTCATCGCCACCGCGGGCACCACCGACCACGGCGCCATCGACCCGCTCGCACCGATCGCCGAAGTCTGTGCGGCGCACGAAGTCTGGTTCCACGTCGACGCGGCCTACGGCTGCGGTCTGCTCGTCTCCCCGACACGGCGCGGCCTCATCGACGGCGTCGAACGCGCCGACTCGGTCACCGTGGACTACCACAAGTCGTTCTTCCAGCCGGTCAGCTCCTCGGCGGTCCTCGTGCGCGACCGGGCGTCGCTGCGGCACGTCACCCACCACGCCGACTACCTCAACCCGGCCGGGGCCGCGCTGCCGAACCAGGTCGACAAGAGCCTCCAGACCACCAGGCGCCTCGACGCGCTGAAGCTGTGGATGACCTTGCGAGCCTTTGGGCCCGACACCATCGGCGCCATGTTCGACCGCGTCTGCGACCTCGCCGCCGAAGTCTGGGAGCACCTGCGGAACGACCCGCGGTTCGAGACGGCCGCACCGGCCTCCGAACTGTCCACGGTGCTGTTCCGGCTCCGCGGCGGCGACGACGAGGCCCAGAGGCGCGCCAGGGCCGCCATCGCCGCCGCCGGGGAGGGCATGGTCGCCGCGACCCGGGTGGAGGGACGCACGGCCCTCAAGCTGACGCTGCTCAACCCCGAGACGACCCTCGACGACGTCGTCCCCGTCCTCGACGCGCTGGCCCGCCGCGCGCAGCCCCAGGAGGCATAGATGGGCGACCGGCGAACGCACGACTTCATCGGCATCGGCCTGGGGCCGTTCAACCTCGGCCTGGCCTGCCTGACCGACCCGATCGACGGGCTCGACGGGGTCTTCCTCGAACGCAAACCGAACGTCGACTGGCATCCCGGCATGCTCATCGAGGGCACCACCATGCAGGTGCCGTTCATGGCCGACCTGGTGACCCTGGCGGACCCGACCTCGCCGTACTCGTTCCTGAACTACCTCAAGGAGAACGAGCGGATCTACCCGTTCTACATCCGCGAGTCGTTCTTCCCGCTGCGCGGCGAGTTCCAGGACTACCTGCGCTGGGCGGCCGCGAAACTCGGCAACCTCCGCTTCGAGTGCGAGGTGACGGCGGTCGAATGGGACGGCGGGCGCGAGGCGTACGCGGTTCGCGGCACCGGGCCGGGCGGCGAGGAGGTCCATTGGGGCCGCAGGCTCGTGCTCGGCACCGGCACCCCGCCGTGGGTGCCGCCGGCATGCCGGGAACTGCGCGGCGAGACGGTATGCCACGCCTCCTCGTACCTGGAGCACCGGGAGCGGCTGCGCGAATGCGGCAGCGTGACCGTCGTCGGCTCCGGCCAGAGCGCCGCCGAGGTCTACCGGGACCTGCTGTCGGACATCGATACCGGCGGGTACGAGCTGAACTGGGTGACCCGTTCGCCGCGGTTCTTCCCGCTGGAGTACACCAAGCTGACCCTCGAGATGACCAGCCCCGACTACGTCGACTACTTCAACGCGCTGCCGGGCGCGAAGCGCGACGAGCTCAACGCGGCCCACAAGGGACTGTACAAGGGCATCAACTCCGAGCTCATCGACGAGATCTACGACCTGCTGTACCAGAAGCGGTTCGCGCACGGCTCGGTGCCGACGCGGCTGTTCACCAACTGCACCGTCGAGAAGGCCGCCGAGGGCGAGGGGTTCCGGCTCGGCATCCGGCAGCACGAGCAGGACCGCGACTTCGAGCTGCGCACCGAGGGACTGGTGCTGGCCACCGGTTACGCCTACCGGGTTCCGGCGTTCCTCGACGGCGTCCGTGAACGGCTGCGCTTCGACGCGGCCGGGCGTCTGGAGGCCCGCAGGGACTACAGCGTCGACGCCGCCGGACGCGGGGAGGTGTTCGTGCAGAACGCCGAACTGGGCACCCACGGCTTCGTCACGCCCGACCTCGGCATGGCCGCCTACCGCAACTCGTGGATCATCCGGGCCATGACCGGCCGCGAGGTCTACCCGATCGAACGCCGCATCGCGTTCCAGGAATTCGCCGCACCGGAGGTGACCGAATCGTGAAGGCTCCAGGGTCCTTCTACTTCATGCACGACCGTCTCGGCGACTTCGGCATGCGCCTGGTCGACCCGCCGACCGACGCGCCGCTGCTGCACGAGTGGGTGACGCATCCGAAGGCCGTCTACTGGATGATGTCCGAGGCGACCGTCACCGACGTGCTGCGCGAGCACGAGCAGATCGAGGCCAGCGAGCACCACTTCGCCTACGTCGGGCTGTTCCAGTACCGGGCCCGGTTCCTGGCCGAGGTCTACGACCCGGCGCATTCGGAGCTGGCCGACGTCTACGACGTCAGGGAGGGCGACATGGGCATGCACGTCCTCACCGCCCCGACCGACCGGCCGATCCCCGGGTTCACGCGGGGGGTCATGTCCGCCGTCATGCACCTGCTGTTCGACGGCTTCGGCGCAAGGCGCGTCGTGGTCGAACCCGATGCCGAGAACACCCCGATCCACCGGCTCAACGAGTACGTCGGCTTCCGCCCCGACAAGACGGTGCGGCTGCCGGACAAGCAGGCGCTGCTGAGCTTCTGCGCCTTGACCGACTTCGAACACTCCGAGGCGAGAGGAGCCAGGCCGTGACCGGACCGACCGACCACCTCAGGCGCGAGCACTGGCGCGAGGCGACCAGGCGCCTGCTGGCCAAGGCCATCGGCGAGTTCGCGCACGAGCGGCTGCTCGCTCCGGTGCGACTCGGCGACCGGTGCGTCCTGGCCGGGAAGAGCGACCGGTACCTGTTCAAGGCCGCGCGGCTGGCGCTCGACCACTGGGCGGTCGAGGCGGCGTCGCTGACCCGCGAGAGTCTCGACGGCGAGCCGCTGGAGCTGGACGCGGCCGCGTTCTTCGTCTCGTTCAAGGACGAGCTCGGCCTGAGCGACGAGATCCTGCCGGTCTACCTCGAGGAGGTCGCGAGCACCCTCAACCGCGGGGCCTACCAGCTCGCCGAGCCGCAACCGACCGCCGAGGAACTGGTCGAGGCCGACTTCCAGGCGATCGAGGCGGCCATGACCGGCGGGCACCCCTGCTTCGTGGCCGGGTCCGGGCGGCTGGGATTCACCTCGTCCGACTACCTCGCCTATGCGCCCGAGACGGGACGAGGAGTGCGACTGCTGTGGCTGGCCGCGCCGCGCCGGCACGCGATGTTCACGGCCGCACCGGAGCTCGACGCCGACTGGCTGATCGAGACGCAGCTCGACCGAGACGCGAGAGAGCGCTTCGCGGCGGTGCTGGCCGAACGCGGCCTCGGATTCGAGGACGTGCACCTGATCCCGGTGCACCCGTGGCAGTGGCACAACAAGATCTCCACGACGTTCGCGGCCGAGGTGGCCGAGGGGCGCTTGATCCCCCTCGGCGAATCGAACGACGAATACCAGGCGCAGCAGTCGATCCGGACGTTCTTCAACCGCTCAAGGCCCGAGTCCGACTACGTCAAGACGGCCCTGTCGGTGCTGAACATGGGGTTCATGCGGGGCCTGTCGACCGAGTACATGGAGGTCACCCCCGCGATCAACGAGTTCGTGGCCGGTCTCGTCCACGGCGACCCGGTGCTGGAGAAGACCGGGGTGACGGTGCTGCGGGAGCGGGCCGCGGTCGGCTACCGGCACCCGGCCTACACCGCGAGCGCGCCGAAGGGCTCGCCGTACCGGAAGATGCTGGCGGCGCTGTGGCGCGAGAGCCCGGTGCCGCGGCTGGGCGAAGGCGAGCGCGCGGCCACGATGGCCTCACTGCTCCACGTCGACACCGCAGGACGGCCGTTCGCCTCGGCGCTCATCGAGCGTTCGGGTCTGGGCGCGGTCGAGTGGCTGGAGCGGTATCTGCGGGCGTACCTGGTGCCGCTGGCGCACTGCCTGTACCGGTACGGGCTGGTGGTCATGCCGCACGGTGAGAATGTGATCCTGGTGCTGAAGGACGGCGCGGTCGAGCGGGTGTTCCTCAAGGACATCGGCGAAGAGGTCGCGGTCCTGAACGCGTCGACGCCGGTGCCGCAGGAGGCCGAGCGGATCCGCGCCCAGGTGCCCGACGAGGTGGCGTCGCTGTCGATCCTGACCGATGTCGTGGACTGCTTCCTGCGGTTCCTGGCCGCGATCCTGCACACCGACGGCGTGTTGGACGAGCGGGAGTTCTGGGCGGTGACGGCGGGCGTGCTGCGGCGGTACCAGGCCGAGCACCCGGAACTGGCCGAGCGATTCGCGAGGTACGACCTGTTCGCCGAGGAGTTCCCGCTGTCGTGCCTGAACCGCCTGCAGCTGAAGAACAACAAGCAGATGGTGGATCTGGAGAACCAGGAGGAGAGCCTGATCTACGCGGGGAGACTGGAGAATCCGCTCGCCGAGTGGCGCTGAGGCAGGGACGCCCACTCGATGCGGCACGTTCCGTTCGGATGTGACACGGCGGGCCATGATGGGAAGGTGAACTATGATTTCGATTTCTCCGACAGGCCCGTCCTCATCACCGGCGCGAGCCACGGCCTCGGCCTGGCGACGGCCACCCTGCTCGCCTCCACCGGCGCTCCCCTGGCACTGTGCGCGCGCAACGCCGCGCCGCTCAACGAGGTCGCCGAGCGGCTCCGCAAGGAGTTCGAGGTGCCGGTGTTCACTCGGCAGCTCGACGTGGCCGATGAGCAGACGCTCGTCGAGTTCGTGACCGAGGCCGGCAAGCGGCTCGGCGACTTCAGCGGCATCGTGGCCAACGTCGGCGGCGCGCGCGGCACCCACCTCAAGGACACCTCGCCGCTCGACTGGCAGTACACCTTGGGCGTCAACCTCGTCGGCGCGATGACGGCCCTGCGAGCGTCGACGCCGCAGCTCAAGCGCACCAAGGGCTCCGCGGTCCTGGTCTCCTCGATCTCCGGGACCAAGCCCGCGCCCGGTCTGACGTACGGGGCGACGAAGGCCGCGCTGAACCACGCCGCCGCGATCCTGGCCCAGGAGCTCGGCGTGCACGGCGTGCGGGTCAACGCCGTCGCGCCAGGCTCGATGCTGGTGCCCGACCGGGCCTGGGACCGCATGCGCCGCGACGACCCCGAGCGGTACGCCAGGTTCCAGCGGGAGTTCCCCGCCGGGGAGCTCGTGGACCCGTCCGATGTGGCCACGGTGATCGCGTTCCTGCTCTCGGACGGGTCCGCGGCGATCAACGGCGCGGTCGTCCCCGTCGACGCCGGCCAGAACGCGCCGACCGCCTACGGGTACTGAGGCACGCTCGTCTTGCCGAGGATGAACGGCACGACCACGAGCGCGGCGATCGCGCAGCACAGGTTGAGCACGCCGTAGCCGAGGTATTCGACGATCGGCCCCGAGGCGACCCCGGCGACCATCGCCGCCAGGCCCATGACCATGTCGGAGAAGCCCTGCGTCGAGGGCCGCTCGGCCGGACTCACCGCTCCGGTCACGAGGGTCGCCGCCGAGACGGTCATCGCCGACCAGCCCAGACCGAGGAGCATGAGCCCGATCGACAGCCGCACGTGGTCGTGCCCGGCCGTTCCGGCGACGGCGCACGCGGCCACGAGTATGGCCACCCCGCCGACCAGGACCGGCCGGGGGCCGAAGCGGTCGGCCAGACGCCCGAACACCGGCGACAGCGCGTACATCGCGCCGATGTGCAGCCCGATGACGATGCCGACCATCGTCAGGGCCTCGTCGAGACTCGCGATGCCGTGCCGGATGTGCAGCGAGGTCATGGCCATGACGCCGACCATCACGAAGTGGCCGAGGGCGGCGGAGATGACGCCGGTGCGCACGTCGGGGTTGCGGCGGGCCATGCGCAGGCCGTCGGCGACCGACCGCTTCGGCGCCTGGGTCTCGCCGCTGATCTCCCGGGCCGTCAGCAGCGGGTCGGGCCGCAGGAACGCCGCGATGAGCAGCGACGTCAGCAGGCACAGCCCGCCCATGGCGACCATCGTGCCGATGTAGTCGGGGCCGCCGAACCACTCGCGCCAGGTGCTGTTGGCCAGCGCCGCCAGCATCGGCCCGGTGACCGAGCCGATCGTGGTGGCCCACAGGATCAGCGACAGGTGCGAACCGCGTTTGCCGACCGGGGAGAGGTCGGCGGCGGCGTAGCGGGACTGGAGACCGGCGTAGGAGGCGCTGCCGAGCAGGAAGTAGCCGGTGACGACGATTGCGGCGGCCTGCAGGTGGATCGCGCCGATGACGACGAGGACGCCGGCGACGGCGCAGGCGTACCCGAAGACGAGTCCGCCGCGTCGTCCGAAGCGCTCGGTGATGCGGACGGCGGGGATGACCACCAGTGCCGAGCCGCCGACGAACAGGCTCTGCCCGAGGCCGGCGTAGGTGCTCGATCCGGTGAGGTCCTCGATGAGGAGGGCGCCGACGGCGACGCCGATGCCGACGGCGAGTCCGCCGAGGACCTGGGAGCCGAACAGGACGCCGAGGGTGCGCCGCTGCTGTGCGGCTATGTCCGGGGACGCGGTGGTGGTGGCCATCCGGGGGGTTTCCTTTCTGGAGTTCTCAGACCGGCGGTGCGGCCGGTCCGGCGGCCGAGGCGATGATCTCGGCTACGGCGGGGGCGATGTCGGGGTCGAGCCGTCCGGTGCTGACTCGGATGCCCTGGTCGCCGCGGAGGGCGTAGGCGCGGCCGGGGGCGACGGCGTAGCCGGCGTCGCGCAGGGCGATGACGGCGGCGGTCTCGTCGGCGACGGGCACCCAGAGGTTGAGGCCGGTGGTGCCGAAGGCGCTGATGCCGTGTGCGGCCAGGGCCTCGCGCAGAGCGCTCTGGCGTTCGGCGTAGACGCGCCCGGCGCGGTCGACCAGCTCGGTGACGGCGGGGTCTTCCCAGGCGGCGATGACGAAGTGCTGGAGGATGGTCGAGACCCAGCCGTGGGACAGGGTCATGCGGCCCTGGACCCGGGCCTTGGTGTCGGCGTCGGCGGCGACGAGGGCGCAGCGCAGGTCGGGGCCGTGGGCCTTGGAGACGGAGCGGACGAACAGCCAGCGGTCGGCGGCGTCGGCGACCAGCGCCAGCGGGGTCTGTGCGAGCTCGCCCCAGTGGTCGTCTTCGATGACCAGGACGCCGCGGTGGGCGGCGATGACGTCGCGGAGCGCGGCGGCGCGGGCGGCGTCGACGGCGGCGCCGGTGGGGTTCTGGCCGCGGCCGGTGACGATGAAGGCGCGGGCTCCGGTGGCGAGGGCGTGCTCGAGTTCGGCCGGGTCGGGGCCGTCGGCGTCGACGGCGACGGGTTTGATCTGGTATCCGGCCGAGAGCAGGAGGTCTCTGAGGTTGGACCAGACGGGGTCTTCGATGGCGACGGTGTCGCCGGGTTCGAGGTGGGCGGCGAGGCCGCGTTCGACGGCGTCGAGGGCGCCGGAGGTGACGGTGAGCTCGCCGTCGACGCCGTCGGCGGCGAAGCGGTCGCGGGCGAGGTCGAGCAGGGTCGGGCAGGGTCCGCCGTCGCGGTAGTTGGGGTGGTCGACGGACACGCGGGGCATGAGCGTGGCCAGGTCGGGCAGGAATTCGGGGTCGGGTTCGCCGCTGGCGAGGTCGGTGAGGCCCGGGGGGACGACGAGGGTGCCGGCCGGGGTGAAGGCGGAGCGTTCGCGCACGAAGGTGCCGGCTCGGCCGCCGGTCTCGACGACGCCGCGCTGGCGGAGCCGGCGGTAGGCGGCGGCGACGGTGCCGGCGGCGACGCCGAGGTCGGCGGCGAGTTTGCGGACGGCCGGGAGGGTGCGGCCGGGCCTGAGGTGCCCGTCGCGTACGCCCACTTCGATGCTGGCGGCTATTTCGCTGGCTGTGCCACCGGTGATCTGATAATGTACCGACATAATGACAAGATTGTATCAGTACAAAATTGCGGATGGGAGTCCCCCCGATGAGCGCCCAGTTCACCCAGACCGACCGCACCACTCCCAAGCGGGCTCGCGAGCGCGTCTCCTACGAGAAGGCGGCCGCCTACGAGATCCTCGACGAGGCGCTGCACTGCGACGTGGCCTTCGTCGGCGCCGACGGCGCGCCCCGGGTCATGCCGTTCTTCCACGCCCGGCTCGGCGGCACCCTCTACCTGCACGGTTCGACCGGGTCGTCGCTCGGCCTCGGCGGCGGCGAGGGCTTCGCGGTGAGCGTGACGGCCACACTGGTCGACGGCATCGTCTACGCCAAGTCGTGGATGCACCACTCGATGAACTACCGCAGCGTCGTCGCCCACGGGCCGGCGCACGAGGTGGGCGACCCGCACGAGCGCTGGATCGCCATGCGGGCCTTGGTGGAAAGGCTGGCTCCGGGCCGGGCCGACCGTTCGCGGGAGCCGAACCCCAAGGAAGAGGCGGCCACGGCGGTGCTGGCACTGCCGCTGGACGAGGTCTCGGTCAAGCGGCGCGCCGGAGGCCCGAACGACGACCCCGCCGATCAGGACCTGCCGTACCGGAACGGGGTCGCGCAGGTGACCACGGTGGTCACCGGTCGGCTCTGACCGGTCAGACCGCGGCGGCCCCGCTCTCGGCGCCGGCCGCCTCGGTGCGGTCCAGCCGCCACACCGCCAGCGAGCCGCCTCCGGCGACGGCCAGCACGAACAGGACGAACGTCAAGGTGTAGGGCCAGGTCGGGGCGGCGTCGCCGGTGTACTGCACCATCTGGCGCTCCTCCCCCGCGGCCCACCAGATCGCCTGGCGGATCAGCTGGAGGAAGTCGCGGTCGCCCCAGGTCTCGTAGTCGCCGCCGGGCACCGTGTAGAAGACGTCGCGTTCGTCGTGGGCCCACGCGACCGGGTCGCCGGAGCCGAGGTGCGCGAGGATCTCGGTGTCGGCGTCGGTCGGTTCGGGGTCGAAGTAGAACCAGCGCTCGGTCAGCTCCAGTTCCTCGTCGATGCCGTCGGTGATCGGCGAGCCCTCGGCGACCTCGACGGTCTGCTTGGAGGCCGGCTCGGTGGGCGGTTCGAGCGCGGTCGCTCCCAGCGACTCCTGCCACCAGTCCCAGTCCGGTTCGGTGACCGCCGCCGAGTGGGTCCCGACCAGGCCGCCGCCGGACTCCACGAAGGTCTCGAGCGCGTCCTGCTGCGACCGGTCGAGGATGTCGCCGGAGGTGTTGAGCAGCATGACCACGTCGAACCGGTCGAGGTCGGCGAGGTCGGACGGCTCGCCTTCGACGAGGTCGAACTGCCAGCGCCGCGCCTCCATGCCGAGTCGTTCGAGGGCGTACTCGGCGACTTCGGGGTTGTCGTTGCCGGCGGTGACGGCCAGGACGCGCGGGCGATCGTCGGCGTGGGCGGCCGAGGCCGGGGCCCAGGCGGCGCACGCCAGCATGACGACCGTGCAGAGTCGCAGCAGGGTTCTCACGCGCTCACCTTATCGGGCCCCGGCTTCGGGTGCTGTGGCGGTTTGTTCGATGGCGGGCGAGGCTCAGCCGCAATGGCTCCAGCCGCTCATCCACGAGCTGGATCCGACCGATCCGCCCCACTTGACGCAGGTGCCGGGCGCGTGGCGTTTGACCGGTCCGGCGTAGTAGGAGAAGTTGCCCGAGTCGGTGCCCATGGTGCCTCCCTGCTTCTGGAGGCTGGCCGAGACCGGGCTGGGCGTGCCGATCTTGGTGGTCTTGATCGTGACCACGCAGTTGTAGCCGGTGGAGCTGTTGTACATCAGGTGGACGCGGCCTCCGTTGACCGCGTGGGAGTTGATCTGGACGAAGTCGCCGCCGCAGACCTCCTTGGGCGTGTACGGGTTGCCGCCTCCGCCGCAGGCGTTGGAGCTCCTGACGGCGCGCTTGGTGCCGTAGGCGACGCGGGTGCCTTCGACGACGGGGGTCACGACCGAGCCGGAGCTGTTGCGCTGCTCGTAGTGCAGGTGGGGGCCCGAGGAGTTCCCGGTGGAGCCTACGGTGCCGATGCGGGTGCCCTGACTTACCTTCATCGACGTGCCGGCGGCCTGGCGCATGGTGTTCAGGTGGGCGTAGCGGGTCCGGGTGCCGTCGGGGTGGACGATCTGGATCCACTTGCCGTAGCTGGTGTTGCCGGCGTTGTAGAAGTAGGCGGTGCCTCGGGCGGTCGCGCGCACGGGCTCGCCGCCGATCGCGTCGCCGCCGTAGGACTGCCAGTCGATGGTGTTGCTCGGGTTGTGGCCTCCGCTCCAGTTGTTGGCGTAGAAGGTCTTGTTGCAGTTGAACGGGCTCTTGTGGCTGACGGCCTGGATCGACACGTCCTGCGCGCCGGCGGCGGTGGCCGGGATCGTGGCTCCGGCGAGGGCCAGGGTGAGCGCGGCGATGAGGAAGACGAGCTTTCGCGTGCCGGTGAGCGTCCGGATGTGGGCCGGACTCTGCGGGCGTCCATCGGTTCGCATGAGGGACCTCCTTAAAGGGATATTGGGGGCGCCGCGCCGCGATCTGCCGGCACGGTGACCATCATGCGTAAAATGGACAATATCGGAGTTTTCCTTCGTTGTGAAGGTCACATTTGGAGAATTTCTTCAGAACGGCCCGTCACCTGTAGAGCGCCTTGGCCAGGCGGCGCTGCGCGATCCAGGTGCCGACCGCCGCCAGTCCGCACAGGTAGGCGACGTTGACCAGCATCATCGGGGCGAACTGGCCGAGGCTGATGCCGCGCACCAGCTCGATGCCGTGGTACAGCGGCATGACGTACACCAGCGGCTGCGCGAAGACCGGATAGGCCTCCACCGGCGTGAACGTGCCGCCGAACAGGAACATCGCGAACACGACGGCCATCATCCAGTCGAAGTCGGTCCACTCCCGGAAGAACGTCGACAGCGTCAGCCCGATGCCGGAGAACGCCAGCGCGATGAACACGCAGGCCGGCACGGCCAGGATCGACCACCACGAGTCGAGCAGGCCGAACGCGCCCATGGCGAGCACGAACATGCCCACGTAGATGCCGCCGCGGATGAGCGCCCACCACACCTCGCCGAGGGCGATGTCCCACGGCCGCATGGGCGTGGCCAGAACGCTGTCGTAGATCTTCATCCACTTGAACTTCGCGAACACGTTGATGGAGGTCTCCATGAGCGTGCCCATCATGGCGGCGTTGGCGAGGATCGCCGGGGCCACGAAGGCGGTGTACGAGACCTCGGTGCCGTCGGCGAGGGTGATGTCGCCGACCAGCGAGCCGACGCCGAAACCGAAGGCGAACAGGAACAGCAGCGACTCGACCCCGCCGGAGACGATGAGGACCCAGGCGCGGCGCATGGCCACCCAGTTGCGGGACAGCATGGCTCCCGAGGAGCGGACGCTGGTGCGCAGGAGGCTGTAGGAGATGACGGACACGAGCGCTCCTAGAACGACAGTCGGCGGGCGACGACGCGTCTGGCCGTGAACCAGCCGGCGACGCCGAGCGCGACGAGGTAGACGAGGTGGGCGGCGGGCGGCAGCGCGGGGGCGACGCCGGCGCTCGCGGCGCGGGCCAGCTCGGTGCCGTGCCACAGCGGCGAGATCCACACCAGCGGCTGCAGGAAGCCGGGCATCTGCTCGGCCGGGAAGAACACCCCCGAGAACAGGGTGATCGGCATGATCGCGAACCGGAAGATCGCGTTGAGCATGGCGTCGTTCTTCAGGCTGGAGCTCCAGGCGAACAGCCACGGCGCGATCGCGGCCGAGACGAACACCGAGACGCCGACGGCGAGGGCGGCCCAGGCCGAGGCGAAGACGCCGAAGAGCGCCAGCACGGAGGCCACGACGGTGCAGGCGGTGAGGGGCCGGAAGACGACCGCGTAGAGCAGGTGGCCGTTGAGGATGTCGACCGGGCGCAGCGGGGTGGCGCGCTGGGCGAGGTAGGCCCCGCCCCACTCCTCGTAACCGCCGAAGACCGGGTAGACCATGTCGTTGCCGAGCATCATGACCGCGACCGAGCAGACCAGGCCGGGGGCGATGAATTCGGCGTAGGTGATCCCGCCGGTGGCCGAGGCGTCGATGTAGGAGCCGACGCCGATGCCGATGCTGACCATGTAGAGGATCGGCAGGAGGATCGAGGAGAAGACGGTGCCGTGCCAGATGTGCCGGTAGAGCGCCATCTGGAGGCCGAAGGCGCGCCAGGCCGCGGCGGCGGGGCCGGGCGGTCCGGCGAGTTCGGGCCGCGCCGTGGCAGTGGTGGTCATCCTCCGTCCTCCACCAGGGCGCGGCCGGTCAGGCGCAGGAAGACGTCTTCGAGGGTGGCGCGGCGGGCGAGCACGGAGGTGGGCCGGACGTTGCGGGCCTCGAGGGCGCCGGCGGCGTCGTCGCCGTCGTCGGTGTAGACGAGGATGCGGTCGGGCAGCGGTTCGATCTGGGAGCCGACGCCGGTCAGTTCGAGCGAGATCTCGGCCAGGTCGGTGGTGTGGAGGCCGGCGAAGCGCAGTTCGACGACCTCCTTGGTGACGTGGGTGTCGATGAGCTCGCGCGGGGATCCGGCGGCGATGATGCGGCCCTCGTCCATGACCACGAGGCGGTCGCACAGTTGCTCGGCCTCGTCCATGTAGTGGGTGGTGAGCAGGATCGACACGCCCTGCTGCTTGAGCTGGAATAGCCGTTCCCAGACCAGGTGGCGGGCCTGCGGGTCGAGTCCGGTGGTGGGTTCGTCGAGGATGACGAGGTCGGGCTCGTTGATGAGCGATCTGGCGATGGCCAGGCGGCGCTGCATGCCGCCGGAGAGGTCGTTGACCTTGTCGCCGGAACGGGCGCTGAGCTGGACGAAGTCGAGCAGTTCGGCGGCCCGGGCCTTGGCGATCTTGCGCTTGATGCCGAAGTAGCCGGCGTAGACGGTGAGGTTCTCGAACACCGAGAGCATGTTGTCGAGCGTGTTGTCCTGGGGCACGACGCCGAGGCGGGCCCGGATCCGGGGGCCCTGGGTGCGCGGGTCCAGGCCGAAGACCTCCAGTTCGCCGTCGCTGGGCTCGGAGACGCACCCGATCATGCGCATGGTGGTGGACTTGCCGGCGCCGTTGGCGCCGAGGAAGCCGAATGCCTCGCCCCGCCGGATGTCGAAGTCGACGCCCCTGACCGCCTCGTGCTCCCCGTAGCGTTTGCGGAGGCCGCTTGCGCGCACCAGTATCTGGTTCTCATCTTCCGGCATGGTGCCGAGCCTAGATCGTCGCTCCGACAGGGTGCCAATCGTTATTCAAACCGGTGAACGACGGAAAGGTGGGGCTAGCACTACCCGCATTGGCGGGTCAGCCGTAGAGACAAGATCCGGTTCACGGACGAAGCTTGTAGTCGAGACCAGATCTCCCTGGATCTAGACCAGGTCGGTCGCGGTGGGCCGTCTCACTACGAGCGGCGCGCGAACTGCTCCGCGATCGGCACGAGACCGAGATGGGAATGCCAATGCCGACCGCATTGATCGAACGACCCGCCCCGAAGAAGAAGACCGGCAGCGACTTCGCCGAACTGACCACGCGGATCAACGAGGCGGGGCTCATGCGCCGGCGCCCGGGATACTACGTCGTCAGGTTCAGCATCGTCGGGGCGCTCTTCGCAGGCACGTGGGCGAGCTTCGCGTTCATCGGCGACACGTGGCTGCAGATGTTCACGGCCGTGGTGCTGGCCATCGTCAGCGCGCAGGTCGCGCTCTTGGGCCACGACATCGCCCACCGGCAGGTCTTCCGCACCCGCACCCCTTCGGAGCGGGTCGGCTTCTTCACCGGCAACCTGGCCAACGGCATGGGCTACGGGTGGTGGAACGACAAGCACACCCGGCACCACGCCAACCCGAACCACGAGGACCTGGACCCCGACGTGAGTCCGGGCCTGTTCTCCTGGTCGAAGCGCCAGGCTCGCATCGCGCAGGGCATCAGCCGGTTCTTCGGCAAGTACCAGGCGCAGCTGTTCTTCCCCGTGCTCACCCTCGAGGGCTTCAACCTGCACGTCTCGGGCATCAAGTCGGTCCTCAAGCCCGGTCTCAAGCACCGGGCCCTGGAGGCGACGCTGCTGGCGGTCCACTTCGCCGCCTACGTCGGGGCCGTCTTCCTCGTGCTCTCGCCTGGCAAGGCCGTCGTGTTCATCCTGGTCCACAAGGCGGTCTGGGGCGTTTACATGGGCTCGATCTTCGCGCCCAACCACAAGGGCATGCCGACCTTCGTCGGCAAGACCGAGCTGGACTTCCTGCGCAAGCAGGTCCTGACTTCGCGCAACGTGCGGGGCGGCTGGCTGATGGACAACGCGCTCGGCGGCCTGAACTACCAGATCGAGCACCACCTGTTCCCGGGCATGCCCTCGCCGCACCTGCCGAAGGCCCAGCCGATCGTGCGCGACTTCTGCGCCGAGAAGGGCATCCCGTACCACGAGACCGGCCTGATCCAGTCGTGGAAGGAAGCGCTGACCGAGCTCCACGCCCACGGCGAGCCGCTGCGCAACCCGGAGGCCGCGAAGGCCCGATAGGGCCTCGATGAGACCACGAGAAGCCGTCCGCTCGGTGCGGGCGGCTTCCTGCCGTTCGCGCCCGGTGCGGGACGAGTGCGGCTACGGCGACACGAACGGCCGGACGGACCCGCGGATGACCAAGTGGGTGCCGAGCACGGTCTGCGGCGGAGGGCCGCCGTTCTTCGCGTGCTCGAGGGCGAGCCGCACGGCGGTGCGCCCGAGTTCTTCGTGCGGCTGCGAGACGGTGGTCAGGTCGATGTCCATCGCGGGCGGCAGGTCGTCGAATCCGACCATCGACATGTCCTCGGGCACCCGCAGCCCGTGCTCGAGCAGCGCCTGCCGCGCGCCGGCGGCGATCTGATCGTTGCAGGCGAACAGGGCGGTGAAGTCGGGCGGTCCGGCCGCCAGGCGCTCGCTCATCATCCGATAGCCTTCGTGCCGCTCGAAGGTGCCTTCGACTTCGAGGGCCGGATCGTGGGGCACCCCGTGCGCCGAGAGGGCGTTGCGGTAGCCGGTGATCCTGGCCTCGGCGGTGGTGTATCCGGTGCGGTGGCCGAGGAAGAGGATCCGCCGGTGTCCGGCGGAGAGCAGATGACTGGTGGCCGCGAACGCGCCGCCGGTGTAGTCGCACTCGACCACCACCGCCGGAGCGTCGGGGCCCAGCGGCGGGCGGCCGCACAGCACCAGCCGAGAGCCGATGGCCGCCAGCGCGTGGGCGTACTTGCTCATGCGGGCCCGGTACGCGTCGTCGGGAGCCACGTTGCCGACCAGGATCACCGCCTCGGCGTGCTGCTCGCGCATGAACTGCACCATGTCGAGCTCGCGCTCGGCGTCGCCTCCGGTGGTGCCGATCTGGCACAGGCGGCCGGCTTCGGCGGCCTGCGTCTGCACACCTTGGGCCACATGGGCGTAATGCGGGGATATGACCGAGTTGACGATGATGGCGATGCTCCCGCGCGAGGTGCCGGCGAGGGCGCGCGCGTGGACGTTGGCGACGTAGTCGAGCTCCTTCACCGCGCGCATGACCTTGGTGCGGGTGGCCGGCGAGGCGGGATAGTTGCCGGTCAGGATCCGGGAGACGGTCGCGACCGAGACTCCGGCTCGCTCCGCGACTTCGCGGATCGTGGACTTGCGGGCTCCGTCGTCGGTTCTGTTCGCCTTCCGCGCCACCTGATCCGCCGCTCTGGTTGAAACTGCTCAAAAACGGTTACGGAAACAATGATTCCCGGTCCCTGCGGGGGTGTCAAACGCGGGGCGGGAGCCGGGGAGCGGCCGGCGGCCGTTCCCCGGCTCGCGCCGGCGCCTACCGCTCGCCGGCGAACAGGGTCTCGGCCTCGGTGAAGTACAGCTCCGCGGCTTCGGCCGGGGTCAACTCCTCGAACCGCACCTGCTCGAAGTACTGGGCGTACTTGGCCTCGACGGCGCCGGCGGCCGCCGGCGGAGGCGGTGGGGCGTCGATCATGTGCTCGGCGACGCTGTCCTCGTAGTCGAGGATCTGCCGCGTGTACTCGTCGACCTCCATGTTCTCCAGTCCCGCGTCGGTGGCCGGGATACCGCGGTTGGCGCCGAGGATCTTGGCGGCTTCGGGGTCGTTGAGCAGGAAGTCGACGAGCATCCCCGACTCTTCGGGGTACTCGGAGTTGGCGGCGACGACGAACTGCATCGAAGGCTTGAGGTAGATGCCGAGGTTGCCCGGGTCCGCGGTCGGCGGGGCCGCGAGCGCCAGGGTCCCGCCGTTCTCGGCCACCGTCGGCGCGAGGCCGGTGAGGATGTTGTCCCACCGGATCATCGAGGCGATCGCGTCCTCGGTCATGCCGTCGGACCATTCCGCCGAGGTGCTCGGCGATGGCAGGGCGCCCGATTCGAGGAGCGGCACGGTCATGTTCCACCACTCGACGAGCTGCTGCCGTGTGAAGCCAAGGCCGGAGCCGTCCTCGGCGTAGAAGACGCCTCCCTGCTGGAGCAGCCACATCTCCAGGAATATGTACGACAGGGTCCAGTCCTCGCCGCCCCACCTTCCTTCTCCGAGCGCGTCGGTGAGCGTCGTGACGAGCCGGCCGTAGTCGTCCCAGGTGTATCCGGGCTCGGGGACCGCGATGTCGTGCTCGGCGAACAGGTCGGCCCGGTAGACCAGGCCGTTCGTGTTGGCGCCGACGGGGACGGCGAACAGTTCGCCGTCGACCTTGCCGGTCTCCAGCAGGTTTCCGCGGAAGCCGGAGGTGTCGACGAGGCCCTCGAGCGGGGTGAGCATGCCGTTGCCGCCGAACTGCCGCAGCCTCGGATAGTCCATCTGGAACACGTCGGGCAGGTCCTGGGAGGCGCTGCGGGTGGTCAGGCCCTCCCAGTAGGGGGCGTAGTCGGCGAAGTTCGCGCGGACGGTGATGCCCTCGTGCCGCTCTTCGAAGAGGTCGAGGGCCTGCCTGGTGACTTCGGCGCGTTCGTCGTTGCCCCACCATTCGAAGCTCAGTTCGATCGGGTCGTCGGCGGTGCCGGCCGGTCCGTCGTCGCCGCAGGCGGCGGTCGCGCCGAGGACCGCGGCGCCGGCGGCGCCGGCCAGCAGGGAGCGTCGCTTGGCGCGGGGGTGGTTGCTGATCATCGTCGATCTTCTCCTTCGGTGTGAGGGGGTCCCGCTCGCACGGGCTTCGGGATCGCTTCGGTCGGGTCCCGGCCGGCTGTCGTATCGGGATTGTTAAATCGTTTTAACCGCCGGTTTTGACACTAGAACGCGCTTTCAAGCACTGTCAAGAGTCGCCGCCGACATTTCGGCGACGATCAGGACGCTCGGGCCCCACGAAGATCCGGGCACGGTAGCGGTGCCGTCCCGGTTCGAGAACGCCCTTGAGCACCGGAAGCACCGTGGTCGGCCAGTAGAGGTGCGTGCCGGGCATCGGCGTGATGACGCCCGCGCGCCGGTTCCCTTCGACGTCGACGACCTCGCTGCGTATTCCTCGGGACGTCACCACGGCGCGGTCCTCGGCGATGTCGTCGACGTGCGCGCCGCCGGGTACGCACCAGCCGCCTTCACCGGTGAAGAGCCTTCGCTTCGTCTCGATCACGTGGAGCCGGGTGTGCCAGCCGTCGACCGAGGCTTCCAGGGAGGTCGTGACGGTGACGTCGTCCCACGGGCGCCATACGACGGTGAGCACGCCGTTCGCGTCGACGGCGCCGTCCTCGGAGTCCTCCCGGCAGCGCCAGTGGCGACCGTCCTCCGAGAGCACCAGCGTGCCGTCGACGCCGGCCGACTCCAGGCCCGCCCCGTCGGCGGCGTGCGCGAATCCGGCCAGGCTCGAGTACGCGAACTTGCCGTAGCTGTGCCTGCCGCCGCGCATCTTCGCCCGCCATGCCTGCCCGTTGAGCCTGGTCACATGGCCGCTCCCGTCGCGGATGTGGACCGCGCGCGCGGCTCCGTGCGGCTCGATACCAGGTTCGGGGGCCACGGGCTCCGAGGTCCAGAATGGGTGGTCGGCTCCGGCCAGGAGCCCGGTGAAGATCTTCATGGCCCACCACGGCGAGCCGGCGGTCAGGTACTGCTCCACCAGCGAATTGTTGGGATAGGCGTAGCCGACCGTCAGGCGCCCTTCGGGGTCGAGGATCGGCTTGTCCCACCACCACTGGAGATGGCGCCGCGCGAACCCCGCCGCCTCGCCCCACGGCACGGCCTCGACGTCGGCCGCGGCCAGCGCGCCCCACAGCGAGCCCTGGGCGAAGCGGTAGCCCATGCTGCGCCCGTAAGGGACCGCGGCGCCGTCGGCGGCGAACCAGGCCCGGAACCTGCGCGCGAACTCGACCGCCGGGGCCAGGTAGCGGTCATCGCCGCTGAGCCTGTAGTGCAGCAGCGCGTAGGTGTGGAAGGCGAAGGGGTTGTAGTAGTCGACGCGGCCGCCGGGGCCGTCTTCGAAAACGCTTCCATCGAGCAGGAACTCACCGATGCGCTCCAGGTGCGCCTCGGCGACCGACGGATCGCGTTCGATGCCGATCCGGTCGAGGCCGTGGCCGGCGAAGACCGGGAAGTAGTGCCAGTTGTTGTCGACCACGCCCGTGGCGTAGGCGGAGGCGAGCCAGGCGGCGAGGCGGTCCTTGGCACTCGGTCGCAGCGGGTCCCAGAGCCGTTCGGGCGCCAGGGCCAGTGCCCAGCCGAGGCCGGCGGCCTCCACGCAGCGCTGGTTGGCGTGGGTGTGGTCCCCGACGTACCAGTCGTCGTCGGGGTCGGTCGCCCTGGCGATCGCCTCGGCCAGGCCGGTCCAGAGGTCGTCGGGCACCCGCGCTCCGACGGGGACCAGGCCCCACAGCGGCCGGGTGAGCAGCTCGAACCAGTTCTCGGCGTGGGAGTGGTTCGACATGGTCACCGGCATCGCGGCCGGTCCGCGGACGGCGAGCTCGACGGCGGGCCGGGCCAATGCCACGGCGGCGTCGGCCCAGCCGGCGCGGGTCGGCTCGAGGGGTTTAAACGTTTTCAGTGCTGAGGTCACAGGCGGAGACGCTACCAACACGGCACTGAGGGCGGCAACCGGCGGTAGGCCGCACGCGGCGCGGCGAGTCGGTCGGACTCGCCGCGCCGTCGCGGCGGTCGGTCAGTAGCGGATGTCGGGCCTGGGCGGTGGCGCCATGCCCGCGCCGAGGAAGTAGTCGACGTGGTGGGACTGCATGTAGCCCTTGAGGGTCATGGCGTTGCGGTAGGCCGGGTTGTGGGCGAGGGTGTAGAGCCTGAGGTCGGTCGGCCGGTCGGTGGTGAAGACGATGAGCTCGTTGTAGTCGCCGTTGGTGTAGACGGCCTCTTCGCGCCAGTCGCCGAAGAGGTCGGCGACGAGCGTCGGCCCGCCCTGGGCGGCGGTGACCGCCCCGTAGTGCCAGGTGCTCTCCAGCCGCGGCAGGCTGTTGGTCGGAGTGGGGTTCTCCGGGTCCCACTTCTCGATCTTGCCGTCGTTGAGCAGCTCCATGGTGGCGTCCCCGTCCCACCACAGGCCCAGCTGCGGCCACGGCTGGAGGTCCGTGTTCGGTTCGGTCAGCTGATTCGACGGCGCGTTGTAGAGGCCGTCGAACGACCAGACCTCCATGCCGGGGAAGCGCGGGTCGACGTCGCCGGCCATGCCGCGGCCGACGTCGGAGGTCCCGCCGAGCACGTGCTGCCAGATCATCTGGCCGGTGGCGGCGTCGTAGTAGTACTCGCGCAGGCCGCCGGGGTGGTTCTGCTGGACGCCGTAGCCTTCCAGGCCCGGCCGGTTCGGGTCCATGTCGGCGATGTGGAAGCGGTCGCCGTGGACCAGGCCCTGATCGCCGAGCGAGTAGCGCAGGGTCCCGTCGCCGTTGAGGACGAATCCGATCTCGGCGAACTCGTCGCGCCCGTCGCCGTCGACGTCGATGATGCGGGAGTTGTGGCCGTCGGGCAGGTTCTGGCCGCCGCGCAGGAACTTCCATTCCATCTCGACGTCGCCGCCGTCGAAGTTCCAGGCGGTGACCATGAGGTTGAAGCCGCCGCTGCCGATCCGGTTCTTCATGTAGGCGACCAGGCTCGGAGTCGTCCCGTCGAGGTGGCCGACGCCGAACCGGGCGTACATGGGGCCGTCGGCGATGTAGTCGGTCGGCACTCGGGCCGCGTCGCGCAGCGCGCCGGTCCGCCCGTCGAGGATGGCGATGAACTGCTCGGTGTCGTTGTGGTGGTCGAAGGTCCGGCCGTCGCCGAAGGTGACGCCGTTCGCGATGCGCACCGCGACTTCGGATCGGCCGTCGCCGTCGAGGTCGTAGACGGTGACGCCGTCGTTGTGACCGACGTCGATGGTGGACGATCCGCCTTCGATGTTGTTCTGGTCGGTGCTGTTGTGGCCCATGTCGACCTCCCATAGGAAGTCGCCCTCACCGGTATAGGCCTCCAGCGACTGCGGGGAGGTCTGGCGGTCGATCACGTAGTCGTAGTCGCCGTCGCCGTCGAGGTCGCCGGCCCAGACGAACTTCACCTGGCCGCCGTCGCGAAGCGGCACGCGCACGACCGGTTCCTCGGCGTGGTTCGCCGGCAGGGTGAACGCGTCGCTCGCCGCCTGTTCGACGCCGTCGATCACCGGCGCGACCCGGTAGCGGTTGGACTTGGACAGGTCCGCGGTGGAGTCGACGTAGTTGGTGCCGCCGGACAGCGGGCCGCCGTTGAGCTTCACTTCGCCGCCCCCGTCGGTCGAGCGGTAGACGTTGAAGCCGATGCCCTCCGGATCGAGGCCCAGCAGCCTCCAGCCGACCAGGACGTCGGTGCCGCCCGAGCGCACCGCCACGACGCCGCGGTCGAGGTCTTCCATCGGACGGGTGCCTTGCGGCGGCTGGGAGACGCCGCCCATCGCGAAGTCGAGGTAGTCGATGTTGGCGAGGCCGGCGGCCGTGGTGGCGACCAGGCGGATCCTGTTGGCGCCGGCCTCGACCGGCACGGTGAGGCGGCTGGTGGACCACGAGTTCCACGCACCGGTGCTCGGAAACGCGACGGCGGTCCGCGCGGTGGCGCCGTCGACTTCGACGTCGGCGGACCGGTCGGCGCCCGAACCGTTGGCGTACCCGACTTCGAGGGTCGCGGTGCCCTGGCTCGGGGCCTCCACGGTGAACTCGGCGAAGGACCCGGCGGTGTTCGGGGTGTTGCAGAACCCGTCTCCCGAGTATCCGGAGTGGTTCGCGTCGACGGTGCCGTCGCAGACGGCCGCCGGGGCCTCGGCCTCGTGCCGTCCTTCCTGGGCGTGGCCGAGCGGTGCCAGCGCCCAAGCGGTCCCGGCCGCGACCGTGGCCGCGGTGGCGAGGACCGCTATGGCCCTCGATCTCGTAAACGTTTTCACTTCTGGGCTCCAAATCTGGTGGTCGAGCGAGTTGAATTGAATCGTTCAAATGCCGTTTCGGCTCCCGAGCGCCGCGCGCGGCGGCGCCTCGGGCGGCCGGTGGACCCGTACCCGAACGCGACGGGACACACTGATCTACACATTTAAACATCGATCAGCATAGATTTCAATGCGGGATTGTTCTGCGTAAACATCTATTACTGCCTTGAACCTCACCGTATTGAGGTGCGGGGCGGCCGGTTCGCGGGCGAAATGCGCGGCGGCGGCCTTCCGAGCAGCGGTTGACTCTGCATCAATGTGTGGCTATATTGAGGCGCTCATGGGTTAAAACGATTTAACCTGCGAGACGCCGGAATCCCCTTGGAGGAACCATGTCCGCCCCTTCACCGGAACCCGAACCCGTTCCGTCCGTATACGAACCCACCGGCGGCATGAGCCGCCGCGACATCCTCGCGACCGCGGCGGGCGTCGCCGCGGCCACATCGCTCGTCCATGGCTCACCGGCAGGAGCCGAACCGCTGGAGAATGACGGCGAGGTCGCCCCGCAAGGGCCCGACTCCGCCGACCTGGCCTGGCTCGAGGGCCGACCGGCCGAATCGCCCGGTTCCACCTGGGGCGTCCCCTGGGGACGCGGGAGGTTCCAGGAGAACCAGCAGTTCAAGCTCGTCGGCGACGGCGCCGACGTACCGGTCCAGACCTGGCCGCTCGCCTACTGGCCCGACGGGTCGCTGAAGTGGACCGGCCACGCGGTCGGCCCGGACGCCGACGCGGAGTCCTTCACGCTCAGCGCCGGCGAGCCCGCCGCCCCCTCGACGCCGGTCACGGTCTCCGAGAAGCACAACCACATCGACGTCGACACCGGTGTCATCAAGACCCGCATCAAGAAGAGCGGGACCGACCTCATCCAGCACATCAAACGCGGCGACCGCACCATCGTCAAAGCCGGGCACCTGGTCAACATCACCCAGGCCGAGGCGCCCGACCCCGAGACCTCCTCGGTGACCCGCGAGCGGTACACCAGCGACATCGAGGACGTCGTCGTCGAACAGGACGGGCCCGTGCGAGCGGTGGTGCGGCTGGACGGCCACCACCGCAAGGTCAAGGGGCGCGGCCGATCCTGGCTGCCGTTCACCGTCCGCCTCTACTTCTACGCCGGCGGCGAGTCCTTCCGGATGGTCCACACGTTCGTCCACGACTCGGACGGGTCGAGCGCCTTCATCGCCGGGCTCGGCGTCCGGTTCAAGGTGGCGCTCGCCGACGAGCTGTACGACCGGCACGTCCGCTTCGTCGGCGAAGGCCACGGCCAGCTCGCCGAAGCGGTCAAGGGACTGACAGGTCTGCGCCGCAATCCCGGCGACGAGGTGACCGCGGCGCAAGTGGCGGGCGAGGCCGTCCCCGACATCGGCGAGTGGGACGAGCGGGTCAGCAGCAGGGTGCAGTGGATCCCGGCCTGGGGCGACTACTCGCTGTCCCAGTTCACCAGCGAGGGCTACGCCATCCGCAAGCGCACCCGGAGCGGCCACGGCTGGGTGCCGGTCGACCAGGGCCGCAGGGCCTCGGGCTTCGCCTACCTCGGCGGACCCTCCGGCGGATTCGGGTTCGGCATGAAGGACTTCTGGCAGCGCCACCCGACCGGACTCGACATCCGCGACGCGCACACCGACGACGCCACCGTGACGATCTGGATGTGGTCCCCTGAGGCCCAGCCGATGGACACCCGCTTCTACCACGACGGCATGGGCCTGGACACCTACGAGAAGCAGCTCGACGCGCTGAACGTGACCTACGAGGACTACGAGCCCGGATTCGGCACTCCCTACGGCGCGGCCCGCACCACCGAGCTCCAGTTCTGGGTCACCGACGCCACGCCGTCCCGCGAGCGCCTGGGCCGCATGGCCGACGTGGTCCGGGCCCAGCCGCAGGTCATCGCCTCGACCGAGCACATGGCCGCGGCCGGCGCCTTCGGCGGCCTGTTCGGGCCGGTCGACCGCTCGCACCCGGTGAAGGCGGACGTGGAGGACACGCTCGACTTCGTCTTCGACTACTACCGGAGCCAGCAGGACCAGCGCCACTGGTACGGCTTCTGGGACTACGGCGACGTGATGCACTCCCAGGACGGTTCCCGGCGGGTCTGGCGCTACGACGTCGGCGGCTACGCCTGGGACAACTCGGAGATCTCGCCGGACATGTGGCTGTGGCAGGCCTACCTGCACTCGAACCGGGCCGACATCTTCCGCTTCGCCGAGGCCATGACCCGCAAGACCGGCGAGGTGAACGTGTACCACGCCGGCGAGTGGGCGGGGCTGGGCACGCGCCACGGCGTCCAGCACTGGGGCGACTCGGCCAAACAGGTCCGCATCTCCAACGCCAACTACCGGCGGTACTTCTACTACCTGACCGCCGACGAGCGGACCGGGGACCAGTTGCACGGCCTCTCCAGCAGCGAGGACACCTTCCTGGTGCTCGACCCGATCCGGAAGATCCGCGACCCCGAGGACGAATACGTCCCGGACCGGAATGCGCTCAGCATCGGTTTCGGCACCGACTGGTCGGCCCTGGTGGCCGCCTGGGTGACCGAGTGGGAGCGGCGCGGACCGGACTGGGAGTTCTGCCGCCAGAAGGTGCTGGGCACGATGGAGACCATCGCGGCCCAGCCCAACGGCTTCGCCCAGGGCACGGCACTGTACGACATGGACACCGGCCGGTTCGCGATCGCCGAGGAGCCGGTGACCGAGCGCAGCAACCTGGCCAACGCGTTCGGGCGGATCGAGATCTGCGCGGAGCTGATCCAGCAGATCGACATGCCGGCGTTCGAGGAGGAGTGGCTGAGGTACTCCCGCTTCTACACGGCCACCCGCCAGGAGCAGGAAGAGGAGTACGGCGGACGGTTCGCGGACCTGTTCCTGTACGCCTACGCACGGGCGAACGCGTTCGTCTACGCGCGGACCGGCGACGAGTCTCAGGCCGAGCACGCCTGGCACCGCTTCCGGAACCCGATCAAGTCGTGGGAGATCGCGCCGGGCCTGCCGAAGGAGACCGAGGAGGTGACCGACACGCTCAACCGGACCGACTGGTGCGAGTGGATCGCCACGAACGAGGCGGCCCAGTACGGGCAGGCCGCGGTGCAGATCCTCGGCCTCGTCGGCGACTTCGCTCCCGACGAGTGACCCGTGCGCCCCGGTCGAGCGACAACGCGAAGAGGGAGCCGTTCGGCTCGGCCGTTCCATGAGAAGCCGCCCGCGTCCTGCGCGGGCGGCTTCGCTCCGTCCGGTTCAGCCTCGGCCGGTCAGGGCGAAATCGGCTTCGATCACGTCGTCGGCGATCACCTCGACTTCGGCGGTGTCGGGCTGCGGCTCCCGCGCCTCGGCCTCCAGCGTGGTCGGTCCGGGCTCGCTGAACAGCAGGTATCCGCCTTGTTCGCGAATACTGAAAGTATAAATAGATATATGTCGAAGCAAAACCGCCTCGACACACCTTCTTGATGGCGGTTGCCGAAGTTCGGGGGAAGCGGACCGCGTCGAGCGAGCGCGGTGGTTCAATGCCGTGAGCGGGCTGCCGACCGACATGCCCTGCCCGAACGGCACCGATACGGGGAGACTGCGCCGGTCACGGAAGAACCCGAGACCGCCCACCGCCGGCAGCCCGGTGAAGACACGCTGGCACCGCGGTGGCGTCGGCGCTGGACACGTCTTCAGGTCTGCGGGTCTTTCGGGGCTCGGCTGATGTAGGCGGTCTCGGGCTCACGGGGGGACTGTTCGGGCCAACCGGCCTGGTCATTGTCGATCCGGCGGACCGTCGACGATTGCAACGGTCCGGTGCTGGGGCGGATCCGCCGGCCGTGAGACACGGCTTTGGACCAGGCGGTGTCCCTCAGCCCCGCGCGAAGGGTGGAGGCTAGCGCGCTCCGGTGTGCGCGTCGCGGCGGATGAACCGGTCGAGCACGTCGTAGGGGTAGACCTTCGGTTTCTCGCTGGCCTCGGTGAGGGTGGTGAGCTGCTCGTCGGTCAGGTCCCAGCCGGTGGCACCGAGGTTGTCGGTCAAGTGGTCCATGGTGCGAGGACCGATGATCGGCGCGGTGACGGGGTCCGAGTGGAGCAGCCAGCGGAGCGCCACCTGCGGCACCGTCTTGCCGGCCTCGGCGGCCACGGCGTGAACGGCGTCAAGGATCCGCAAGACCCGTTCATCGGTGGACATCTCCTCCCAACTTCCTCCGTCCGCGACTCGGGAGCCGGCGGGCGGGGCCTCCGTTCCGCGGGCGATGCGCCCCGACAGCCAACCGGCCTTCAGCGGGCTCCACGGCATGACGCCGATGCCCTCGTTCCGGCACACCGCCATCAGCTCCCACTCGGTCTCCCGGTCGATGAGGTTGTACAGCGGCTGCAGCGCCTCGTAGCGGGCCCAGCCATGGGCCTGCGAGAGGTCGACGGCCTTCTGCAGCTGCCAACCGGTGACGTTGCTGGCGCCGAGGTAGCGGACCTTCCCCGAGGTCACCAGGACGTCGAGTGCCGACAGCACCTCTTCCAGCGGAGCGGCGTCGTCGAAGACGTGCGTGTAGTAGACGTCGATGTAGTCGGTCTGCAGGCGGCGCAGGCTGGCTTCGACCGCGGAGAGGATGTGCTTGCGGCTGAGCCCGGTGTCGTTGGGGCCCTCGTCCATCCGGCCGTACACCTTGGTGGCGACGACCAGCTGGTCCCGGTCCCGGCCCTTCAGCCATGAGCCCAGGATGGACTCGGAGACGCCCCGGCCGTAGGCGTCGGCGGTGTCGATGAAGGTGCCGCCGGCCTCGGTGAAGGCGTCCAGGATCCGGTGGGCGGACTGCTCATCGGTGGCTTCGCCGAAGTGCATGGCGCCCAGGCACAGCTCGCTGACCTTCATGCCCGTGCGTCCGAGATAGCGGTATTCCATGTGATCCTCCAGAATGGTTTGTTTGCCCTGAGTCGGAACACTAGGACCTGGAGTGCACTCCAACGCAAGGCCATGGTGATCCATGTCACTGGATCGACAGGAGGGCGGCCGCCCACATTGGTCCGGGACTCCACCGCACCCGCTATGCGCCATCGGCGCGGAGAAGGGCATGCCGGCCACTACGGGTACTCCGGCCGCCGCGGCGAGGCCGTTACTCCGCCCCGGTCACTCGACGGCGTTGGCGGCCTGGTCGCGCAGGGAACGGACATGCTGTTCGAGGGCCATGAGCTTGCCGAACTGGCTCATGTACTCCTCTTTGTCGGTGCTCGGGTTGAGCCGCTGCAGCCGCGCCTTGAGATCGGCGACCTCGGCCTCCACGACCGGGCGTTGGATGCGCGCCAGGAGCGTCCGCACGTAGACCGCGTCCGGCTCATGGTCGAGCCGCAGTTCTTCGACCGCCAGCTCGTTCACCAGCGCCTGAGCCGCGAGCTCGGTGCAGGCCGCGGCGACAGCGGCGATCCAGTTGGGCCCGGCCGCGGCCCTCGCCGCTCCCCCGGCCGCCTCCACGGCCTCGCGCACCGCCCGGTAGTTCGGGTCCGTATACGGCGTGGCGTCCACGGCGTCGAAGTACGGACCGGCGATCTGCGGGTGCTGCAGCGCCAACTTGAGCACCTCGCGCTGGGCGCGCAGCTGCGTCGAGTCCGCCTCTCGCACCCGCTTAGGGCCCGGCGCGGCCTGCTCGGGCACCTGCCCGGCGAGCGCGCCCGCGACGGCCCGCCGCAGCTCGGCCTTGTCCTTGCCGAGCCGCCCGGCGTAGTCGCCGATGTACTCGTCCACCAGGCCCCGGTCCTTCACGCGGGCCAGCAGCGGGGCGATCGCTCGGGTCGCGTGCAGGCGGCCTTCGGCGGTGTTCAGGTCGTGTTTGGCGATCTCGTGGTCGAGGGCGAACTGGACCAGCGGCGTGTGCCGCTCGATGAGCTCGCGCACCGCCTCATCGCCCTTGTTCTGACGCAGCTCGCACGGGTCCTGGCCACCGGGGGTGACGGCGATGTAGGTCTGGGAGACGAACCGCTGCTCGGTGTCGAAGGCTTTCAGCGCGGCGCGCTGCCCGGCCTCGTCGCCGTCGAAGGTGAAGACGATGCGGCCGTTCGCGTCGTCGGAGTCGAACAGGAACCGCCGCAGGATCCGGATGTGCTCCGCGCCGAAGGCGGTGCCGCAGGTGGCGACGGCGACCGGCACCCCGGCGAGGTGGCAGGCCATGACGTCGGTGTACCCCTCGACGACGACCACCCGGCCGGTCTTGGCGATCTCACGCCGGGCCAGGTCGATCCCGTAGAGCACCTGCGACTTCTTATAGAGCGGGGTCTCGGGGGTGTTGAGGTACTTGGGGCCCTGGTCGTCCTCGAAGAGCTTCCGAGCGCCGAAGCCGATGGTCGAGCCGGACGAGTCGCGGACGGGCCATACCAGGCGGCGGCGGAAGCGGTCGATCAGGCTGCCGGAGCGCGAGGGTTTGGCGAGCCCGGCGTTGGTGAGCTCGTCGGCGTTGAATCCCTTGGAACGCAGGTGCTTGGTGAGCGCGTCCCACGCGTCGGGGGCGTAGCCGCAGCCGAAGGTCGCGGCGGCATCGCGGTCGAAGCCGCGCTCGGTCAGGAAACGGCGGGCGATCTGGGCGTCGGGCGCGAGCAGCCGGCCGGTGTAGAACTCGGCGGCGGCGGTGTGGGCCTCCAGCAGTCGCTGCTTGAGGCCCGGCTGCGCGGTGGGGCCCCGCTGGACCCGACCATCGACGTCCTCATAGGTCAGTTTAATGCCGGCGCGGGCGGCCAGCCGCTCGACCGCCTCGACGAAGGTGAGGCCGTCCAGCTCGGTGAGGAAGGTGATCGCGTCGCCGCCGACACCGCAGCCGAAGCAGTGGTAGACGCCACGAGCCGGGGTGACGTTGAAGCTCGGCGAGCGCTCGTCGTGAAAAGGGCACAGCCCCTTGAGGTTGCCGCCACCGGCGTTGCGCAGCGTGACGCGCTCGCCGATGACCTCGGCGATGTCGACTCGCTCGCGCACCAGCTGGATGTCGGCGTCTCGGATACGGCCCGCCACTGCTCACCTCACTTCGAAGACCTCGACCATTCTGCCTTCCGGGACCGACGGGCCGGCCCCGACCGGCACGGCAGTGAGACGAGTTCCGCAGAAACGTCTATCACGGGTCGCAACGGCCTGACGCCGAAGCGATTCCAGACCGTATGCCGCTCTATCATGTTCCTCAGTCGATCATTTCCCGACCACGCCTCACGGTCAGGCGGCGCAATCCGCTAGAGTCGCCTATCATGCCGGACCCATCGCCCGAGCAGCCGCCCGCCTGGCCCCCGGCCAGCGAACCGGCGGCCACACCAACCAATCCGCCCCGCATCAGAGCGCGCGGGGTGGGGCATCTGCCTTCCGCCGCGCCGGAAGAAGAGGGCGCGCCGGGCGAGACCGACCCGAACCTCCGGGGATACGAGCAGCAGCCCGCGCCGACGCCGGGCGACTACGCCGACCTCGCGCCGAGCGAACCCGCGCAGAGCACGGACTACTTCCCGCAAGAGCAGCAGCAAGAACCCGAGGCCCCGCAGCAGACCCAGGGCGAGTGGGCCCCGTCGGACATGACCGGCCAGTGGCCGCCTCCGGAGAACCAGGACTGGATCACCCAGCAGGCCCGCTCAGGCGGCTGGGGCGCCCAGAACACCGCCTGGCCGCCCGAGGGTCAGGAAGGCGCCCAGCAGGCCCCCGACGCCGGTGCGCCGTACGAGGCCGACCGCCTCCAGGCTCAGCAGGCCGCCGCGTTCCCGGCCGCTCCGCAGCAGACCGAGCAGCCCCATGCCCGGCAGGACCCGGGATTCCCCGGCGAGTCGTATCCGCCGGAGCCGCTTCCGCACCAGCGCCGGGCCGCGCCCGGCGCGACCGCGCCGCAGCCCGAGGCCCCCTCGGCGCCGCCGCAGGCCGAACCGGCGCCCGCCGAGAAGAAGGTCGTCACGCCGCCTCCGACCCACGAAGGCGTCCGCTACGCCATCTACGGCATCGGCGGCATCATCACCCTCGGCCTCATCATCGCCATCGTCGTGATGCTCGGCGGCCCGCCCGCCGACGAGCCCGCCGACGCGGACACTCAGACCGAAGGCGGCGAACCGTCCGCCGAAGCCACCGGCGAACTGACCGCCGAGCGATACGCCGAGCTCGCCGGTGCGGTCGGCACCGCGACGTGGTTCGAATGGCGCTACGGCACCCCGGGCGAGAACGCCGCCACCGAAGAACTGCCGCAGGTCGGCGGCGACGCCGTGGCCGGCGAGCCCCTGTTCGGCGAGGCCGACCGCAGCGTCCAGGGCCAGCTGGCCTACGTGACCGACGAAGCGGGTCTGTCCGGGATCGACCATGTCACCGCCGTGGAGGCCAACGACACCGCGATCGGTCTCGCACCCAGGGCGGGCGGACGGTTCTCAGAGGACGGCAGGCCCGAGCTCGAGCTGGTGGAGGGCTCCACCGCCGAGTGCGTCAGCGGCCTCGGCGGCGATCTCGGTTCGCCGGTCGCCCTCGCCCGTCCCGAGCAGAGCGGCGAGGTCAACGCCCACGCCGCGATCGTCTTCTCCAGCGGCGTCCTGGCCACCACCGGGATCAGCGGCGCGCAGGGCGGCACCTGCGTCCAACTGCCGGACGGCCACGTGCCCACCGACGTCGCGCTCACCGACGGCAACGAGCTGGCACTGGTCACCACCTGGCAGCCGGAGTCGCAGACCGGGTCGCTCGTGGTCGTGGCGCTGGCCGACAAGGCCGGCTCCTACCAGTCCAGCTGGACCGAATCCTACCCCGGCCTGCCGAACCCCGGCCACTTCGGCGCCGCCGAGACCGTCGGCACCGTCGAGCTGCCGTTCACAGCCCCGACCTCGATAGACGCCTGGTCGAACTCCTCGGGCTCGCTCTTGCTCGGCCGCGCCACGATCGAGGAGACCCCGCAGCAGGACACCGTCGCCACCGCCGGCCACGCCCTCATCGGCTCGCAGGCCGAGGGCCAGGTCGTCGTCGTCGACCTCGCCTCGACGCTGGCGGGTCTCGCCGCCCGCAACTACGAGGGCGCCGAGTTCGCCTTCGACGCGACCGCGGGCGACGTGCTCGACGTCGGCGAGGTCGCGGACGTGGCGACCGACGGCGAAACCCTCGCGGTGGCCACCGCCGACGGCATGATCCGGACCTACTCCCCCGACCTCGCCGAGGCCGACGCGGTGGAGGTCGCGGCCGGCCCGACGTGCCTGGAGCTCGGCGCGCAGAGCGGCGAGTTCATCGTCACCAGCCGCGGCGACGCCACGGTCCGCTGGGTCTCCGGCGGCCAGGTCACCGGGGAGCTGAGCGACGCGCGCCTGACCGACCCGGTGTGCGCCTCCGAGACGCCGAACCTCGACGTCGCCGACTACCCGGCCAATGCCACGGTGCTGCTGGTCAGCGACTATTCCGGGCAGGCGCTGCACTCCTACCTCATCGGAGAGGCGACCTTGGCCGGCGGCGGCTCGGTCGGCGGCGACGGGTTCGCCTACGGCGGTTCCTACGGCGTCTCCGGCAATCCGTTCGACGCGTCGGTCACGCTGGACTTGGAGTAGTGCGGGACCGCTGGAATAATCGAGCGGTGACCAAGCAGCTCTCGTTCGCGGACAGGCCCGCACTGCGCTTCTCGTCGACCGGCGCGCCGGTCGACCCGCCGGTGGTGCTGGCGCCCATGGCCGGTATCACCAACCTGCCGTTCCGCAAGCTCTGCCGCGAGCAGAGTCAAGTTACGGCTCGCAAGCGTCGCCGAGAGGGCGCGGGAATCTACGTGTGCGAGATGATCACGACCGCCGCGCTGGTCGAGCGCAACCCCAAGACGATGCGGCTGATCGAGTTCGACGCCGACGAGGAGACCCGGAGCCTGCAGCTGTACGGCGTCGACCCCGTCGGCATGCGCCGCGCGGTCGAGATGGTGGTCGAGGAGGACCTCGCCGACCACATCGACCTCAACTTCGGGTGCCCGGTGCCGAAGGTGACCCGCCGCGGCGGAGGCTCGGCGCTGCCGTGGAAGCGGCAGCTGTTCCGCGAGATCGTCACCGCCGCGGTGCGGACCGCCGCCCCGGCCGGCGTCCCGGTCACGGTGAAGATGCGCAAGGGCATCGACGACGACCACCTCACCTATCTTGACGCCGGAAAGATCGCCGAGGACGCGGGCGTGGCCTGGGTGGCCCTTCATGGGCGCACCGCCGCCGAACGCTACTCCGGCACCGCCGACTGGGAGGCCATCGCGAAGCTCAAGGAGGCGCTCGAGGTCCCGGTGCTCGGCAACGGCGACATCTGGGAGGCCGACGACGCGCTGCGCATGGTCGAGCAGACCGGATGCGACGGGGTCGTGGTCGGGCGCGGGTGCCTGGGCCGCCCGTGGCTGTTCGGCGACCTCGAGGCCGCCTTCGACGGACGCGACGACCGGCGCCTGCCCAGGCTCGGCGAGGTGGCGGCGGTCATGGCGAGGCACGCGTCACTGCTGGTCGACTGGATCGCGAACGCCGAGTCGTTCGAGGCGAGGCGCAACATCTCGGCCGAGGAGCACGGCTGCAAGGAGTTCCGCAAGCACGTGGCCTGGTATCTCAAGGGCTTCCCCGTGGGCGGCGAGCTGCGCCGGGCCCTGTCGATGGTCTCCAGCCTCGCCGAGCTGGACGACCTGCTGGGGAAGCTCGACGCCGACGCGCCGTTCCCCGAGCAGACTCTCGGCAAGCCGCGCGGCCGGACCAACAGCCCCGGCAAAGTCACGCTGCCGGAGGGCTGGCTCGACGACCGCGACGACCGCACGGTTCCCGAGGGCGCCGAACTCGACACCTCCGGCGGTTGACGTCCTCCCGGCCTTCGGGCCGGGGATTCCTACCACCCGCAAGCCTGCGGGTCTCGGTGGGTTCCTGCTTCGACCCGCTGCGCCTGGCTGCCCAGGTCTTACCGGCGGTCCACAGGCGTTTTACCTGTCCGTCCGCCCGGCGGCCAGGATATTCCTCGCGGCGTTGACGTCCCTGTCATGACACGTGCCGCACGCGAAGCAGGTCCATTCGCGGACGCTGAGCGGTTTGGGTCCGTCCTTGATCCCGCAGGCCGAGCACGTCTGGCTCGACGGGAGCCACCGGTCGACTTTCGCGAAGTCGCGTCCGTGGAGGGCGGCTTTGTATTCGAGCATGTGCACGAACGCCGACCATCCGGCATCGTGCACGCTCTTGGCCAGCCCGGTCCGGGCGAGACCGCACACCGCGAGGTCTTCGACGTACACCGCTTGGCTGTCGCGGATGATCTGCGTCGATACCTGGTGGTGCCAGTCACGCCGGGCATCGGCGACCTTGGCGTGCTGCCGAGCGAGTTTCGCTCGGGCCTTGGCCCGGTTCTTCGAGCCTTGCTCCTTGCGCGCAAGCGCACGCTGGTCAACTCGCTCAAGGGCGTCTCCGCGCGCAGACTCCGGTACGAGTTCACCGGCCGCATCAATCGGGCGATCATGCACGGGCACTTCTGGTCCCCGTCGTACTTCGCCGCCTCCTGCGGCGGCGCTCCCCTTTCGATCATCCGACAGGGCTTTCACGCCAACGACCGGTAACTCCTTCGGGGTCTGGCCGTACTTCTTGTAGAACTTCGCGACCCGGCCCTGCTCGGCCAGTACGCGGCTCTTCCCGGTCCAGAACGGGTGGGAGGCCGACGAGATCTGCACGTCGATCACCGGATAGGTGTTGCCGTCCTCCCACTCGACCGTCTCGTTCGAGTCGAGGGTCGAACGGGTGAGGAAGGCGTAGTCGGCGGCCCGGTCGCGGAACACCACGTAGTGGTAGTCCGGGTGGATGTCCTGTTTCATGGCGATCTCACTCCTCGTGGTCCCTGGGCTCGGATCAACCCTCCGACAACCGGGGAAATTCCCGCCGCGCCGCGCCGCCAAACTCGGCCGTCCGGCGGGGCGACGGCCGTGACGGTCCTGGCCGCCGCAGGCGTGGAGCAGGCGATATGGCTCACAGGCACCGATTGCCGGATATGGGCTGGACGCGCTGGCAGGCAAGGGGTCAGGGCCGAGATCGTCTCGTGAATCGGCGTGCGACTTCCGAGTGGAAACGCTATCCTTGTTCAGGCGAGCGTGCTGTGATGCTGCTCTCAGTCACGAAACTGTGTGAGCATCTTCTGCGTTTAGCTCGTTGAACGAAGGAGTGAATGAAACCCATGGCTCAACAAACGGAGACCGCCTCGATCGAGGCGAACGAATCGGACCTCGCCGACGAATCATCTACCGTCCAGATCCCGACCAGTCCAGCATCCCTGTGGACGTCGGTCAGCAAGGTCCACTACTCCGTCACCCACACCGGCGAATGCGATGACGCGGCTCTGATCAGCTGCGACTGCGTCGTCCGCACCGACTAGCGACGCCCGCCCTCAATCGACCGCGGCCATCGTCCGGCACCGCTGGTCGTACCGCGATCCCGGTATCAGCTCCACCCCGCCGTCGTGGTCGAAGAAGCCGTACATGCCGTCGACCCAGAGGGCGCAGCTCAATGTCGTCTCGCGGGTGCCGCCGCCCGGCTCGGCGAGGGTCGCCTCGACCTCTACGCTGCCGGGGCGGGCCGTCACCAGCTCGTATCCGCGGCCGCCGCTGAGATTCCATTGCAAGACGGCCGCCTCGGGGTAGGCCGTGATCGTCCACGCGGCATCGTCGGCGATGGACACCGCATCGCCCGTCCCGGGCGGGTACGCGAACGGGCAGCCCGCCGAGGCCGAACCCGCGGCGCAGGCGTCGAAGTACTCCCGGACCCGTTCGTCGAGGGCCGCGATTCCGTGGTCGCTGGCCACGGGCCAGGGCGCGGAGAGCGATTCGCGCGGCATGGGCGACCCCAGCGGAATCGACCGGTTCCCCAGGGCCAGGACCTGCGGTTCCTCCGTTTCCAGCGTCGGCGGTGCCGACCGGTAGAACTCGTAGAGGCCCGGCAGGAGACGCAGGGTCATCGGCTCGTCGGATTCGACGACGACGCCGTTCACGTCGATGAATTCGAGCGTTTCGGCGTAGAACTCGGCGGTGCTGATGCCGCCGACGATGACGGCGTCCTCGCCGTCCTCGAAGAGCACGGTCAGCCGATTGCCCAGGCGGGTGCCGTCGTGGGCGACGATCTCGACGTAGACCTTGGCCACCATGGACCCGGTTCGAGGGTTCTGCTCGTACTGGACCTGGGCGATCTCGGCGATCTCCCACCGCTCGTCGAGGGCCTCGGGAACGAGGAAGTAGTCCACCTCCGGCACGTCGCCGATCATGTCGAGCGCGGCGTCGACGTCGCCGCCCCGCACGGACTCGAGGAATTCTCGGACGACGTGCTCGGCGGAGGAGGGGTTGGCCGGCAGCCACTTCCATACGGCGACCGATCCCGCCGCGAGCGTGATGAGCACCGCGGCGAGCGCCAAGACGGCGTTGGGAATCCGCGGGCGCCGCCTCGGCTCGGGATCCGGGTCGGGGTCGCCGTCGAGATCGATGTGGATCTCCGGATCGTGCGGCGGTGTCTGCGGATCGGACACCATTACCCCCGGGTGTGCGGCTGCTAGTTTGAAGATCGAGTCTAGCGAAGCCGAGAAGGATGCCCATGCGCCCAACGCACCGTGCAGCGGCCGCCGTATCGGCGGTGCGGGACGTGGCGGTGCGGGTGCATCGCAGGACCGAGCACCTGCCGCGCCTGCCGTTCGCGGCGGCGTTGGCGATCGCCGTCGTCCTGCTGGCGGCGGCGGTCGAGAGCGGGCCGGACCCGGCCGATCGGAACCGGGAGGTCGCGGAGATGGCGCTGCCGGACTTCGGCGCCCTCTACGACGAGCTGCTGGCCGAGCGCCCGGCCGAGATCGAGATCGTCGAGTACGGATTCGGTGTCATCGTCGACCCCGAAGGGACCGAACGTATCAGCGTGGGGGCGGTCTTGCGCAATCCGACGGAGGGTCCGGTCGCGCTGGGGCGGCTGACGGTCACCGGTACGGGTCGTGCCGATCCCCCTCGCCTCGACTCTCGCACGATGGCGGCCGGGGCCGAAGCGTACTTCGGACACGTCCTGTCGCTCTCCCCCGACCAAGTGGAACTCGACCGGCTCGGCCTCGCGCTCGAGGATCCGCGCTCCCTGGTGTTCGATACGGACGACCCGCTCGCGGAACTGGTCTTCGGCCCGGCCGACTTCGAGCGACCCGAGGTGCGGATCGTCGAGGTGGTCCCGTTGGCGGTTCCGGAGGGGCATCGCGTGGTGTTCGAGGTCGAAGTCGAGCCGACCGAGTACAGCCACGTCACCGGCCTCAACGTCGACCTGGTGTTTCGGGATGAGGAGGGCCGCATAGTCGGCGGACTCCCGGTCGACGGCGAGCCGTTCAACGTCTACGAACAGGGCTCGCGGTGGGCGCCGGAGGGCGTCTCGGTGCACCACTTCGACCTGGCCGCGCACATGATCCCGGCCGACGCCGACCTCGACCGGATCCAGATCGGTCCCGGGATCTAGTGAGGAACGTGGCCGCCCTGACTTCGACGGGCTCTGAGCCGAGCGGCGACTTGGCCGATGCGCACTGTCAGTCGATCACCGTCGCCGAGGCGCAGGTCCGCTCGGGGTGCCACTGGAGGGTGAGATCGCCTTCGGCGCCGAAGGAGACGGTCCCTCCGTCCACGTGGACGTCGCAGCCGATCGTGATCGTCTCCGGGCCGTCCGCTCCGGCGACGGTCACCTCGATGCGGACCTCACCGGGGACTCTGGTCACCAAGCCGACGCCGTCGGACGCGAACAGGTGGGGGTCCTTCGCGGCGACCGGGTAGGAGGCGATCTCCCACGTTCCGGCGGCACTGATCCGCTCGTCCTCGGGCAGCGCGAACGGGCAGTGTTCCACCGGGGCGTCGACGCAGCCGTCGAGACGGTCTTCGATCAGGCCGTTGACGGTGTCCCATCCCGATTCCGAGACGTCCAGCCCCGGCGACTGCAGACCGTCGGTCTGAACGGGGAAGTCCTCCAGCCGGACTTGGTCGCCGAGGACGAGTGCGGTGGTCGGGGTCGCCTCGAACGGCTCAGGCAGCGGCCGGTCGAGTCTGTACAGTCCGGGCAGCAGCGAGAGGTCGAGCGCGGGATCGAGTCGGTCCATCGGAACGCCGTTGAGTTCGACGCCGGGCCCGGAGGACGAGTAGTGGCCGAGCCTGCCGACGCCGTGGTGGAGTCGGGCCTGGTCGCCGTCGTACTCCACGGCGTACCGGTGGCCCACGCGCATGCCGTTGTACGCCTCGATCTCGGCGTACACCTCGGCGCTCCGGTTCCCGGTGTCGTCCTCGAGGTAGGAGACCTGCGCGACCGTGACGATCTTCCATCGGGTGTCCAAGACGTCGGCGGCGAGCAGGCCCCTGTCGGCGCCGTCCGGTTCGGCCAGTTCCAGCGCCCGGTCCACCTCGCCGCTCTGGACGGCGTTCAGGAACTCGAGGACCGCGGTCTCGGCGGCGGGCCGGCCCCAGGGGTGCCATTTGAGCACCGCGACGGTTCCGGCCGCGAGCAGCAGGACGGCGGCCGCGAAGGCCAGTGCGGTGTTCGGTACCCGGATCGTGCGGAAGCGGGGCTCGGGCTCGCGGTCGGTTTCGACCGCTACGTCGAGGCGGATCTGGCCCGGCTCTGGGGGATCGGGCAAAACAGCTCCTCGGCTCGGGCTTGCTATCGTGGCAACTCATTCTAGCGATTGAATGAAGGTCCCTCATGCCACTGCCGAGCGCGGCGCGCGTCAACCGGCTCGCCCCGATGCCGTTCTGGGTCGGTCTGGCGGTGGCGGCGCTGCTGCTGGCGGCGGCGTTCGACTACGGGCGCTTCGGTCCGGAGGACCGCGTCTCCACGGTCGAGGAGCTCGAGCAGTCGGGGCTCGGCGGAGCCGACGAGTCACCGCCGGAGTGGGTCGAGGCCGACGTCGCGATCGCCGAGTCCGGCTTCGGAACGGTCACCGACGAGACCGGCGAGGAGCTCGGCACGGTCGGCGCGATCCTGCGGAACACCGGCGACAAACCCGCGAACGTCACGCTCGAGGTGCTTTCCGAGCTCTCCTCGAACAACGTCATCGTCCACGCGGACTACCAACTCGGTCTGCTGCCTCCCGGCGAGGACGTCTACCTGGGGGGGAACTTCCCGTTGAGCGGGAGCCGACCGCCTCCCGAACTGCGGCTCCGCATGACCGAGGCGAGCTCGTACGCCTCGGTGCCGGAGTTCTTCAGAGATCTCGAGCCGGTGCCCGCGGTCGAGCTCATCGGCACCGTTCCGCTGTTCAGCCCGCCCGGGACGAGAGTCGAGTTCGAGACCGAGGCGTTCGCCGGCGAGACCGCGTGGACCGCGGCGCTTCTGTTCCGCGATGCGGACGGGGAGATAGTCGGCGGCATGCCGGCGACGCTCAGGCCGCTGGCGGGCGACGGCGTGTGGACGCAGCCGCTGCTCGAGGGCCGCTCGGTCCACCACACGGACGTCCCCGAGCGGCTCATACCGGAAGGGGCCGACCTCGACCGGATCGAAGTCGGCCCCTCGCTGAACTTCTGAGGCGCTACAGGCGCTCGAGCAGGTAGCGCTCGACCTGGTCGATCGCCACCCGCTCCTGCTTCATCGAGTCGCGGTCCCGGATGGTCACGGCTTGGTCCTCGAGGGTGTCGAAGTCGACCGTGATGCAGTACGGGGTGCCGATCTCGTCGGCGCGGCGGTAGCGGCGGCCGATGGCGCCGGCGTCGTCGAAGTCGACGTTCCAGCGCTTGCGGAGCACCGCGGCCAGGTCCTTGGCCTTCGGCGAGAGCTTCTCGTTGCGGCTCAACGGCAGCACCGCGGCCTTGACGGGAGCCAGGCGCGGGTCGAACCGCATCACGGTGCGCTTGTCGACCCCGCCCTTGGTGTTCGGGGCCTCGTCGACGTCGTAGGCCTCGAGCAGGAAGGCGAGCACCGACCTGGTCAGTCCCGCCGCGGGCTCGATGACGTACGGGGTCCAGCGCTCGCCCTTGGCCTGGTCGAAGTACGACAGATCGGCGCCCGAGTGGGAGGCGTGCGTCGACAGGTCGAAGTCGGTGCGGTTGGCGACGCCCTCGAGCTCGCCGAACTCGCTGCCGCCGAAACCGAAGCGGTACTCGATGTCGACGGTGCGCTTGGAGTAGTGGCTGAGCTTGTCCTTGGGGTGCTCGTAGCGCCGCAGGTTCGTCTCCGACAGGCCGAGGTCGACGTACCAGTTCCAGCGCTCCTGGAGCCAGTACTCGTGCCAATCCTCGTCGGTGCCCGGCTCGACGAAGAACTCCATCTCCATCTGCTCGAACTCGCGGGTGCGGAAGATGAAGTTCCCCGGCGTGATCTCGTTGCGGAACGACTTGCCGGTCTGCGCGATGCCGAACGGCGGCTTCTTGCGCGCCGAGGTCATCACGTTGGTGAAGTTCACGAAGATGCCCTGGGCGGTCTCCGGGCGCAGGAAGTGCTCGTTCTCGGAGTCCTCGACCGGGCCCAGGAAGGTCTTCATCAGGCCGTTGAACATGCGGGGCTCGGTGAAGGAGCCGCGGGCGCCGCAGTGCGGGCAGGCGAGGTCGGCCAGGCCGCCTTCGGGCTCGCGGCCGTCGTGCTTTTCCTGGTAGGCCTCGATGAGGTGGTCGGCGCGGAAGCGCTTGTGGCAGGACTGGCACTCGGTGAGCGGGTCGGTGAACTCCTTGACGTGGCCGCTGGCCTCCCAGACCTGGCGGTTGAGGACCACGGCGGAGTCGAGTCCGACCACGTCGTCCCGGCTGCGGACCATCGCGTTCCACCACTCGCGGCGGATGTTCTCCTTGAGCTCCACGCCGAGCGGTCCGTAATCCCAAGCCGAGCGGGTGCCTCCGTAGATCTCCGAGCTGGGGAAGACGAAGCCGCGGCGTTTGGACAGGCTGATGAGCGCGTCGGTACGGTCTTGGGACACGATGATTCCTCTCGATCCGGCTGGCGGTCGGTGAGACTGCGAAAAAGTTCTCAGAACAGATACTGTTCGAATGTCGGTGACCGGTCAAACCGGTTCGCAACGGGCAAGAACCGCTGCGGTCACCGCTGAGCAAGCCTACCTCGGGACGGGCAGGTGACTACCGGCCCCCTTGGCGCAGATCCGCCAGATGCTGCTCGAACCCCTCGCGGGCCTCGGTGTGCTCCGGCCCGGCCAGCCAGGACAGCGCGTCCTCTCCCACCGCCACCGCTCCGGGCACGTCGCCGAGCTCCGACAGCAGCCACATCGTCTGGTGCGCGGTCAAGCTCGCCCGCTCCAGCATCAGCCGCCCGTCCCGGAACACCGCCAGCGCCCGCCGCTGCAGGTCGAGCACCGGCTCGGCCTCCTCGCGCCGCAGGCCCGCCTCGCCGGCCTGGCTCTCGAGGAACTGGAAGGTGAGCTGGGCGTGCTGGCGGAAGGTCTCGCCGAGTTCGAACCGGCAGGTCTCCTTGACCGGTCCGGGGGCGTCGGGGTCGGAGCGGACGGCTTGCAGCCGGGCGGCGAGCTGGGCCATAGTCTGCAGTCCCTCGCCGAACGCGGCGTCGCCGGAGACCGAGCGGAGGAGCCAGACGCGGGCGCGGCTGACCCGGGTCCAGGAGGTGAGGTCGCCGAGCGCTTCGGCGGCCTCGGCGGCACGCGTGTAGACCTCGAGCGCGTGGTCGTGCTCGCCGAGCTTCTCGAGCAGCTCTCCGGTGAGGAAGAGCGTGTCGGCGTAGAGGCGGGCGGTGTAGTCGTCCTCGGCGGCTTCCATGAGCGCCAGCGCGGCGAGCCCGTGTTCGACGGCCTGCCGGGTGTCGTCGAGCTTGTCGTAGGACTCGGCGAGGTTGAACCGGATGTTGCACTCCCGCCAGACCTCGGACTCGGGCAGGTCGGTGAGCGCGGCTTCGAGGACGGGGACTGCTTCGGCGCGACGGTCCTGCTCGACCAGGGCGACGCCCATGAGGTGGCGGGCGATGGCGGCGGGGACGGTCATGCCTGCGGCGTCGCAGTGCACCGAGGCTTGGAGGGCGTGCTCGTAGGTGGCGGGGTGGTCGCCCAGGCGCATGGAGAACTCGGCGGCCTGGAGGTGGAGTTTGGCGGCGATGCCGCGGCCGGGTTCGGGGCCGAGGGCGGCGATGCCTTCGCGGGTGGCCTCGAGGGCGGCCTCGAATTCGCCGGTGAGGGCGATCTGGTCGGCCAGGTCGGCGTTGGCGCGGGCGACGGCCCAGTCGGCTTCGGCGGTCCTGGCGAGGGCGAGGCCGGCGCGCAGCAGCGCGGTCTTGCTCTCGGTCTCGCAGGTGAGACGGGCGCGCAGGTCGGCGAGGTCGCAGCGGCGGATGACGGCCCAGCGGACCCCGGGGAGCCGGCTCAGCCGCTCGTCGAGGTCGGCGGCGCGTTCGTCGAGGTCGGCGGGGATGCGGGCGGGATCGTCGCCGGCGGCGATGTACTCGGCTCGGAGACAGAGCACCTGGCTGGTGTTGAAGCTGCGGTCGTCGATGCGCTGTTCGGAGCGGAGGACGTGGGCGGTGTCGACGATGCGGGCTGCGCCGTCGCGGATCCGGTCGGGTTCGCGTTCGGCCAGGTGCATGAGGGCGAAGGCGTCGGCGACGAGGGCGCGTCCGGGCTGAGAGGCGACGTTGAACAGTTCGGAGGCGCGGGCGAGTCCTCGCAGGATCGTGTCGGGGTCGTCGGCTTCGGCGGCTTCGGCGTGGGCGATCTCGGCGCGGTGCTCGGCGATGAGTTCGATGCCGAGGGAGTCGGCGATGGCGCCGACGCGCAGCCAGGTCTTCCAGGTGTCGGCCGAGCAGCTGTCGTAGGCGGCGTAGGCGGCGTCGATGGCCTTGTCGAGGTCGAGGCTCTCGACGGTGTCGGCGGCCGGGGGCGCGGCGGGCGCCTTCTTGCGGATCGCTTTGAGTCCCAGTTGGACCGGTTCGCGGTAGGGGATGGCTTCGGCGACGGCCCGGGAACGCTTGGAGTGGTGGTCGCTGCCGTTGCGGGCGTCGAATTCGGCGACGATGTCCCGGCGCTGGGTCTCGGCCCAGTCGTGGAGGTCGGCGGCGGTCCACTGGCGGTCGCCGGGGCCGCGGATCTCGGTGTCTGCGAAGCCGAGGGCGGTGAGGCGCCTGCAGGCCAGGACGGTGACTTCGAGCAGGCTCTGGCGTTCGCGGACGGCGAGGTCGAGTTCGAAGAAGCGGGCGTGTTCGGCGAGGATCTCGACGGCGCGGGCCTCGTTGCCGGTGAGGGCGCAGAACTGGACGTGGAGGGCGATCATGCGGACCATGTCCTCCTTGCCCCGGCACATCATGTAGCCGCGCAAGTGGTTGGCCCGCGCTTCGGCGGGGCGGGCGAGTTCGACCAGCGGGAGCAGTGACAGCGCCAGGGCGTAGTGGGGCTCGTGGGCGCAGGCGTACTCGCCGGCCAGGACGGGTTCGAGCAGTTCCATGGTGACTTCGGCGCTGTCCTCTTCGGCGTGGAAGACGATGGTGGCCAGGGAGGTGTACTGGCAGGCGGTGCAGTCGCTCATCTCGTCCTCCTCGGCTTCGCCGAGGGCTTCGATGGCGGCGGCGACGCGGTCGTAGTCGCCGATGCGGAAGGCCAGTTCCATTTCGTAGGCGTGGACGGCGTGCATGGAGTATCCGGCCTCGGCGTAGCGGCGGCGCATCTCCGAGAGCCAGTGCTCGATCGATTCGAGGGGCACGTCGGGCCGCTCGATCATCTGGTCGACGATCCATTTGAAGGTCCAGTACAGGGACCTGGTGAGGTAGGCGTCGAAGTGCTCGGGCCGGGAGTCGAAATTGCGCAGGAGCCGGGCGAACGGGACGAGGATCCGGGTGGAGTCGCGGGAGAACTCGTAGGCGTCGACCAGGCCGTTGAGGGCGTAGTTGACCAGTTCCGGCTCCCCTACGGCGTCGGCCGCCTCCACCGCCCGTTCGAGCGCCGCGACCTTCGCCTCGCTCGCCTCTTCGAAGCGGGCCTCGTTGAGCAGTCGCCAGATCTCGTCGGGGTCGGGAGTGACCATGTTCGTCCTTTGTGATGTGTTCCGGTAGGTTCATGAAGGAGCCTCTCTTCCCGAGAGGCTCCGGTGGTCGCATGAAGGGCCCTTATTCCCTGGTCAGGTGTTCCAACAGGTTCATGAACGAACGATTCAGCAGGGCGGTGTCGACCGCGCGCAGGGGCCGGTGGCTCATCAGCAGAGACTGACCGTAGAGCGACTCGACGGCGGTGCCGGCCAGCTCGGGGTCGGCGATGGCGCTGACGCGGCGCACGGTCGGGTTGCGGAAGTTCAGCACGAGCTGGGCGCGCGCGCCGGTCTGCTTGATGGAGGCGAGGATGCCGCCCCACAGGTCGTCGGCCTCGGCTTCGGCGTCGGCGCGCTGGCGCTCGCGGCGGGCCTCGCGGTCGTCGAGCAGCAGGGCCGGGACCGAGACGGGGTTGAACTCGCGCAGGACCACGTCGGTGTCGACGCCGTCGAGGCGGGCGCGGGCGGCGGCGAGGAACGACTGGAGCGCCAGTTCGGTCTCCACCGGCAGCGGGTCGAGGTTCGCGGAGATGACGCCCGGCTGGAGCGGCTCGACCTTGATCTCGGGGTCGAGTCTCGGCAGGGCCTGGACGAGCTCGGTGTCGTAGGTGTAGCCGCCGTTGACCACGCCGATGCCTTGGGCGGCGGCGATCTGGGCGACCTGGCGGTACTCGTCGACGGTGGCGGCCAGGTAGACCGGCCGGTGGGCGCGGGCGAAGTCGACCAGGCTCGAGGCGCCGTCGGTGGTCTCGAAACGCAGCCAGGGCAGCATGACTTCCAGCAGTTCGGCGTCGTGGCGGGCCAGGGCTTTGACGCCGAGTTCGTGGACGGCCAGGAACGCCTCCAGGCGGGTGGGGTCGGTCGAGGCCATCTGGGCGAGCCAGTCGCGGATCTGCGCGCCGATCGCCTCCCGGGCGACGGCGAGCGCCTCGTCGTCGTAGAGCGACTCGCGGCTGGCGGTGGGGCGCAGCGCGTCGGTGTCGACCGCGCAGCGCACGAAGAAGGCCCAATCGGGGACCAGGTTGTCGGCGGTGTCGGTCAGCAGCATGCGCTTGAGGTGGACGCGGTGGGCCGGGCGCGCCGACGGCGAGGTCGCGTGCGGCAGCACGAACGCGGCGCCCTTGATCCCGGCCAGTGGCACGTCCAGGTCGATGACGTCGAGCGGTGAGAAGCCGAGGACCTGCTCGCAGTAGCCGTTGAGCGCGACGCGGCGGGCCGTGGCCGTGGGCCACCGGCGCTCCCACAGCGGCGGCGTGTCGGTCACCGTGACCGGCGCGTCGGCGCCGTGCACGGTGATGTCGACCGGCAGCAGCGATCCGTACTCGCGGGCCAGTTCGGCGACCTTGTGCGGGGCCAGCCATTCCTCGCCGGGCCGGGCGACGAGCTCCACGGTGGTGCCGGACTCGAGCTTGTCGGCGGCGGGCAGCTCGTCGACGGTGTAGGAGCCGTCGTCGCGAGCCGACCAGCGCACCGCGGGCGCGTCGGGTTCCCTGGCCGAGCGGGAGGTCACCGTGATGACCGAGGCGACGGTGAAACAGGCGAGCAGGCCGATGCCGAACTGGCCGAGGAAGTCCCGGCGGGCGCCCTCGATCTCTTCGTCGCGTTTGGACGATCCGCCGATGGTGGCGAGCAGTTTGTGGACTTCGGAAACGGTAAGGCCCACCCCGGGATCGGAGATGGTGAGCCGGGTGCCGTCGGACTCGATCCGGACGTCGGCGGGCGCGTCCGGTTCGAAGGCGCGCCGGGCGGTTACCGCGTCCACGGCGTTCTGGAGCAGCTCGCGGACGTACACCCGAGGCGAGGAGTACAGGTGGTGCGACAGCAGGTCCACCAGGCCGCGCAGATCCACTTGGAACGTGTGGGAAGTAGGCGGTATCTCAGACACGGTGCGTCCTGCTTCGCTCGGAGGTCCTTGGCGTCAGTCAGACTAGCAAACCCGCGCATGCCGGAAGCCTTGTCGATATCCGCCGGCCCGACCGCTGCGAATCGCGCTGCACGTGAGGAGAAGCGGTGACCTTCCCGCTCCCGCGGTCGCCGCGTCCCCGCCGGCGCGTCCGCGACCTCAGTCGGTCCGCTCCCAGCCGCAGACGGAGGTCTCGAGGCTCTGGGCGTCCTCGTCGACGGTCATGAGCAGTTCCACAGTAGATCCGTCGCCGAGGCGGACCGGCACGTGGATGCCGTCGGGCCGGTCGCGGACGGTCAGGACCTCCGCGTCGTCGGCGTCCCACTCGCTCCACTCGTCGATGTAGCGGTCCACCGGGTCCTCGCGCAGGTCCGGGCACAGCCCGGCGTGCGCCTCCTCCCACCGCTCCTCGGAGATGTCGGCCATGAACTCCTCGGCGGTGGCCTCGATCTTGTCGAGATAGGAGTTCGCGAAGATGGTCGCCGCCGCGAAGAACGCGACACCGACACCGATCACCAGGACCACGCCGCCCACGATGCCGAGCGTGAGAGCGGTCGCGAACCTGCCGCTGTTGCGTTCGGTCGGCGGCGTCGCGAACGGCACCGGTATGCCCTGCAGACCCGACCGGTCCTCCGACGGCGTCGAATTCGGGGGGTCGACGGCGACGGCCGGCGGCAGGCCGAGCGTGTCGTCGGTGTGCGGGGGCTCCTCCTCGGAGGACTTGGAGCTCAATTCGTCTGACGGTGCGGTGTCCTCTTCGCGCCGGGGAGGTTCGGGCTCGGAGCTCGAGGCCTCCGGCACGGCGGCCACGGGCGCGGCGCCGGGCTCGGGCGCGATCTGGACCGGCGCGACCGGGACCGACTCGAGCGGCGGTTCGGGCTCGCGCGGCTCGGCGACGATCGGCTGCTCGCCGGAGCGGTCTTCGGCGACCGGCGCCGGCGGTCCGGGACGTTCGGTGCGGTCGCTCATTGGGCGGCCTCCCGTCGGGCCCGCTCCGGGTCTTCCGAGCGGTCCGAGCCGGAGGCGACCGGTTCGCCGCCGGGGGCGCACTCGGCGAGCACCTCGAAGCCCGAGGCTTCGGGCAGCGCCCGCGACAGCAGCGGCGTCGACATCTTCACCTGGTAGTTCGACAGCGAGCGGCGGTAGGCGCCCACGCCGCTCCACTCCGACCACAGCAGCCAGGTCGCGTCCTCGTCGACCGCCCGGCACAGGCCGCCGCGGAGGTAGCCGTCGCAGGAGGCGAGCGCGGCCAGCGCGGTCTCGGCGTCCCTGGCGAAATCTTCCGTTTCCCGCTCGGATACGGCGAAACGATACAGAACCAGCATCGTCCTAACCCTACTTCGAGCACGGGGCGCAGAGCCCGTGGAGTTCGAGCGTGTGTCCGACCTCGGTGAAGCCGTGCTCGGCGGCGACCTTGCCGGCCCAGCGCTCGACGGTCGGGCCGGCGACTTCGACGGTCCTGCCGCAGTTGCGGCACACGAGGTGGTGGTGGTGCTCCTCGGCGGCGCAGAGCCGGTAGAGGTGGTCGCCTCCGGGCAGGCGCATGACGTCGACCACGCCGGCGTCGGCGAAGGCCTGGAGGGTGCGGTAGACGGTGGTCAGCCCGATCTTGGAGCCGCTCTCGCGGAGGATCGCGTGGAGGTCCTGGGCGCTGCGGAAGGCGTCGTCGGCCTCGAGCAGCTCGAGGATCGCGGTCCGCTGCTTGGTGGACCGCGCCATGTTCTCGGCCGGCGGCTTGGCTGCCACTTGGCGTTCCTCTCGTGCGTGGTTGACGTTCGGGGTCGGGCGGCCCCCGAGCCTACCGCTCTTCGCGGGCGTGGTTGACGGCGTCGGTGACGATGTGGGCGATGTGGTCGTCGATGAGACTGTACGAGATCTCGCGTCCCGACCGGGCGCCGCGGACGACGCCCGCGCCTCGGAGGACCCGCAGATGCTGCGAGACCAGCGGTTGCGTCACGCCGAGGGTCTCGACGATCTGGTGGACGAACTTGGGTCCGTCGGCCAGTTCCATCACGATGGCGATGCGCAGCGGCGCGGCGAGCGCCCGCAGCAGTTCCCCCGCCGACTCGTAGCCGGCGGGCGTGGACTCGGCAAGCTCGGTTTCTGTCCGCACTTGGCAAAAATATCGCGTCTTCCGGGTTTCCACCTGCCCAGGTGCCGTTCGCCGCATTCGGGCTCATCCCCTTCCGGGCAGTTCGACCTCGAGCGGCTCGCCTTCGGGCGGCAGGTGGCCGCGCCAGGTGCGGCGGATGCGGCGGGTGGCGGCGGCCGCGGCGGCGGTGACGACGAAGCAGGCGACGCCGATGAGCACGATGGTGGCGCCGGGCGGGACGTCCTGGACCGCCGAGGCGGTCACGCCGGCGCCGGCGATGAGGAGGCCGGCGGCCATGGCGCCGAGCATGGTGGCGCGGAAGGAGCGGGTGAACTGCTGGACGGTGACCACGGGGATGACGAGCAGGGCGCTGACCAGGAGCAGGCCGACCGCCCGCATGGACACCGAGACGGTGACGGCGGTGGTCATCAGGAGCAGGAGGTTGAGCGCGCCGACGGGGAGTCCGGCGACGCGGGCGTACTGCTCGTCGGCGCATATGGCCGACATCCAGGGGCGGAGCACGAGCATGAGGCCGGCGACGGCGGCGCCGCCGGCGACGATGGTCCAGACTTCGGTCCAGCCGGCGGTGAGCAGGGACCCGAAGAGGTACTGCTGGAGGTTGGCGACGCCCTTGTCGGAGGCGATGCCGGTGAGGTAGACGCCGCCGGCGATGCCGCCGTAGAACATCATGGCCAGCGCGACGTCGCCGGAGGTCTTGGAGTGGCTGCGGAGCAGTTCCATGACGACGGCGGCGGCGACGGTGGTGGCGAGGGTGGTCCACATCGGCGAGGTCGAGGTGAGGAATCCGACGGCGACGCCGGTGAGGGCGATGTGTCCGAGTCCGTCGCCGATGAGCGCCAGGCGTTTCTGGACGAGGAAGACGCCGACTGCGGGGGCGCAGAGGCCGACGGCGAGCGCGCTGATGAGGGCGCGCTGCATGAACTCGTATTCGAGGATGGACGGGTCCAGGTTCATTTGCCTGTCCAGAAGTCGTCGGTGGCTTCCCCGTTGGCGTGCGGGTGCGCGTGGTCGTGGCGGGGGTCGGCGTGTTCGCCGATGGGGCGCGGGGGCGCTCCGTCGTGGACGACGCGGCCGTCGGCGAGGACGACCGCGCGGTCGAGTCGGTCGGTCAGGGGCCCGAGTTCGTGGGTGACTAGGAGGACCGCGCAGCCGGCGTCGATGCGGTCGGCGACGACCGCGGCGAGGGCGGATTGGGTCTCGGCGTCGACGCCGACGGTCGGTTCGTCCATGATGAGCACGTCGGGTTCGGTGGCGAGGGCGCGGGCGATGAGGACTCGCTGCTGCTGGCCGCCGGAGAGCGTGTCGACCGCGCACTGGGCGTGGTCGGCGAGGCCGACTTCGGCCAGGCTCTGGGCGATCGCTTCGCGGTCGGCGCGTCGTGCGGGCAGACCGAGGAGGCGGTGGGTGAGGCGGCCCTGGGCGACGACTTCGGCGGCGGTGGCGGGGACGCCGGAGCTGGCGCCGGTGCGCTGGGGGACGTAGCCGACGCGTTTCCAGTCGCGGAATCGGCGGCGGGGCACACCGAACAGTTCGATGTCGCCGCCGGCGGTCGGGACGAGACCGACGATCGCCTTGACGAGGGTGGATTTGCCGGATCCGTTGGCTCCCATGAGGGCCACGGCCTCGCCGGGTTCGACGGCGAGGTCGACGCCGCGCACGGCGGCACGACCGCCGTATGAGACGGTCGTGCCGCGGGTTGCTATGACGGGCATCGGTTCATTCTCGCTTAGGCGGTGCCGAGCGCGGCCTGCAACGCGGCCAGGTTCTCGCGCATGATCGTGAAGTAGTCGTCGCCGGCCTCGCTCTGTTCGGCGGTGAGTCCCTCGATCGGGTCGAGTGTGGCGGTCCGCGCGCCGGTCTCGGCGGCGACGGCGTCGGCGACGTCGGAGGAGACGAGGGTCTCGAAGAAGATCGTGGTGACCTCGTTCGCTTCGACGAATTCGGCGACTTCGGCCATGCGCTGGGATCCGGCCTCCTGGTCGGGGCTGAGGCCGGAGATGGCGACCTGGTTGAGGCCGTAGCGGTCGGCGAGGTAGCCGAAGGCGGCGTGGGAGGTGACGATGTCGTCGGAGGCGCGGTCGGCCAGGCCTTCGGTGAACTCCTGGTCGAGTTCGGTCAGGTCGGCGGTGAAGGCTTCGGCTCCGGCGGTGTAGTTCTCGGCGCTGCCGGGGTCGACTTCGGACAGTCCTTCTGCGATGGCTTCGGCGACCTGCGAGTAGCGGGTGGGGTCGAGCCAGATGTGCGGATCGGCGCCTTCGGCGGCGCCGTGGTCGTGGCCGGCTTCGTCTTCGGCGTGATCCTCTTCGGCGTGGTCGTCGTCGTGGCCCTCTTCGGCGTGGTCATCGTGGCCGTGGTCGTCTTCGAGGGCCTCGGTCTCGTCGTAGTCGATGAGGTCGACCGTGGCGCTGACGTCGAGGGCCTTGTCGGAGGCGTATTCGGCGATCGCGTCGTCGAGGGCGGGGATGAAGCCCTCGAAGTAGACGACGTAGTCGGCCTCTTCGATGGCGGCGATGTCACTGGGAGAGAGTTCGAGGTCGTGGGGCTCGCCGCCGGCCGGGGTCAGGTTGGCGACCGCGACGTCGTCGCCGCCGACCCGCTCGGCGGCGAAGGCCAGGGGGTAGAAGGCCGCGACCACGTCGATCCGGCCGTCGGCGGAGGCGGAGTCCTCGCCGCAGGCGGCCAGGGCCCCGGCGGCGAGGACTCCGGCGATGGGGAGTGTGAGCGAAATTCGGCGCATGCTGGAAGCCTGCCCCGTCATGACAATCATTGTCAACAGCTAATGTGTGGCTCCGTCGTGTCGCAAACCCGTCACTAGCTGGGTGAACGCTGCGGTCGGGTCTCCGACGGGACTCGGCGCGCATGATCGGCGTCACTGATATTCGTTGTCGGGGGCGGCGATCCAGGTGACCGACTCGGCCTCGATGTACGGGACGACCGCGCCGTTGACCTCGTCCGTGCCTTCCTTCGTCGTATAGACGCCCACGACTTCCACCCATTGGTCGGCCTCCAGGTCGGCCGGGATCTCGCCGTCGAGACCGATCTTCACCGGCCGGGCGTCGGCGGCGCAGCAGGAGACGACCATGCGGGCCAGCCGCGGTTCGCCGTCGCCGTAGAGGATGAAGCCGGTCAACTGGAGGCGGCGGCCCTCCAGGGTCCGGCCGTCGTCGTAGACGGCCCTGGCGGCGTAGTCGAGCAAGGTGATCGGCACCGGGTCGACGTCCTCGGGCAATTCGGGGTAGACCGAGCGCTGCTCCTCGGATCCGACCGCGGAGCCGGTGCGCTCGGCTTCATACGAGCCCATCGCGCCGGGGGCCACCAGCAGCATCCCGGCCACCGGTGCCAGCAGCAGCCAGGCGATCCTCGGCTCGTCGTGGCAGTCGGAGCGGCCCTCGCCTCGGTCGGTCCAGGCCGAGAAGGCGGTGACCGCCGCGACCGCGACCAGGATGATCCCGGCGGGCAGCACCAGCCAGAACGCGTACGGCTTGACGTAGTCGAGGTAGTCGCCGGTGAGCGCCAGGCGGATCAGGCCGCCGCCGAACAGGAGCAGGACCACCGCCTGCGCGTCGCGCCTCACAGCCAGACCACCGCCATCACGACGGCCGAGGCGAGCGCGACGCAGAACGCGGCCGGCGTGAAGCGCACGGCGAAGCGGCGGCCGAACGTGCCCGCGTGCATGGCGGCGAGTTTGACGTCCACGAACGGGCCGACGACCATGAACGCCAGCTTCGCCGTCGGCGAGAACTGGGTCAGCGAGGCGGCCACGAACGCGTCCGACTCCGAGCAGATCGACACCAGCACCGCCAGCGCGGCCAGTGCCAGGACGCCGAGTACGGGATGGTCGGCGACCACGGCCAGCCAGGTCTCGGGCACGAGCGTGTTGAGCGTGGCGGCGATGGCAGCTCCGATGACGAGGTAGCCGCCGGCTTGGACGAAGTCGCCGCGCAGACCCGACCAGAAGGCGGCCCATTTGCCGCCCTCGTGGTGGCGGTGGACCGGCAGGCGGAGCCACTCGGTCTTGCCGAGCCTGGCCCACAGCCAGCCGATGGCGATCGCGGCGGCGAGCGAGGCGCTGAACCGGGCGGCGACCATTTCGGGCTGTCCGGGGAAGGCGACGAACGTCGAGACGACCACGATCGGGTTGATCGCCGGCGAGGCGAGCATGAAGGTGAAGGCGGCGGCCGGAGCGACGCCGCGACGCACCAGCGCTCCGGCGACCGGCACCGAGGCGCACTCGCAGCCGGGCAGCACCGCGCCGGAGAGTCCGGCGACGGGAACGGCGACCGCGGTGCGCTTGGGGACGGCGCGGCCCAGGAGGTCGGCGGGCACGAAGGCGGCGATCGCGGCGGCCAGGGCCGTGCCGCCGACCAGGAACGGGGCCGCTTGCACCATGACGGCGACGAACCGCGCGACCCAGGCCTGCGCCGCTTCGTGGGAGAACAGGGCCTCGAGACCGGGGCGGACGGCGAGCCCGAAGAGGAGGATGAGCGCGAGGACCTCGATGGAGGTCGGTCGGCGACGGCGTGCGGCCGGTGCGGCGCGCTCAGTGGCGTCGGGCTCGGCGACGGCTTGGCTCACCGTCCCATTCTGCGGCATCGAGACGCCGATCCGGGGTCGGGCTGCGCCGCGCGGCGCGCCGGAGCTGACTACTCTGGACCGGTGCAAGTCGCTCCAACCCCCGGCCCCGGTGGGCGCGTGTCCGAGTGGTGTCGTGCCCTGTTGCTCCACAAGCGTTTCCAGCTGCTGTCGATGTCGGTGATCGTCGTCAACGGCACGGTGCTGGGCATCATGACCTTCGAGACGGCGAACGCGGCGATAGGGCCGGCGCTGCTGTGGATCGACCACGCGTGCCTGGCGTTCTTCGCCTTCGAAGTGGCGATCGGTCTGGCCTCCTTCGGACGGCGGCCGTGGCGGTACTTCCGGCGCGGCTGGAACGTCTTCGATTTCACGATCGTGGCGCTGTCGTTCGTGCCGGGCCTGCGGGAGAACGCGACGATCCTGCGGCTGCTGCGCTTGGCGCGGGTGCTGCGGATCGTCAGGTCGCTGCCGAGCCTGCAGCTCATCCTGGTGGCGATGGGCAAGGCGATCCCGAGGTCGGCGGGCGTGTTCGCGCTGACCGGCGTGGTCATGTACCTGTGGGCGATGATCGGCTGGATCGCGTTCGAAGACGACGTCCCCGAGAAGTTCGGGTCCGTGGGATCGGCGCTGCTGGTGCTGTTCCAGCTCATCACGTTCGACGATCTGGGGTCGACGATCCAGGAGGGCATGGACGCGAACCCCTGGACGCTCCCGTACTTCGTGGTGTTCGTGCTGTTCGCGGCGTTCCTGCTGATGAACGTCCTCATCGGTGTCGTGCTGGCGTCGATGGAGGAGGCGCAGCGGCTCGACGACGAGGACGGTCGGGTCTCGGCGGACACGGCGCTGCTGCTCGACCGCATCGAGAAGCTGCAGAAGGCGGTCGACCAGTTGGCGGAGGACCGGGAGCGGGCCAGGGAGTTCACGCCGTTCAGGTGATGCGGCGCTCGCTCACTCCTGGGCGCCGCCGAACCTGCGGTCGCGGCGGGCGTAGACCTCGCAGGCCTGCCACAGGTGGCGGCGGTCGAAGTCGGGCCACAGGACGTCGAGGTAGACCATCTCGGCGTAGGCCGACTGCCACGGCAGGAAGTTCGAGGTACGCTGCTCCCCGGAGGGGCGCAGGAACAGGTCCACATCGGGCAGGTCCGGGTTGTAGAGGTACTTCGCGAAGGTCTTCTCGGTGATCCGCTCCGGGTTGAGCTTCCCGGCCTTGACGTCCCGGGCCAGCGCGGCGGCGGCGTCGGCGATCTCGGCCCGGCCGCCGTAGTTCACGCAGAACTGGAGGGTGATCTTGTCGTTGCGCCTCGACATCTCCTCGGCGACCTCGAGCTCGCTGATGACGCTCTTCCAGAGCCGGGGGCGGCGGCCGGCCCAGCGGATGCGGACGCCCATCGCGTTGAGCTCGTCGCGGCGGCGGTGGATCACGTCGCGGTTGAAGCCCATGAGCCAGCGGACCTCGTCGGGGCTGCGGCGCCAGTTCTCGGTGGAGAAGGCGTAGGCCGACACGGTCTCTATGCCCATCTCGATCGCGCCTTCAATGGTGTCGAACAGCGACGACTCGCCCATCTGGTGGCCTTCGGTGCGCTTGAGGCCGCGCTGCTTGGCCCAGCGCCCGTTGCCGTCCATGACCAGGGCGACGTGCCGAGGGACCAGTTCCCTGGGCAGCTCCGGCGGCTTGGCGCCGGACGGGTGGGGTTTGGGCGGCTCGTACTGTCGGGTCACGGTTCCTCCAAGACTTCGGCCGGGTACCGATCCTAGTCGCGACGGCTACGTTGGAGCCGGAGCGTGGAACGTCGTGACGTCGACCGGGCGGCGACCACGGGGAAGCGGGACGTGCGGGAGGTCGTGCGGCTGCGGGGTCCTCGGGGTCGTACTTCAATCCGGCGGCGGTGAGCGGGCTGTGTGGGCGGGTCGGGTTCGGTGTTCGGGTGGCGGATGGTGCATGGTGCGGGTGTCTCGGCGCCGACAGCGAGGTAGCGGGGTTGTCGGGGCCGTGTCTTCGTGGCCGGGTCTCGGGGATGGTCAGGGCCGTGTCGGGGGTGGTGGTTCGGGGTGGGGCCTGTTTGGAGCATCGATCGGTGTTGGGGTTGGGCCGCAGCCGGTCCGGGTCCGGAACATGAAAGCATTCGCACCCTGAGAGTGAC
>NZ_BAAGXZ010000014.1:0-122189 GCF_054779575.1 Glycomyces halotolerans
CTTGCGTCGCTGCGGGGCGGTGATCAGGTGCGGCGCGGCGGCCTCGGTCGGGGCCTCGACGCGGTCGACCGGGGCCGGGCCGTGATCGCCTGTCGGCCCGTGCGGCTCGGTCGGCTGCGGGGCGGGGCCGTCGGGCCGATCGCCGTGGGCCTGCTGGGCCGGGCCGTCCGGTGCGGGGCCGGTCTGGTCGGGGCCGCCGCCGTCGTCGGGGCCGTCCTCATCCGATTCGGGCGGTTCGGGTTCGTCGTCGCCGAGGAGGCGGTCGAGTTCGTTTTCGTCGATGCCGGGGTCGTCGAACGGTCCCCGGCGGCGGCGGTGCGGCAGCGCCAGCAGGCATGCGGTGCGCACGTCGGCGCGGGTGACCTCGGTGCGGCCGTCCCAGGCGGCAAGCGCGGTGGCGGCACGTGCGGTGACGATGTCGGCGCGCAGGCCCTCGACCTCGAAGGCCGCGCAGACCTCGGCGATGCGGACGAGCCAGGATTCGGGTAGGCCGACCTGGCCGAGCAGAGCCCGGGCGGCGGCGAGGCGTTCGGTGAGGCGCTTCTCCGCCTGCTCGAAGCGTTCGGCGAAGCGCTCGGGGTCGGCGTCGAAGGCGAGGCGGCGGCGGACCACTTCGGCGCGTTCGGCGGGATCGGCCGGGGCGGTCACCTCGACGGTGAGGCCGAAGCGGTCGAGCAGTTGGGGGCGCAGTTCGCCCTCTTCGGGATTCATGGTGCCGACGAGTTGGAACCGGGCCGCGTGGCGGGCTGAGACGCCTTCGCGTTCGACGTGGTTCCAGCCCATCGCGGCGGCGTCGAGGAGCGCGTCGACGAGGTGATCGTCGAGCAGGTTCACCTCGTCCACATAGAGCAGTCCGCGGTGGGCGCGGGCCAGGAGTCCGGGTTGGAAGCTGCGCCAGCCGTCGGCGAGGGCCCGTTCGAGGTCGATCGAGCCGATGAGTCGGTCTTCCGAGGCGCCCAAGGGCAGTTCGACCAAGGGGGTGGGCCGCCATTGCTCGGGCGCGTCGGCGCAGCTCGGGCACAGTTCGGCGGGATCGTCGGGCGGACAGTTGTAGGAGCAGCCGACGCGGGTGGCGATGTCGGGCAGCAGGGCGGCGAGGCCGCGCACGGCGGTGGACTTGGCCGATCCCTTGGAGCCGCGCACGAGTACACCGCCGATACGGGGGTCGACCGCGCCGAGCAGGAGCGCGGTGCTGAGCCGGTCCTGGCCGACGAGGGCGCTGAACGGGTAATTCACTCGGTGCCTTCCTCTCCTCGGTCTTCTACCGCGCCTTCGGCTTCGAGGTGGGCCCGGCGCAGTCGGTCGAGCAGCTCGGGGTCGGGTTCGGCCCACATGCCCCGTTGGACGGCTTCGAGGAGCCGTTCGGTGATGCCGTGCAGCGCCCAGGGGTTGGACTCCTCCATGAAGGAGCGCACGTCGTCGTCCATGACGTAGGACTGGGCGACCTTGGCGTACTGCCAGTCCTTGACGACGTTCGCGGTGGCGTCGTAGCCGAACATGTAGTCGACGGTGGCGGCCAGTTCGAAGGCGCCCTTGTAGCCGTGGCGCTGCATGCCGGCGATCCAGCGGGGGTTGACCACGCGGGAGCGGACGATCCGGTCGACCTCCTGGCCGAGGGTGCGGGCGACGGGGCGGGACGGGTCGGAGGAGTCGCCGATGAACGCCTCGGGTGCGGCGCCGGTCAGGTGGCGGATGGCGGCGATCATGCCGCCGTGCTCCTGGAAGTAGTCGTCGGAGTCGAGGATGTCGTGTTCGCGGGTGTCGGTGTTCTTGACCGCCACCTGGACGCGTCTCAGGTTGGCGTGCAGGTCGGCGTGGGCCTCGATGCCGTCGAGGCCGCGCCCGTAGGCGTGCCCGGACCAGACGGTGAAGACCTCGGCCAGGTCGGCGGTGTCGCGCCAGTTGCGTGCGTCGATGAGCGGCAGCAGGCCGGCCCCGTAGGCGCCGGGCTTGGCGCCGAAGATCCGCGCGGTGGAGCGGCGGGCCGCCTCGGTCTCGCCGACGCCTTCGCCGCGGAGGCGTTCGCGGTCGGCCAGCGCGTGGGCGCGCACGAAGTTCTCCTCCGATGGTTCGTCGAGGGCCGCGACCGTCTCGACGGCCCGGTCGACGAGCGCGACCAAGTGTGGGAAGGCGTCGCGGAAGAAGCCCGAGATGCGGACGGTGACGTCGATGCGAGGACGGCCCAGCTCCTCCAGGGGGATCACGTCGAGGCCGGTGACGCGGCGGGTCTCCTCGTGCCAGGTCGGGCGGACGCCGAGGAGGGCGAGGATCTCGGCGATGTCGTCGCCGTGGGTCCGCATGTTCGCGGTGCCCCACACGACGATGCCGACGGTCTCGGGCAGGCGCCCCTGCCGCTCGGTGTGGGTCTCCAGGAGGGCGTCGGCGAGCTTGACGCCGACCTCCCAGGCGAGTGGGCTGGGCAGGCCCTTGGGGTCGACGGAGTAGAAGTTCTTCCCGGTGGGGAGTACGTCGAGTCGCCCGCGGGTGGGCGAGCCGGAGGGCCCGGCGGGCAGGTACTCGCCGTCCAGTCCGGACAGGAGCCGTTCGATTTCGGCCGCGGAGGCGCGTACGCGCGGCACGACCTCGTCGCACGCGAAGCGGAGCACGTCGGCGACGGGGGCGGCGGTGCGTTCGAGAACGTCGGCGACGATCCCGTCGACGGCGTCGGCCGACCATTCGGCTTCGGCCACGGCGTCGACGAGGCGTCCGGTGAGGGCGTCGACGCGGTCGAGGACGTCGCCGCGGGTGGTGGTCGGGCCGGGGGCGAAACGGGCCAGTTCGGTGCAGTCGATACTCATGCGGCGGCCGCCGTCGCGGGTCAGCTCGTCCTCGTCGAGGCCGAACTCGGCGGCGACGGTGGCGCGCAGGCCGGGCGTCTCCCCTTGGGGCAGGCGCAGTATGGCCCGGACCAGTCCGCGCAGCTGCTCGCCGTCGGGGGGCGAGCCGAGGATGTGGAGGCCGTCGCGGATCTGGAGGTCCTTGATCTCGCAGAGGTGGCCGTCGACGTGGACGATGAGTTCGCCGAAGTCCTCCGGATCCTCGGGCATGGCCTCGACTTCGAGCTCGCGGGCGATGTCGGCCTCGACCAGGAGCTCCCAGACCTGCTCGCGGATGGCAGGGAGTTTGCTCGGGTCGAGCAGTTCGAGCTCGGCGTACTCGTCGAGGAGCTGTTCCAGCCGGGTGAGGTCGTCGTAGGTCTCGGCGCGCATCATGGGCGGCACCAGGTGGTCGACGATGACGGCGTGGGCGCGCCGCTTGGCCTGGGTGCCCTCGCCGGGGTCGTTGACGACGAAGGGATAGAACAGGGGCACGTCGGTGAGGGCGGCGTCGGTGGCGCAGGAGGCCGAGAGGCCCACGCCCTTTCCCGGCAGCCATTCGAGGGTGCCGTGCTTGCCGACGTGGACGATGGCGTCGGCGCCGAAGACGCGGGTGAGCCACCAGTAGGCGGACAGGTACTGGTGGGTGGGCGGCAGGTCGGGGTCGTGGTAGATCGCGACGGGGTCGTCGCCGAAGCCGCGCGGCGGCTGGATCGCCATGACCACGTTGCCCATGCGCATGGTGGCGGTGACCAGGTGGCGGCCGTCGGGGGTCAGCAGGACCTCGCCGGGCGGCGGCCCCCATTGGGCCTCCACGGATTCGCGCAGGTCTTCGGGGAGGCGCTTGAACCAGGTCTCGTAGTCCTCGACGGGCAGTTTGGCGTCGGCGGCGGCGAGCTGGGCGTCGGTGAGCAGGTCGGCGTCGAAGCCGCCCCGGTCGATCAGGGCGTGGATGAGGGCGTCACCGTCGTCGAGGAGCCGTTCGTCGATGTCGCCGAGGTCGTATCCGGTCTCGCGCATGCGCCGCAGCAGGGCCGCGCAGGAGGCGGGGGTGTCGAGGCCGACGCCGTTGCCGATACGGCTGTGCTTGGTCGGGTAGTTCGACAGGACCAGGCCGATCCGCTTCTTCGAGCGCGGGAGTCGCCGCAGGCGGGCGTGTCCGGCGGCGATGCCCGCGACGCGTTCGGTGCGTTCGGGGTCCGGCCGGTAGCGGACGAGGGGGCCGCCGATGCGGTCGTCGTCCTCGGTGAGCTCTTTGAAGGAGAACGGCACGCCGATGATGCGGCCGTCGAACTCGGGCAGGGCGATCTGCATGGCGGTGTCCATCGGGGACAGTCCGTTGCTGCTTTCGGCCCAGGCCTCGCGGCTGCCGGTGGAGGCCAGTGCCTGGATGACGGGGACGCCGAGCCGTTGCAGGGCCTCGGCCTTCCACGTCGCGGTGTCGGACGCGTTCGCGCCTCCCATGGCCAGGACGGTGAGCAGCAGGGCGTCGGGGTGCACCGCGGCCTCGTCGAGCATGGACAGCAGGCCGACGCGGCCTTCGGCGTCGGGCCGCAGCGAGTAGCAGTGCAGGCCGATCGCCTGGGCGCCTCGGGCTTCGATCGCGTCGATGAGGGCGTCGACGAACTCGGTGTTGCCGCTGACGAGGTGGGACCGGTAGAAGACCACGCCGATGAGCGGCCGGTCGGGGTCGACGGCGGCCAGAGGTTCGGGATCGCGGGGATGGTAGGCGCCGTGGTCGGGCAGCTCGGCGGGCGCTTCGAAGCCGAGCCCGGTGAGCAGCAGCGTGTCCGACACGAACCGCAGCAGCTGCTCGGTGTTGCCGATCCCGCCCAGCCGCAGGTATTCGAAGGCGTGGGCGACGGCGGCGGTGGGGGCGGTCGACAGGGAGGTCAGCTCGGCGTCCGGCGAGCTCTCGCCCGACAGGGCCAGCAGCGGGACATCGGCCTCGACGCAGCGGCGACGCAGCGAGTCGAACAGCTCGGGGAACGCGGCCCGGCCGCCCAACAGGCGCACCACCACCGCCTCGGCGTCGGCCAGGGCCGCGTCGAGCCAAGGCCCGAGGTCGTCCTTCGGGGCGCGGGCGGGGTTGAGAGCGCGCACGCGCGGGGCGCCTTCGGGGAGCCGGTCGACGGCACCGGCCGCGGCGAGGATCTCGGTGTCGGCGGTGCTCAGCAGCAGGATCGTGGTCAATGCGACTCCTCAGTCCACATGCGAGGTCGTGGCGCGCCTCCCGGAGGGGCGACCGGCAGCCCGGCCGGGGCCCCGCGGGTGAGCAGGTCTTCCAGCGCGGCCGTGTCGAGGTGTTCGGCGACCAGGTCGCCGAGGCGGTCGAGGCGGCGCTCGCGGACGGCGGCGAACGGTTCGGCCCCGGGCCTCCAGTCGAGTCCGGCGTCGCGGGCGATGCGGCCGAGCAGTCCCCTGCGGACCTCATCGTGCTCGAGGACGCCGTGCCAGCTGGTACCCCACACCGATCCCGCGACGCATCCCTCTTCGGCGCCGGAGTCGTCGAGCAGCCACGCTCGACCGCCCTCCACTTTGGGGCGTCCGTGGTGGATCGAGTAGCCTCCCGCCGTCGCGCCGCCGAGGCCGGGCGCCGTGCCGGTGTGGAGCGCGAGCGTCTTCTCCTCGAAGAACTCGCAGGTCACCGGCAGCAGTTCGAGTCCGGGCACCACTCCGGCCCGCGATTCGACCTCATCGGTGATCTCCCGCCCGAGCATCTGGTAGCCGCCGCACACCCCCAGTACGGGTCCGCCGGAGGCGGCTCGGTCGCCGATCGCATCGGCCAGGCCGGTGCGGCGCATCCATCCGAGGTCGCCGACGGTGTTCTTGGTTCCGGGCAGGATGACGAGGTCGGCGCGGCGCACGTCCTCCGGGGAGACCGTGAAGCGGACGGTCACGCCGGGCTCGGCCGCGAGGGCGTCGACGTCGGTGAAGTTGCTGATGAGCGGCAGGCGGACCACGGCCACTTCGATCCGGTCCGAGCCGACCGGCGCCAGAACCGGCAGCGTCCGGTCCAAGGCGAGGGAGTCTTCGGCGTCGAAATCGAGACCGTCGGCGTGCGGGAGCACCCCCAGGCAGGGGCGGCCGGTGAGCCCGCGGAGCTGTTCGAGGCCGGGTTCGAGGACGGCCGGGTCGCCGCGGAAGCGGTTGATGACGAAGCCGGCGACCAGCGCCTGGTCGGCGGGCTCGAGGAGCGCGAGCGTGCCGTACAGGGCGGCGAGGGCCCCGCCCCGGTCGATGTCGGCGATGAGGACGACGGGCATGCCGGCCGCCCTGGCGAGGCCCATGTTGGCCAGGTCGTGGGGACGCAGGTTGATCTCGGCCGCGCTTCCGGCGCCTTCGCAGACCACCGCCTCGAACCGTCCCTTGAGGTCGTCGAGCGCGCCGAGGACCGCGGGCATGAGGACGCGTCTGCGGGCGTGGTAGTCGCGGGCGCCGGTGTCGAAGGCCGGTCTGCCCATGACCACGACCTGGCTGCGGTGGGCGGCGGTGGGCTTGATGAGGATGGGGTTCATGGCGGTCTCGGGAGGGATGCCGCATGCCGCGGCCTGGGCGGCCTGGGCGCGGCCGATCTCGCCGCCGTCGGCCGTCACCGCCGCGTTGAGCGCCATGTTCTGGGCCTTGAACGGTGCCACCGTGATGCCTTGGCGCGCCAGGTGGCGGCACACCCCGGCGGTGATGACGCTCTTGCCGACGTCCGAGGCGGTGCCGGCCAGCAGGATGGCGCCGCTCATGGGCGCCTCCGGCAGATGAGGGCGGCGCCGACGGCGGCCGCCGCGCTGACGGCGGCGGCCAGCCGAATCGCGTGGCGCAGGTCGGCGACGGTCGGCGCGGGTCCGTCACCGAGGGCCGGGCGGGTGTCGGTGTGCCCGGGATAGCGGTTCTCGCCGCCGCCGAGGGTCCGGCCGAGGGCGCCTGCGAACGCGGCCTCGACCCGCCCGGCGTTGGGGCTGGGGTGGCGGTGGCCGTCGCGCCGCCAGACGCGCAGTGTCCGCTTCGGTGAGCCGCCGACCAGCGGGGCGAGCCCGACCGCCAGCGCGGCCGAAAGCCGGGCCGGGATCCAGTTCGCGGCATCGTCCAGTCGGGCGGCGGCCCAGCCGAAGCGGCGGTAACGCGGCGACTTGTGCCCGATCATGGCGTCGAGGGTGTTGGCGACGCGGTATCCGGCGAGGCCGCCCGGCCCGGCGACGGCGCCCCACCACAGCGGGGCGACGACCGCGTCGGAAGTGTTCTCGGCGACCGATTCGACGGCGGCGCGCACCAGTTCGGCCTCGCTCAGATGCGAGGGATCGCGTCCGCACAGCGACGACAGGCGTCTGCGGGCGTCGTCCAGGTCGCCTCGTTCGATCACGGCGGCGATCCCCGCCGCCTCGCGGCGCAGGGATCGACCGCCGATGACGGTCCAGGCGAGGGCGGCGGTCCAGGCCGCGCGCGTCCAAGGACGGCGTTCGACGGCGGTGTGCGCGGCGGCCGCCAGGGCCGCGCCTCCGGCTACCAACGCTCCGGTGTGGACCGCGCCGGACAGGCGGGAATCGCGGTAGGTGAGCCGTTCGAGCGCGGCCGCGGCCCGCCCGAGTCCGGCGACGGGATGGTACCGGCGCGGGTCGCCGAGCAGCAGGTCGGCCGCGTACCCGGCGAGGAGCCCGAAGCCGTGGGGACTCACCTGCGGCCCCCTGTCGGGTCGGTGTTGACGCTGCGGACGGTCCACCGGCCGGAATGGCAGTGCAGGACGGTGGCCGAGCACGGGTTGACGTCGAGTCGCCAGAACGCCGAATCCAGCGCGCCCAAGGCGGCCACCACGGCGGCCTTGATGGGACCGCCGCTGGTGAACACCACGGTGTCGGATCCGGAGACGCCGTATGCGGCGAGCCCTTCGCGCACGCGTGCGGCCAGATCGGCGAGCGACTCGCCGCCGGGCGGGGCGGTCCGCGGGTCGTCCAGCCACGCTTGGAGCCGGTCCGGCTGACGCTCGCCGATCTCGTTCAGCGTCGCGCCCGCCCACTCCCCGAAATCCAATTCAGACCATCGGGGATCCGGCTCGGCGTCCTCGAACCCGGCGAGGACCGCGGTATGGCGACAGCGCCGCACCGGCGCGGTGGCGGCCCGGGACGCCTCCAGCTTGCCGAGCAGCCCGGCCGCCTCCAGCTCCCCCGCTCCGTCCAAGGGTTCGTCGAGGGGAAAGGCGTGGCGGCGGGTCGCGGCAGTCGGAGCATGGCGGACCAGAATGAGCCTCGCGAACGCGCTCACGTGGACTCCCGCTTCGCGTCGCGGTGCCACAACCAGCCGAAGACGACGGCGAGACCGAGCCACAGGATCGCCTGTGTCGCCATCGATGCCAACCTGAAGTCCCACAGCAGATCGGCCGGCGCCTCGGCCTGATCGCCATTGGCGGGCAGCGTGAAGAACAACGCGCCGTACAGCAAGACGGCGACCACGCCGACCAGCGTCTGGCGCGGCACGTCGTCCATGCCGCGGCGGCGGAGCCATCGCGAAGCCGCCCACAGCAGCAGGGCCATGGCCGCCGAGGCGCCGATCGCGACGAGGAACCACGTCGTCCTCGCTTCCACCGTCGACGGGTCTCCGACCCCGGGAGGGTTGGACGGGTACTTCAGGCCCGGGAACAGGGCGATCGCCGCCCACACGGCGACGCCGAAGGCGAGGGCGCCCTTCCAGCGGTCGCGAGAGTCCCTGGCGACGAAGGCGAACACGAGCCCGAACAGGCCGCCGTAGGCGGCGCCGAGCAGTGCGGTCCCGACCGGAAGCAGGGCCTGCTGCGCGGTGCGGGAGACGGTGAATTCCTCACCGTGGTCGTGGGCGGCCTCGGCCGGTCCGTGGGCAGCGGATTGCGCCCGCTCCTCGAGTTCGATGGCCTCCTGGAGGGGGACCTCTCCAACGAGCAGCGCGAACGCCCCTGCGACCAGACCGGCTGCCAGCCCCGCCGCGAGTCCGCGGCGAACGCTGTCGGTGATCATCGACAGGTCAGTGGCACGGGAGTCCGAGCAGGTGACGGGCGTCGTGGAACGCCTCGTGGAGCACCGGGCTCCCACCGGTGAGCGTGCCCTGCTCGAAGCCGACCAGGAACATCAGAGCGCTCATGGCGAGCACCGTCAGCGCCATCAGGCCCCATCGGGGCGCGGTTCGGGTCGCAGCACCAATAGCCGTCATGTCGACCTCCTCGGGGATCCTCGTCCCCTCAGTCGTGACAGGAAGCCGCAGTCTTCTGGCTCTCGGATCAACGCCGTCCGCCCGACCTTCCCGGGCCCGAAGACCCAGTGGCCGCGCTCCGTCCGGCCGGAGCTCTCAAGAGCTCCGGGGCGGGCGACTCCCCGAATACAGTGGCGGGACCGCCGCAGAATCACACTGCGTTCCTAGCCGCTTCCGTCGAAGGAAGCATGAAACTACCGCACTCTGCACGCCATGTCCACCCCTGCCCGTCTCGACCTCGTGGAAAAAGCCTCCGGGCGATCGCCTTCCCCGGCTTCATGCTCGCCCTGCTCCTGAGGCACGGCCAACAGCAGCGAACCTGGAGGACTGGCTCTAGAGGACATACAAAAGGCCCTGGTAACCAGGGCCTCTGATCCTCCCCGCGAACAGGCTGCTCATCCCGCCACAGGGCCTTCGACTCCCCTCCGACCGGCTCGGCGACGTCTCCGAGACCGCCGCCGGTCGTCGATGAGGGCTTCGGTGTCCGCTTCGGCCGGTCAGGTGCCGATCCGGGGGAACGGCTTGGTGGAGAAGACGACTTCGACGCTCACCTCGAAGTACTCGGCGATCTTGAGCGCCAGATGGAGGCTCGGGGAGTATTCGCCGCGTTCGAGGTAGCCGACGGTCTGGTAGTGGACGCCGAGCGCGTCGGCGAGCTGGCGCCGCGAGATGCCCCTCTCGGCGCGCAGCACGGCGATGCGGTTGTACACGACGTCGTCGGCCACGGTCTAACCCCATTCCTGGTACATCTTCTCGCGCCGCTGAGCCACGGAGGAGCCCGATTCTCGGCGGGCCATGCGGCTGAGCAGCTTCGGAGCCAGCGCCATCGAGGCGACCGCCCAGACCGCGAGCACGGCGAACATCGTAAGGGTCCGCCAGCTGTGGCCGATCTCGACCGCCGCGGCGGCGTCGGGCAGCAGCGCGTGCCGCATCCCCAGGCCCGCCCAGTAGAGCGGGAACACCTGCCCGATGGCCTGGAGCCATCCCGGCAGCGCCGTGATCGGGTAGAAGATCCCCGAGATGGCGATGAGGCCCATGAACGGCAGCATGACCAGGCCCATGTTCTGGGGTTTGTCGATGAGCGCGCCGAGGACCGCCCCGACCGGGATGGTGGAGGCGATGCCCAGCAGCAGGACCGACAGGAACATCAGCCAGCGGTCCGGGGAGGTGAATCGGAGACCGTCGAACAGGAGCAGTCCGGTGACGAGGATGACCGACACGGTGATGGCGGTGAACATCGCCAGCGAGACGGTGTTGCCGACCAGGTAGCCGGTCATGCCGCCGGGCATGGACTTGGCGCGCAGGAGCGTGCCGTTGGTGCGGTCCATGACCAGGATGCCGACGACGCCGAACACGCCGCTCCAGACGATCATCATGCCCATGAGGCTGGGCATGTTCATGGCCCCGAGGCCGACCGGGGAGTCGTCGATCTCGACGCCCCGCAGAAAGGCCAGGACGAGCACGGCGATGCCGACCGGGAGGACGTACCCGAACACGTCCGAGGGGGTCGTCAGGGAGATGCGGGTCTGGATGAGCGCCCGGCGCCAGCCGGTCTTGTAGGCGTGCAGGGTGGGGTTCATTTGGTGGCCTCCTGAAAGCTGTCCACGGCGGCGTCGGCCTGGCCGGCCTCGAACTGCGCGACCAGGGTCAGGTAGGCCTCCTCCAGGCTGGCCCGGTGGATCTCCAGGTCGGTCACGGCGCCCTCGTCGGTGGCGAGGAGCTTGCGGGCGAAGGCGGTGGCGTCCTCGGTGGCGTGGACCTGGACTCGCCCGTCCTGCATCCACGTCACCTGCGCGGTGGTCGCGGCGGCGCGGGCGAGCGCGTCGGGCGAGCCGTCGGCGATGATCCGGCCGCCGGCGAGGATGAGGATGCGGTCGGCGAGCTTCTCGGCCTCGGCGAGGTCGTGGGTGGTGAGCAGGATGGTGGTGCCCTCGAGGTCGGTGAGGCCGTGGATGAGGTCGTGGAATTCGCGGCGGGCGTGCGGGTCGAATCCGGTGGTGGGTTCGTCGAGGAACAGCAGGGCCGGCCGGCCGACGATGCCGCAGGCGACGTCGAGGCGGCGGCGCTGCCCGCCCGAGAGGGTCTGGATGCGCTGGCGGGACTGCTCGGCGAGGCCGACCAGTTCGAGCAGTTCGTCGGCCTGCCACGGTTCGGTGTAGGGCCGGTAGTAGTCGGCGAAGTGGGCGAGGAGGTCCCGCACCCGCCATTTGCCGTTGTCGCGCCATTCCTGGAGAACGATGCCCATGCGGGCGCGCCAGCGCTCGTCGCCGCGGGCCGGGTCGGCGCCGAGGACGTCGACGTCGCCGCCGGAGCGGGCGCGGAAGCCTTCGAGGATCTCGACGGTGGTGGTCTTTCCGGCGCCGTTGGGCCCGAGGAGCGCGGTGACGCCGCCGTGGCGCAGCTCGAAGTCGATGCCGTCGAGGACGACGTTGTCGCCGTAGCGCATCCGCAGGTCGGATACGGCGATGGCGGGGCCCTCGGATGGGGAGGCGGGTGCCATGGACTCCTCCGTCACATGGATCGGACAGTTGATAGCACTCATGCTACATACTGTCCTAGTGTTCGGCAATACCGAGGGAGTACCGCTGCCGGATGCGGGTCGACGGCGAAGGGGCCGCATACCCGCGCTCCCGCCGCGCGGATGGGGAGGCGCTGGAGGATGAAAGCCCAGAGGAGGAGGCCGCAGACGGTCATGGCCAGGGGGACAGCCTGCCTTGGAAGGCGATGATCGCTAAGTCGCCGCGGCGGTAGGGTTCCCGATCCCGGCGCACGGTCGCCTTCCGGCGCTTGATGGTGGTGTGCCGCAGCGCGGTGATCACCTCGTCGGCCTCCGGCTCGGGCACCTCCACCAGCGAGAAGCGCTCGGCGATGTCGATGGCCCCGATGTCGCGGCCGCTGAGCCGGGTCTCACCGGCTATGGCTCCCACCAGATCCTGCGGTCGTACCCCTGCGCTCCGGCCCATCCCGATGAAGACCCGGACCGTGCCGTCGTGGCGCGCCGGACGCCCGCGACCGGCGGCCCGCTCGGCCACCTCGGGTATCTCCGCCTCGTCGGCCGATCCGACGCTGGACTCGTGCGCCAGCCGCACCGCCGCCAGCGCGACGTCCATGACGTCGAACTCGTCGGCCAGCGGCTCGACAACCGCTCGGAATCGGTCGAAGTCGTCACCGAGAAGGGTCTCGCGCAAGGCGGCGCGCGTCAACTCCATGCGGTGCGCGAACAGGTCCGCCGCCGTCGGCACCCGCTCCACGGCGATGCGCCGCTTCGTCAGCCGCTCGATCGCCTTGATCATGCGGTGCTCGCGCGGCTCGGTCAAGGTGATCGCCGTGCCCTCGCGCCCGGCGCGCCCCACCCGGCCGATGCGGTGCACGTAGTCCTCCGGCGCGGACGGCACGTTGTAGTTCACCACGTGCGTCAGCTGCTCGACGTCGAGACCGCGGGCGGCGACGTCGGTGGCGACCACGAGGTCGACACTGCCCGCGCGCAGCCGCCGCATCACGCGGTCGCGCTGCTCCTGGCCCATACCGCCGTGGAGGGCCTCGGCCCGGTGCCCGCGCCCGTTCAGCGACTCGGCGAGCCGGTCGACCTCCTCGCGGGTGCGGCAGAAGACGAGCGCCGCGGCCGGCGATTCCAAGTCGAGAATGCGCCCGATGGCCGCCTGCTTGTGCGGCCGGGCGACCATGTAGGCGATCTGCCGCACCAGTGGCGGCTCCTCGCCGGTCCCCGCCTCCAGGCCCAGCGCCACCCGGACCGGGTCGCGCAGCTGCTTGCGGGCGACGCGGTCGATCTGGGGCGGCATCGTGGCCGAGAACATGACCGTCTGCCGGTCCTCGCCGATCTGGTCGAGGATCTCCTCGATTTCCTCGGCGAAGCCCATGTCGAACATCTCGTCGGCTTCGTCGAGCACCACTATGCCGATGTCGTGCAGGCGAAGCGTCCGGCGGCCGATGTGGTCGAGCGCCCGGCCCGGCGTGGCCACCACGATGTCCACGCCGCGGTCCAACGCCTGCAACTGGCGGCCGATCGGCTGCCCGCCGTAGATCGGCACGACGCGGACCTCCAGTTCCCGGCCGTAGCGGTGGAACGCCTGCGACACCTGCACGGCCAGCTCCCGCGTCGGGGTCAGTACCAGCGCCCCCGGGTCGGAGCCGCGGTCCTCCTCCGCCAGGCGCTGGAGCACCGGAAGGGCGAACGCGGCGGTCTTTCCGGTTCCCGTCGCGGCCTGGCCGAGCAGGTCGCGCCCGGCCAGCAGCGGCGGGATGGCCTCGCGCTGGATCGGCGTCGGCTCCTCGTACCCCAGGTCCGTCAGGGCGTGCAGCAGCTCATGACGGAGTCCCAGGTCGGCGAAGCCGATCGCTCTGGCAGAGTCCGGTGCCGTCGTCATCAGGTCGGCCGAACGTGGGCCGCCTGCTCGCCGCGATCGCCTCTCGTGACATCGAAGCTGACCCGCTGGCCCTCCGTCAGGCTTCGGTAGCCCCCGGAATCCTCGATGCCGCTGAAGTGGACGAACACGTCGTCTCGGCCCTCATCGGGTTCGATGAAGCCGTAACCCTTGCCGGCGTCGAACCATTTGACCGTGCCGGTCGGCATCTCGACTCACCGCCCCTCGTCCTCTCAGCCGCGTTGAACCGTCGCTACAGCACCTGATACCCGTTCCGCTCGATTCCATGCCCTCGGCCCGGCCCGGCATGATCGGGAGAACTTCCCCGCAGGAAGCTGAGGCGTCCGTCGATCCGGCCCGGGCGTCGGCTCGGCCCTACACGAGACCTCGCAGATTCCCAGGAACCTCACGGTGAGCATGAGGCACTCCTAGACTGTGGTCCCGTGACAGTCGAAGAGAGCCGCCACGTCCACCCGTCCCTCCGCGGGGAGTCGGTCGAGTGAGCGAGCGACGATTCCCTCGCCGCGTCTACGACCACGGCGAGGAGCCCGATCCGCGTTTCACGTTGGCGAATGAACGGACGTTTCTGGCTTGGATCCGCACTGCGCTGGCCTTCACCGCCGGTGGAGTGGCATTGGAGGCCCTGGCCGATCCGCTGCAGGAGACCCTCCGGCTCATAACCGCGCTGATCCTGATCGCCATCGGCTTCGCCCTACCGGTGCAGGCATGGGTCGGATGGTCCCGCACAGAGCGCGCCATCCGAGCCGGCCGGCCGCTCCCGGCGTCGATCTCCGCGCTCCCGATTACCATCGGAGTGATGCTGGCCAGTGTGCTCGTAGTCGTCGCCCTGCTGACCGGGCCCGCGCGATGACCCGACGGGCCGGGTCGGGCGGGCACTGGGACCCAGGGCTCCAACCCGAGCGCAACAGTCTCGCCTGGCAGCGCACCGCGCTCGGTCTCACGGCCGCCTTGGCAGTCGCGGCGCGTCTCCTTGCCGCTCCGGTTCCCTGGTTGGGTATCGTCCTGCCGATCGCCGGCCTCATCGGCGGGGTGTCCCTGTTCGCAACGGCCGGTATTCGCTCATGCCGACTCGAACGTCGACTGCGCGCCACCCCGGCCGCCGGTCCTCCCCCGGTCGCGCCAGGCGGACGACTGCTGCTGGTCACCGCGCTGCTCGCCACGGCCCTGGCCGGTGCCGGAGCCTTTCTGATCCTGGCCGTACTCGGGCGGTAGCTGAGCGCTGCTGTCGGCAACTTGCCGACCGTTCGATCGATGTACCACGCGGGCGCCGTCTTCCTACCGGGCGGCCGGGACGGTGATCGGCACCGCGGCCCGTACGACATCGGCAATTCCTCGCGCAGGTCCGTCGTACGCTCACGGCCGCCGGCGACGCGAAACCGTCCCAGCGGAGTCGAGATCGCGAAGCAGAGCGCTTCGCAGCGAGTCCGCGTCCCAATCCGATGCTTTCCGGGCCTCCCAGCCGGCATCCCCGTAGGCGCTGATCGCGTTCGCCGCCGTCTCAGGATCCAGGTCGTCGCGGAGGATCACAACCCGCTGTTCGCGCCATGCCAGTTTGGACCGGTGTCCGGGCACGTACTCGATCCCCATGTGTGGTAGCGACACTCCCTCCCCGTGCACTTGGTGAACGACGTCGATGAGCTGCTCGGGCAGATTGCGGAAGATACGGTTCTCCTTGATCTCCGGCTCGGCACCGAGCGGCAGCGGCAGCGGCTGAACCAGCGACCTGAGTTCGGCTCGCAACAGGTTGTCCTCGGCATAGATCACCATGCCGCGCATCCCTCTGGTCATGAGGATGTAATAGGCATTGCGGAGCAGCTTCTCGGCACGCCTCCGATCGTCTTCGCGAGTGCGGTATGAAGGCAGGTCGGTGTTGTTCTCGAGGACCGGAACGGCATGTGAACCGCGCCAGATCAGGTCCCGTCCGATAATGGCCCCGGCCCACTCCCATTCGAGGCCTTGAGCGGTGTGGACGCAGCCGATCTGCCTCCAGCCGCCAGTGTCCCAGGCCCAGCGCTTGGCCTCCGGACCATCTTCAGCGGCCTTCTTGAGGTTCCACTGCCGAGACCAGTCGCCGATCGTCACGCTGCCGTATCCGTCGTCAGTCGAATCCCAGCAGATGCCGGCGGTAATGCGATATCGTTCCCGCTCCTCGGCAAGGGCATGGAGAATCCGCTCTACCTCGTCGGGCTGCTCCGCGACCCAGAGTCGGAAGTCTTCCCTCTGCTCCCAAAGTCCAGGAGTCTCGGGTTCCAGACCGACAAGCCTACGGACCCAATCGACGTATGCCTTGACACCGCCCGACCGCACCTGGGTGGTGAGTTCGATCTCGAAGACGGTAACGCCTCGGCTTTCGAGGTCCTCGCGAAGGCGGTCGACCGTGCCGATCTCCGTCATCTTCACCTGCTGGTCATCATCGACGAAGAAGACGTGGACCATGGAGGTGGAGAGGATGTCGTCGATCTGGTCCGTCTCGCGGCGATGGCTCTGGAGGCTCGTGCGCTTCTCCAATCGGTGCGCTTCATCGCAGATCGAGATGTCAGCGCTGAGGCGCATCGAACGCTCGGTGATCTTCTTCTCTCGCGGGCTGCGAAAGAGCTGTTTGGCGTCGTTCGTCGTCAGACCGGAATGCCTCACCAGCGCCTCTCGAAACGCCGTCTGCCACACCCAGTAGTAGACCCCCCTACCCTGGCGAAAAGACTCGCCCGCCAGTTTCAGCGCCACCGCGGTCTTTCCCGTGCCCGGTCTACCATGCACGATCACTGCCGCCTTCCGCTCGGCAAGCGCCGCTTGTTCGGCGGCTTCAGCGACCAGCTGGTAGGCCTCCCACTGCTCGCCGAGCAGTACAAAACGGTCCTTCGCGGTCCGATCGAACTCGGCGTCCATCCGTTTGAGCAGGACCTCCGACTGTCGGACTCGGGCCTGGCGAAGCAGTCGAGCCGCCTCGGCGCTGCTCCCGGTGCTGTACCACTGTCGCAGACGGCTTCTGAGTGCTGTCTTCTCTCCGGCACCGAACATGGTCGAACCGAGTCCGTGTCGCACGTTCCGCAGCCTTGTCATGAAGTCATCGGTGGCGTTGTGCAAGAACACCATCGGCTGAAAGTACTGTCGATCGAGCACGGCGTACAGTTCGGTGAGGTAGGCGACGTGCCTGGTCGCCTGCTCCCACGGGTGGGGTTTCGACGCCGGCTTTCCGCGTTTGAAGCCCGCCATCACGCCGCCTCTGCCGCGGACTTCGAAGTCGGTCCACTGCTTGAGCTCGACCAGGGTGTACACCGGACGGCCGTGATCCGCTCCAGGTCCCGCAAGGATGACATCGGCGTGTTCCCGCCAAGGAGGCATGGCGAACTCAATGAACAGCACGACGTCTCCCAAACCGGCTGCAACGAGTTCTTCTGCCAGGGCCGGGAGGCTCTGATTCCAGGCCGAGATCTCACTTGGCTGAGGATTCTTGCGCCCCAGAATCTTGCATCGGCTCGTCAGAAGTCGTCCGAGACTCCCGTCATTTCTGGTATCGGAGAAGTCGGCGAGCAGGCCGACAGCGGTGATGTCGAACAGTGCGGACAAGTACGGATCCCCGGGGTACACGAGCTGGTCGTGTGGGTTGGGGACGTGTCCGCGGCTCTATGGCTGGAGGAAGTCCGGCGTTCCACTCTTGCTGAGGGACAAGCCTAGCGGAATCCTGTCGGCGGTGGGTCCCTCAGCCTGCCCCGGTCGAGACCTCCACCAGAGACGTCAAGAACCGCTGGGTCTCAGGATCGGCCGAGAACAGGAGTGTGCCGCGCATGCCTCGAGTCAGCAATACCTTGTAGGTATTGCGGATCAGGCGGTCGGCCTGCGTGTCGGTGACCTTCCTGGTGAGTGCCGGGTCTTTGCTGGCGCGTCGATCGGTGACCAGGCGTCCGCCACGGTAGAGCAGGTCGGGGCCGATGATCACGCCGTTGTAGTCGTATTCGAATCCCTGGGCGGTGTAGACGCATCCGACCTGACCGAACCCGCCTTCCCATGTGGCCCAGAGCGACGCGGGCGGGGCCTCGCCGACCGACCGCTCTCCGGAGACGTTCCACGGCCTCGACCAGTCGCCGATGACGACGTCCGGGACGAGAGTGTTGTCCGAGGTCGGCTTCGACCATTTCCAGCAGTATCCGGCCGTCATCCTCGCCGAGTAACCTTCCTGGCGGCGGCGTTCGAGTCGCGCCTCCAGATCCCACGGGCTACCTGCCATCGCGACCTCGAAGTGCGGGTCACCGGACCACGGAACGGGTTCGGCGCCATCGAGTCCCAGGAGGCGGAGCACCCATTCTTCATACAGCCGCGAACCGCCGCAGCGGTACTGCGCGTCGAGTTCGACCTCGCGCACGTCGAGACCCCTCGCGAGCGCGTGGGCACGGATCTCGGCGACCGTGCCCAGTTCTCCAGGGCGGACCACCTGATGCTCGTCGAGTAGGAACACCGGGACCCTGGCCGCAGAGATGAGCTCTTCGACCTGCGGACGACCGGTGCGGTCCGCAGCCTTTGTGAACCTGTTCGCCGAGGTCTCGCGGATTCGGTGTGCTTCATCGTTGATGAGCACGTCCAGGTCGTTCGGCTGGGCTTTGATAAAGCTGTTGAAGTACTTGAACAGGTTCTTCGTCCGCGTCGATCCGCGCGCGACATGGCGGCGCATGGTCTCAGTGAACGATTTCGAGCCTGTCGCGTGTACCGCCGCGTAGCCTCGGTCGGCGAGTTCGGCGAGCAAGGAGAGGGCTATGACGCTCTTGCCCGATCCCGGACCGCCGGAGACGATGACGACCTCTTTGTGGTCGGAACGACGAGATTTCTCGACCGCGTGCCTGACCAGCTCGAATGCGAGTCTCTGCTCGTCGAGCAACACGAACTGGTCGCGTCCTTTCAGCATCGGCGCGGCGTGGTCGAGCAGTTGCTTCGAAGGACGGATCCGCGCGGCTTCGAGCCTGTCGGCCGCCGCGGCGCCGGATTCCGGGGCGAAGAGTCTCACCAGGTAATCCCGCAGTTCTCCTCTGCGGCTGCCGGTGAACAGGCGCGTGGGCGCCGCTCCCACATCGTCGAGCAGGTCGAATACGTCGCCGTCCTGGGCGTGGTGCAGGTACGCGATGCTGTGCACCTGCTCAGGTTTCAGTCCGTCGGTGAAGTCAAGAAGGAAGTCGCGGTAGGTGTTCGCCTGGAGAGCGGGATGGAGCTTGGGACCGCCCTTCATACCGGGCACGAGTACGAGGTTCGGGTCATCCTCGAACACTTCGGCCGCGCTCCACTGCTTGAGCTCGACGATGACATAGCGGTCCTCGCCGTCGTGGCCGACGCCGGCGAGGATCACGTCGGCTCGTTTGCTGGTCAGTGGCAGTTGGTGCTCGATCATGACCTCGACGCCTCCCAATTCGGCGTCGGCGAGGTCCTGGACGAGCGTGGGGATGCTTCGCTCCCAGGCTCTGATCTCGCTTCGGTTGGGCTGTGCACCGAAGGCGTGCCGGTACTGCTCGGTGATCACCAGACTCAGGGCTGACGCCGATGTGAAAACGGCATCGATCGTCGTAAGACTCCGCACGGAGCGCCGCAAGACGGCCACGGACTTCCCCCAGGCACACGAATGACTCGTGCGGTATGGGGGCGTGTCCGCTCAGGTGGACGGCGGAAGCCCGGCGGGCCGCATCACAGGTACCGGAACATCGTATCTTGCAGCAGCACACTGTGTTCGCCTCAGCAGAGCGGTCATACGGACTCAGGGATGTGGAAGTCGTCGTCTCCGCTGTCAAGGCCGGCGAGAGGTCGTTCTCCGGAAGCATGTTCTGCTCGATCCAGTGGATCGCGCCGTCGTCGCGCCCGCACCAGAGCAAGCCATGGAGTCGTCATTCAGCTATGACGTGAATGTGCGAGGGGCGTCAAGAGTTGCTTTCGCATTATGGGGGTCGCTGAGGCGGGCAGCCAGGGTTGCGGCCGCCAGGTCGATCGGGAGTGCCGCACTGAATTTGAGTCCATCGACCGCCCGTGGGTCGGGTCGCGGTGCGACGATCTCTGCGGCCGACAGCGCCTCGGAGAGGTCTCGATTCGAGTACTCGGGTCGAAGGCGCAAATAGCAGTCGGTGACGCCGCTCATCGCCGCGTATCGACCCAGGGACGCCTACAGTGTCAGGTTGGCGCGGTAACCGGCCCAGGTCCACCAGCGGATCTCCGACCCGCTGCGACGGATTACCAGGCGGTCGGTGCCCAACCGATCGCTGCTGCGCTCTCGTGCCTCGGCGATCGCGCCGACGGCCCGGCGAGTGAGCTTGACTGGAGCGTCTTCGCCCAACAGCACCCGGCGAATGCCTCGCACCAGTTGGAAGGTCCTGCCCGACGGGATGCCCATGGGGTTCCAGCGGACATTGCCCTGCTCGCCCAGACCCGTCTTGACGCCCTGGCGTCCGTAGACGTTGTGTTTCTGCTGCTCGTCGAAGCGGCAGTCCAGGTCTGGGGCGGAGAGGAACACCGAAGCGGTGATGAAGAGCCTCGGAAGTTTCTTCCCCGCGCGCTGCGCCCGGTATTCCAGAAGACCCTTGAGTTCCTTCGCCTTCTGCTCAACCAGCCACTGCGGGTTCTGGACCGGCTTGCCGCGCTCGAAGTACCAGGTGGTGCCGGAGTTGACGGCTCGGCCGGGATGCGACTTGATCTCGATGAGATGGAGGCCGCCTGGTGTGGCGACGAACAGGTCGCACTCGCGGGTCCGGCCGGTCCGGCTGGTGAAGCTGAAGCTCTGCAGCGCCCAGTAGCCGGAGACCTCGGGGAGGAGCTCGCGGACGTGGTCGAGGGCCTGCTGCTCCCAGAGGTGGCCCTCCCAGTTCTTCGCCACGCTGATCTCCCTCTTCGCACTCGAGAGGCTGCTAGAACAGCTTGCCACACGACGGATCTGCCTTCGGGCCGCGAGGTGGCTGCGGATTCTCCCCGGCTCCTGGCCCCGGGCCATCGATGCGTTCACTCGGACGTCGACAGTTAGGCAATTTCCCCGAATCAATGCGATACGCGTCAAAGATCGGCCCGGTCGGTCATGACGGTTCTGTTCGGCGTCGGCGTGATGGATGCCGTGTTGACGCACGCCATAACCTCAGATCTGGATAGAGCCGGCCGCCCCCACCTGGCGACCGGCTCCGGAGGCGCTCCCGGCCCGGTCCTGGGGTCTTCTGCGGGTCGTGGAGCGGTTCGGTCGGGCGCGGCGGGACGGTGGGAGGCCTGGGGACAGTGACAACGGCATCCGGCCCGCCGCGCCCGAGTCTCTATGGGGAGTCGATGATCTTGCGCGTCTCGGCTTCGATCCAGGCGCACCAGCGGTCCCCGTTCCAGGGGCCGTGCCACTGAGGGCCGGAGGCGGGGTGGTCATGGAGGCGGCAGACTTCGGAGGGGCCGTTGCCGTCGTTGCAGTCGACGCGGTAGGCGGCACCGGTGCGGTGGACGGTGAAGATGGCCGGGCCGCGTCGAAACTCGCCGAGGTACTTGTCAGCCATTGCAGACGCGCGCCCTTCCGGTCGCGGGGCGGTCGCCGTTGTAGAAGACCATGAACGCTTTGACCTCCAGCCACTCGCGCCACTCCTCCGAAGCGGTCTTCCATTCAGGAGCCCAGGAAGCCTTGAGTTCGCGGGAGACCAGGCCCGAGATGACCAGGACGAGATCGCGGCTGTCATCGGCATAGACCTGAAAGGAGTCGGGAACGTCGGCGCTGGAGGCGCGGACGCTGAAGGTCCGGACGCCGTCACTGAACCGTCCCCGTTCCAACGAGTCTCGGCTCTCAAATCGCGATCGACTGGTGTCGGCCACTTGTCGGTCTCCTCCCGGTGTGGTGACTGGACCCCTAGCTGAACACAACGTATGCGCAGGTCAGCGGCGGACACAAGATCGTGTATGCGGACGGGAATCGGGGCGGCGGAATCCTCGCGGCGGGATTTCCGGCGGTGGAATGTCGCCGCTGCGTTGACCTTCCGTAATGTCACAGCTACTTGCCATCATGAAGCGATGGCGAACGAGAAGTTCCTCCAGCGCGAGATAGCCCGAACCCTGACGAAGTACCGCGAGAAGGCGGGTCTCTCAAAGGAAGAGGCCGTGTGGTTCCTCGGGACCTCGAAGGACATCCTCAACAGCTACGAGAGCGGCAAGCTCCAGTACATGGAGCCGGGAGTCGTCGCCAGCTGGCTCGCCGACTACGGCGCGTCGCAGGCGGTCATCGACGACGCTAAGGCCAAGGCCAAGTGGATCCGCCAGGGCAATCCTGCCAACTGGCAGGAGTCGGCGCCCGAGGGTTTCACTCGGTTCACCCAGGTCGAGCCGCTGGCCGAGACGATCGACATCCACGAGGACGCCTATGTCACCGGCCTATTCCAAACGCCGAGCTACGCCGAAGCGGTGCTCGCATCTAACCCGAACCTGACTGACGAGCAGCGTCGGACGGCGCTCGGCTTCCGCATCCAAAGACAGAGTCCGGTGTTCGAAAGACCAGGCGGGCCGCCTCGGATGCGGGTGATCCTTCCCGAAGGAGCACTGAAGGTGGTCAAAGGCACTGACATCTACGATGACCAGCTCCAGCACCTAGCGAAGCTGAACGGAATAGATAGCATCGATATCTTCATCATGCCGAGTAGCACAATCGGTCCTTCGAAGGGCTGGTCCTACGAGATCATGTCGTTCGTCGACCCGAAAGACCCTAATGTGGTCTACCAGGAAAACCTGTTCGGAGCCCAGTACGAGGCGGACAAGGCGAAGGTTGCTCGATGTCGTAGGCTTTTCTCTGCCACACTCCCGATGGCTCTACAGCTAGACGAGTGGAGAGAATCACATGCTGACCAGTGAGTGGAAGAAGGCCCAGCGCAGCGGGAACACCGGTGGGAACTGCGTCGAAGCCCGAGCTCTCCCCGGCTTGGTCCAGCTCAGGGACTCCAAGCTCGGCGAGGGTTCGCCGATCCTCGACCTCGATGCCGCAAGCTTCACTTCGCTGCTCGCCGACCTCAAGCGCTGATACTCCGCGCTGCGCCGACCCTCTGCCTGGCATACCGATCGAGGTAGGACCGCATCCGTGCCGAATGGACGAGACAAACTGACCGACCGATACGCCGAGCCGAAGGGCGAGCTCGTCGCGTACGCCACGACTGGGCCGTTCCGAGACGAATGGGATGCGGCCGTCCCGCCCGGCGACGACTTCGCGGTCACGATGTACACCGACATGTTCATCACGTCCGGCGAGACGCTGCACGGCAAGAGCCTCATCGAGCACTTCATCGACGATCGGCCGGACCTCACCGACGAGGACCGCTCCATGCTCCGGTCCTGGATCGACGGCGCGGTCACGCAGCTCTACGAAGTCCACGGCCGCAACGGCGCCGCACTCAGCTTGGCCGGCGTGCTCGATGAGCTCGACTACACCGCCGAGGTCACCATGGGCTCGTCGACGGCCCGGCGCATCGCCAAGGCGAAATACCTGTTCGCTCGCCTGCTTCCGGTCGGCGAGCTGTGGGTGCTGAGCGGCTCGCAACTCCAGTACTCGGCGAGCCAGGAACGCGAAGCGCTCGAATTGGCCGCTCAGTGGGCCATGAGCCAGCCCGAAGCGGTGTTCCGCAACCCCGAGCTGCTGGAGAAGGCTTGGGAGCTGCAACGCCACGACCGGTCGCTGTTCTGCGAGTACTTCGGCTCCGATTTGGCGGTCTTCCCGGCCGACGAAGCGCAAGAGCGTGTGGCGGAGTACTGGAAGTGGCGGTTCACCCAAGGCCGCGACGGCACCGACGTCACAGCTCCCGAAGGGCTCTTCCCGTTCGACGATGTCGACCTGATCGGGGTGGAAACCTTGGGCCTGCTCTACGACGAGGTCGAGGGGCTCTCGTTCCTGCCGGACTATGACCGGCTGCTGGAGGCCTTCGACGACCCGAGTCTGATGCGCCGCCGCATGTGGAAGACGACCGTCACCGAATACCTCGAAAGCGAGGACCTCGGCCCCGCGCCCCTGCGACGCGCGGCAGCGGCCGACCCGGCCAAGTCGGACCAGGTCTTCTCGCGCCTCTTGCGGCGCAAAGGCTTCTCGTGGGAACGCGACGGCGAGGCACTGCTTCGTCGCTACAAGCCGACCTGGTTCGAAACGGATCCGCGTCCGGCACAGATCCCGCTCAACGACCGCCTCGCCGAGGCGTTGCGAGGTAACGCCGCCGACGGCCGGTGATCGACGGGGCGCTTCAACGGTTCGAGAGCCGAAGCCCAAGTTCCAGCGGCCGCGAAGTCCGTCGCCCAGCCGTGCACGATGCGGGACCGCACCGCAGGCGGGCACCGCATCACCGAGCAGAGCGACTAGAAAGCGACTGAGGCAGTGGATGAGAACAATGGCGGGCCGGCTTCGCCGGACCGCACGCGCCGGACGAGCCGGCGATTCCTCGTGCTCGGAGGCATCAGCGCAGTCGTGCTCGGCCTCTTGGCGTACCTGGCCGTAGCCTGGACCGGCCGAGGCGACGCGGAGGACCCCGGCGAGACGGTCGCTACTACGGAGGATCCAACCGCCGGTCCGAGCGCGGCGGCGAGCTCGCAGCCGATGCCGCCGAACGCCCTGTTCCTGGTCGAGTGGCCCGAAGGCCAATGCGACGAGCTGACGGAGCTGCTTGCGCCGTCCGAGCACGTGGGACCGGAATCCATCTTCGAGCACATCGACGAGTTCGGAGCGGTTGTCGCGCCACGGTGTACGTTCCGGGTCGAGGACGAATACACCATGGCGACGGCCGGTGAACCCTACTTCTGGTTCCAGATCGATGTCGAGATCGGCAGCCCGGAAGCGTTCTCGGCTTCCGATCCCGAATTGTTCCAGCAGTTGGACGCCCACCCATCCGAACTCGACCCGGCCGACTGGCAATTCCACCTCAAGGACCGGGGCCAACGCGAGGTGCCGGTCGATTGCACCGAGGACGACAATGGGTGCGTCGCCGACGAAGAGGCGACGGTTCAGGCGGAGTACTTCGAGTTCTGGGCCGCCTACGGCAACCTCTACGTGGAATTCCACGTCAACTTCTACAACGCGGACACCGCCGAGGGGTTGTCCGAGCAGGCGGCGGGGATGTACGGAGAAGTCTTCGAGCTGCTTGCGGCATCGATACCGCAAGAGCGGGACTGACCGAGACGATCGACGTCTGAGGATGTGGTGGATACGTCGTCCGGAGTCCTCTGTGAGAATGGGGACATGTCCACACCCCTTGACCTCGTCGAAGCAGGCATGGCCGTGCTCCGCGACTACGCGGCGCGCGGCGAGACGCTCAGCTACGGCGACTTGAATCGAGAACTCGGCGCCCCGTTCCGACACGGCGGCAACTTCCCCGGTCAGATCGGGCGGCTCTGCGACGACATCAACACGCACCATGAGGCGGTGACCGGGCTGTCGTTCATGATCTCCGTGCTCGTCCACAACGGCGACACCCGGCAACCCGGTCCCGAGTTCTTCGCGCTGGCCGATCGGCTCGGAGCACTGCCCGCCACTGAAGACGGTGAGGCCAAGCGCCGCTTCGTGGCCGATCAGCTCGCCGCGGTATTCGCTTACTACGGGAGCTCCGACCGGATCGCGTCGTCCATGGCAGGGGTGGAGATCCGTCCGGTGAGAGACGAGGAGCTGGAGGCCGTCGCCGGTCTGCGGTGGCGTTGGGAGTCAGAGCTCCCGCCGGGGCCGGCGGTGGAACGAGAAGAGTTCGTGACCCGGTTCGTCGAGTGGGCGCGAAGCAACGCCGAGACCCACCGCTGCTTCGTGGCGGTCCGCGATACGACCGTCATCGGCATGGTCTGGCTGGCCGTGAGCGGGCGGGTGCCGACACCGATATCGCTCGATCGCGCCGCCGGCGACCTGCAGTCCATGTACTTGGTGCCGGAAGAACGCGGCAAGGGATTCGGAAACCGACTGGTCGAAGCGGTGATCCGCCAGGCTCGGGAGGACGGGTTGATGCGGGTCACCGTACATGCCGGCGGCAGCGTGATCCCGTTCTATGCCCGCCACGGTTTCGAGACCCCGCCGAACTACATGACGGTCGAACTCCGATAAGCGCCGATGTCGGGGGTCGGTCGATCCCGACCGCGGAAGCGGCGTCTCGCCTCATCACTTGAGCTCGACCGCGATCGTGGACATAGGAAGGCGCCCCCGGAACCGAGACCGACCATCCGCTGCGGTCGGTGTCATTCACGCAGTCTCCGGCATGAATTCTGGGGCCCGCCCTCGTGCCAATCCTGCATCACTGCGTCGAAGGCGGCCGGACAGTCAGGGTCCGTACGCCTCGGGGTGGCCTTGATCGAGTGCGCGCACACTATCCGCTGGCCTGCACGGCCTCTGCTCCCTGGAGCCTTGCCCGGTCGGCCGCGGCACGGCCGGCGATGTGGCCTTCGTAGTCACTGATGCGCGTGGAGGCCTGCATCGTCAAGTTCGGGAACAGTTCCTCGGTCTTGGCGTCCACTGCCTCGCGCCGCAAGCGCATCACCGGGACCAGGTCGGTCCCGGTCTCATCGGCCACCTCGCGGACGGTCGCCTCGGCGGACTCGGCCAGCCGCTCGCCGATGCGAACCGCGAAGGAGGCCAGGAACGACTGGCGGAACGACCGGGTCCGCGACCTGCCGGTCCTGTCCCGCTTCGACCCCGCCCGAGCCATCGCGGAGGTCGCCTGCACCAGCAGCGAGTTGTACAGCAGCTCCACCGAGCGCAGGTTCGTGGCACCGCCAACCACGGTCGCGAAGCCGGCGGTCGGCGAGTACACCGACCGGCATCCGTTGGCGTCGGCCACCACGTGCAGCAGCTCGGACTTCGGCTTCTCGTAGGGCTTCTCGATGTAGACCCGCACGGCCGCGGCCTCCAGAGCCGCGTCCGGAGACTCGGCCAGCAGCGCTTCGTTGATCGAATGCCGGGCGATGAGCTGCTGGGCCTTCGCGGTGAACGCCTCGGCTTCGGCGTCGGAGTCCGTCGATTCGGCCTTGGCCAGCAGCGCCCGGATCTTCTCATACACTTTGGACGATTCTGCGCCGCCGCCCCGGACCTCGGCCCGACGGCTGCCGGGGCGCGGCTGCACGAGCGGGATCGGTTGGAGGTCGGCGAGCGTGTACAGCGCCTCCAAGAGCGCGGCCAAAGCCGCAACTCGGGCGGGACTCTCAAGACCGGACAGGGCCTCAGTGGCCGAGGCCGACGGCGAGCGTTCGGCCAGCGTCTCCCGCTGCGCGCTCCACTGGTCGCTCAACTGCGCCTCCGCATAGCGCCGCAGCTCGGAGCGCATGAGCGTCGCGGCGGCGGCCTTGACGGCAGCGCTGGCGCACTCTTTGGACAGCAGACTGAGCACGTCCATGGGCATCCAGCCGCGATCCCACGCCTGTCCGACCGCTTCCTCGGCGAGCGCGTCGATCGCGGCGGCCACCGCCTCGGGCCAGCGGGCGGTCGGCATCCGGCGGTACAGCAGCCGCGCCGACTCCTCCCAGGCCGGGGCATCGCACTCGCCGCAAGGGCAGGAGTCGGCCATGATCTGGACGAGGAAGAAGCGCGCCTGGACCACCAGTTCCTCCCAGGTGAAGGCGCCCCGATTCGGCTCCTGGCGGGTGAAGGCTCCCCGGTCCGACGCTCGGTCCCTCGTTCGGCGCTTGAGCTTCTCCCGCGACTTGGCCTTGCGTCGCTGCCGGTTCTCCCGTCCCATGCCGCACCTCCTGGCTCGCTCTGCCCGGTCCAACGGTCGAAGCCGAGCTCAGTAACGGCCGCGCTCCGGTGAAGCACGCTACCGAGGGCTTCGAGGCAGGGCCGACGCGGCTCGGGCGTCATGATCCGTGGCCGCTTTCACAAGCCAGATCGATGGCGGCCGCGATGGCTTCATCGACGCGGTCTTGGAACAAGGTCCCACCTTCACCATGATTCGGAACAAGGCTTGCGCGACTACGCCGAGCGGCTCGTCCGGGGCGGGCTTTCCCGAGGCGGTGGCGCGGACGGCGAACCGCCGCGGCCGTTTCTTCGACTCCTACGTGTCGGACCTTCCGCCAGGACAAAGGACTGCGGCACCTCGCCGACAGGCTCGGCATCGCCGCCATCGGGAGGCGGAGGCACCCTGAGCCCGCGCGTACGACCTGTCCGCCCGGCCGCGGCCGGGCCGACCTCGCCCGCGCTGATACCGTAATTGAGGTTCGCTTCCATTCTGTGACCGGAAGACCTCGATGCCGCTGTGACCGACTCCGAGAACTACGCGTTCGGGCTGAACGCCGTCGGACTCGACGACCGCATGCGGCTGTTCAGCTTCATCACCTCCCCCGAGCGCCACGACTACCTGTGGCTGCTGCGCGCCATCGACCGCGCCCGGGCGAACTACCAGGTGGTGCTGTCCACCGAAGCGGTCGCCCAGGCGCTCGACGCGCTCGCCGAGGGCGGTGTCGGCTGCCCCCGCAGCGATGAAATGGAGCTGGCCGCCCGGCTGGACGCGCTCGACGACTGGGGCGTACTCGACCGAACCCAGGACGCGGCCAGGGCCGCCACGCTCGCGGAGTACCGGCGGCGCCACTCGGTCTACCAGTTCACCGAGGCCGGGCACCGGGCCTTCACCGCCGTCGAGTCGGTGCTCGGCGCGAAGATGGAGGAGACCTCCCTGTCGCGCACGGTGTTCGCGGACCTGCTGGAGGACCTCGAGCAGTTGGCCTCGGCCAATCGCGGCGGCGACGGCGAGACGGTCCTGCGGCGGCTGCGCCGCATCGACTCCTCGCTGAACGAGGTCGCCGAGCAGGCCGCCCGGTTCTACGCCATGATCGGAGACCTCACCCGCACCACCGAAGTCAATGCGGCGATCTTCCAGACCCACAAGGACGCGCTCATCAGCCACCTGCGGGACTTCCACAACGAGCTCCAGCGGTACTCGCCGCTGCTGCACGAGGCGGCGTTCGCGGTCGAGGAGACGGGGATCGACCGGCTGGTGGAGACCGCGGCCGAGCACGACGACCGGCCGTTCGCGACGCTCGCCGACCGCCTGACGGACTGGCATCGGCGCTGGGAGGGCGTCAAGGCGTGGCTGGCGCCGCCTTCGACGGAGCTGGGATCTGAAGTGGACAGGCTCTCGCACGCCACGTTCAACGCCATTTCCGACATCACCGGGATGGTCCGCCAGCTCGCCGACGCCCGGCGCGGCGGCGTCAGCCGCGAGTCGCAGCTGCGGCACCTGGCGGCGTGGTTCGTGAACGCGCCCTCGATGGAGGCCGCGCACGCGCTGTTCGACGTGGTGTTCGACCTGGGCGGCCCTATGCACGTCAACCGCCCCTATGAGGAGCCCGAGAACCACGCCACCTCGGCGTCGTGGTGGGACACCGATGCGGTCGAGCTGTCGAAGACCCTGCTCGAGAAGGGCCGCGGCACCGGCGGCCGCGACACGCGCGGCGCGAAGGTCAGGCGCGACGAGACCGCACGGCTGCGGCTTCGCGAACGGCAGATGGAGGACCTGCGCCGCGACCACGAGGCGGCGCTGTCGATGGCTGACCAGGCCCGTGACGGCTTCGCGGGCGCGGTCCTGGACGAGCGCCAACTCGGTGTGCTGCTGAGCCTGGTCGACAAGGCCGTTTCCGATCGACGCGGCCCGCTGCGGCACACCGTCTCGGCCGTCTCCAACGGCGTCCGGCTCTCGCTCACGCCCGCCGACGGCGACACCGTGGTGTCGGCCAAGAGCGGCACGCTGCGCCTGGCGGGCCTGGCGCTCGCGGTCGAGCGGGTGAAGACCCGATGAGCCGGTACGCGCGGGAGATCTCGGACTACCAGCTGTCCGACTACCAGCAGGCGGTTCGGGCACTGCTGAAGCACCCGTTCATCACCGCCTCGTTCCCCGACCGCAGGACCATCGGCCGCGTCCGGCAGTTCTCCGAGACCCTCGCCCGCGACCTGCGGGAAGCCTTCGGGTACCAACTGGTGCTCCGGGGCGACACGGCCCGGCTCCTGCGAGTCAAGGACCGACTCGACGCCTCCCAGAGCGCGCGCACCCGGACCGGCCGCGCCTTCGACCGCCGCCGGTACGCCTACCTGTCGCTGATCACGGCAGTGCTGGCGCGCTGCGGCGCCCAGACCACCGTGAAGGAACTCGCCGCGCTGCTCAAGGCCGACGCCAACCGCATCATCGCGCTCGGATTCGACGAGGTCGACTACCAGCACCGGCGCGCGTTCGTCGACGCCGTCGGCTGGCTGGAGGAGCGCACGGTGATCCACGCGGCCGACGGTTCCTCGGAGGCGTGGGCGTCGAACCCGGACGAGCAGGACGCGCTCTACGACGTGGACCGCGACGCCCTGTTCGCGCTATGGCGCTCCCGAGTCATGCTCCAGTCGGTTTCCAGCGTGGACGAACTGCTCGGGGAACGCGTCGCCACCGACTCGGATTCGGTGCTCAAGGAGCGGGCCGGCCAGGCCGCACGCCGGGCCGTCGCCGAGCAGCCGGTCGCCTACTTCGCCGAGCACCCCGAGCAGGTCGTCAACCATTTGCGCGGCAGCGCGATCGCCGAGGACTTGCAGCGGCTGACGGGTCTGGTCTTCGAGCGCCGTCGCGAGGGCGTGCTGCTGGTCGACACGGCCCGGATGAGCGTGGAGGCGTTTCCGCGCGAAGGCTCCTTGGCGAACGCCGCGCTGCTGCTGCTGGTCGCCTGCTGCGACCTCGTCGTCGACCCGGACTCGGCGACCGGCGAGGTGGAGGTCACGGCCGTGTCCGGGAAACGGCTGCGGCGCGAGATCGACGAGGCCATCCCGGCCGACTCCGGATTCGATGCCGGCGGCGAAGCAGCCGCGCCCGACGCTCCGGGCTCTGGAACCGCTGCACGGCCGTTCCTGCCGGACGAGGCCGTGCACGACGTGTTCGGCGAGATCCTGAGCCGGTACGCCAAGAACTTCGGGCGAGACCACCACGAGGCGCCGATGCGGCTGCTGCGCGAGGCTATCGACCTGCTCGAGCGGTTCCGGCTGGTCAGCCGCGTCGAAGGCGGCATCGCCCTCGAGCCGCTGGCGGGCCGCTACCGCAACACCGTCTTCCGGGAGGAGCACCAGCGCGCATGACCGAATCGCATTTCGTCCCCACTCGGGCGGGGATCATCGGACTGTGGGACTACGCCGACGAGGAGTTCGTCTTCGCCGACGGCTGGCTGGTGCTGCGCGGCCCCAACGGATCGGGCAAGACCAAGGCGCTGGAGCTGCTGTTCCCGTTCCTGCTGGACGGCAACATCTCCCCCAGGCGGCTCAACCCCTTCGCCTCCCAGGACCGCACGATGAAGTCCAACCTGCTGTTCGGCGGCAAGGAGAACGGGCTCGGCTACGTGTGGATGGAGTTCTCCGACGGCGCCCGGCACGTCACCATCGGGATCGGCCTGCGGGTCAACAAGCACCAGGACCGGCCCAAGCGGTGGCACTTCGTCGTCGAAGGACGCGTCGGCCTCGACTTCGGACTCATCGCCGCCGACGACCGGGTCTGCAACCGCAAGGAGATCATCGCCCAGATCGGAGCGGGCGCGGTGGTCGACGAGCCACGCGAATACCGCGAGCGGGTCAACGCGGCGCTGTTCGGCCTGGACGCCGAGCGGTACGAGCAGATGCTCGAACTGATCCTGACACTGCGCAGGCCGCAACTGGCGAAGGAGCTCAACCCCGAGACGCTCTCGGACACCCTGGCCGAGGGCCTGCGCCCGATCGACGAGCAACTCGTCGTCGACGCCGCCAAGTCCTTCGAGGACATGGAGGCGGTGGCGAAGACGCTCGGGAGCCTGCGCGCCGCCGACGAGCAGGTCGGCGACTTCCTGACCCGGTACACCACCTATGTCAGGGCACACGCGAAGCTGGCCGTGGAGGGCGTCGACGGCCGCCTCACGGCGGTCGAGACCGCCCTGGCAGCGGAGACCGAAGCCGAGCGGGCCGCTCATACGGCTCGGGACGAGCTGCGGCGACTGAGCGAGGAGGCCGAGGCCGCCGATGAACACGTCGGCGAGTTGTCCGGCGAACTCCAAGGGCTCAAGGAATCAGCGGCCTACCGAGACCGCCTCGAACTGGAGGACCTGCGCACCTCGGTCGAGTCCTCCAAGGAGCAGGCGAGCGTGCTCGCCGACGAGGCCCGGCACCGCGCCGAGGAGCTTGCGGAGGCCGAAGACGAAGCCGAAGCACTCGCCGAGCAGACCGAAGCCGCCACGTCCACCGTGGAGGCCCAATCGGCGAAGACCGCGGGTTTCGCCGAGCGCGGCGGCCTCGAATGGGGTTTCACCGACGAGTCCGAACGGTTGCGCCGCAGTGCCGCGTCGGCCGCCGAACAGCGGCGCGGCGACATCCGCCACGTCTCCGAGGCCGGCGAAGCACTCGACCAGGCCACCTCGCAGCGCCGGACGGCCGAAGCGCAAGCCGAAGCCGCCGAGGCGAACCTCGAAGCGGCCACCGGAGCGCTGACGGACGCGCACGCGGCGGTCACCGCCGAACGCCGAGCGCTCGAACGACACCTCGACGAATGGGCCCGCGAGCACCGCGACGCGCTCGGGGCCGACCTGCGCGAGGCGGCGGCCTCCTGGTCCGCCGAAGCCGACGCCGAAACCGCGGCACATCTGCGCGAGGCGGCGACCGAACGCACCCGCGAAGCCCGGGAGGCGATCGAGCGGCGCATGCGCGACCTCAGCGTCCGCCTCGGCGGGGTCGAGGACGCGATCGAATCGAAACGCGGCGAGTGGGAGCGGATCAGAGACGAGCACGACGAAGCGCCCGACACGCCGCGCTGGCGCAGTCCGGGTCGCGAGGCACGGTCCGGCGCGCCGCTGTGGAGATGGGTTCGGTTCAAGGACACCGTCGACGATCGGGAGGCCGCCGCCATCGAGGCCGCGCTCGAAGCGTCCGGGATCCTCGACGCCTGGCTCGGCGACATCGGGGACGCCTCCGACCAGTCCCTTCGACCGCTGCCCGGCGGCTCACGGCCGACAGGAGCGACCCTCGCCGACTACCTGACGTGCGAGGACACCGCCGACACCGCCTTGGTCCAAGCGGTGCTCGAATCGATCGCCGTCCGCAACCCCGAAGACGACCGCGCGGCGTACTCCATCGTCGACCCGGCCGGGCGCTTCGCGCACGGCGCCGTCACCGGGCACGCCGGCAAAGCGGCCCCGGAGTTCATCGGCGCCACCGCCCGGCAGCGCCGCCGCGAACGGCGCATGCGGGAACTCCAGGCGGAGATCGAGCAGTTGCGGACCGAGGCCGGTGAACTCCGGGACGGCGTCGCCGCGTGCGAGGCCCAGATCCGGGCGATGGACGACGCACTGCGGGCCATGCCGCCTGTGGCCGACCTGGTGCGGGCGCTGAACAACGTCACCGGTCGCGAACTGGTCCGCGCCGAGCGGGCCGGGGACCTGGAGAGCGCCGAGAAGACACTGGAAGCGGCGGTGGCGCGGCAGCACGGTGCGGCGCAGCGGCTCCAGGAGACCGAGCGGCGGCACGAGCTCGCGCGCGGCGACCTCGAGTCCGTGCGCCGGGCCGTCGCCGACTTCGAAGGATCGGTCACCGAGCTGCTGTTCGCGATGCGAACCCACGCGGACCTGAGAGGAAGGCTCGAACAGCAGCAGACACGGCTGACCCGCCTCGCCCCGAGCGTCGCCTCCATGCAGACGAAGGCCAAAGCAGCCGAAGAAGAGCACCGGCGGCTGCGGTCGCGGCTGGAGGCGATCGAGCGGAACCTCGACGCCGACACCGCCACCGTGTTCGAGCAGATCACCGCACTCGGCGCCAAGATCGACCAAGCGAAGCGGACCTCCCAGGACGCCGAGCGGCGCCGCGAGGCGGCCGTGCGGGCCGAGAGCCGCGCCATCGCCGAAGCCGAGGCCGCCGCCGGACGCACCGTCGACGCCATCGGCGAGGCCCGCACGGCGAGCTTCGCGCTGCGACCGTTCTGCGACGACGACCTGCTCGGCATCCTCGGCTGCCCGACCGGTCACCGCTGGCCCGAGGCCGACCTCGATCCGCCGAAAGCGGTACTCCCCACGGCCGTCGCCGCGCTCCTCGCCGACCTCCGCTCGGCCACATCGGACGTACAGGCCACCGAGAACAGCGCCAAGGCCGCCACCACCATCGTCACCACCCGGCTCCAGGAGATCTTGGCGCAGCTGCCCGCGACCGGGCTCGACCACCACCTCCGCTGGGACAACGCCGGCGGCATCATCACCGTCGAGGTCGACACCGACGAAGGCCGGCAGGCCGTCGGCCACTACGGGCAGTGGCTGCACCACCAGCGCGAGGAGCAGGAGCTGCTACTCACCGAGAAGGAACAGCACGTCCTCGAGGACGCCCTGCTGACCTCGCTGACCGGGCAGATCCACCAGCGCGTCATCGAATCGAGGGACCTGGTCGAGCAGATGGACGAGGCGATGCGCGAACGCCGCACCTCCTCGGGCCTGCGGCTCGGCGTCTCGTGGCTGCTCAAAGACTTCGACCCGGCCGAGCGAGAACTGTTCGGCCTGTTCAACGCCGCCCCCGCGAAACTGTCGACGATGATGCCGCAGATCCGCAAGTACTTCGCCGACCGGATCAAGCAGGAACGCGCCCGCCGCGGACCGGAGACGACCTACCGGGACCTGCTCGCCGAGATCCTCGACTACCGCAGGTGGCGCAAGTTCGAATTCACGCTCCTGCGACCCGACGGACAGAAGCAGCGGCTCACCAAACGGGTGCATTCGCAGCTGTCGGGCGGCGAGCAGTCGGTCGCCCTTCATCTGCCGCTGTTCGCCGCCGCGAACGCCGTGTTCGGCTCGGCGGCCGAGCACGCGCCGCGCATGATCGGACTCGACGAGGCCTTCGCCGGAGTCGACGAGAAAGGACGCGGCGAGCTGATGAGCCTGGCCGCCGAGTTCGACCTCCAGATGGTCATGACCGGCTTCGACCTGTGGGCGACCTACCCGCAGGTGGCCGGGGCGGCGCACTACTCGCTGAGCCACGACGAGGCGACCGCGACGGTCTCGGCGATGCTGATGGTGTGGAACGGCGCACAGGACACCGAGACCCACGACTACGACGGCTCGCTGGCCGCGTCACTCGGATCGCCCGGGACGAGGCAGGTACCGAATGAAGGTTGAGCCAGGCCCCGAATGGCGCCGGCTGCTGAAGGCGGCCGCTGCGGCGATGGAGCGAGAGGCGGCCAGCTTCTCCGTCAGCGACCCCGAGACGGCCGAACGGCACCTGATCATCGGCATCACCGGCAGGCACCGGCGTGCGTCCCAGCGCACGCTGCGCGTGAGCATCGCGGAACTGGAAACCCATGTCGCAGCCGAGTTCGGCGTCGATCTGAAGGCGCTGATCCTCGCCGAACTCGGCATCGAGGTCGGGGCCGCGCGCCGTCGCCGCCTCGAACGGGAGGCGGGCGTGGGGCGGCTCCTCGCCGAAGCCGAAGACTCGTCGCTGTCGGGCTCCGCCTGGTTCGGGTCCTGGCTCCAGGCACTGCGGTCGAACGGCACACTCGCGGAACTCACGCGCGACGGCGAGAGCCTCGCACCGGTCGTGCGGGTATTGGAGGCGTTGCCGGTCGACGACGTCCCCATGCCGGTGCTCGCCGAACGCATGCTGGGCGACACGAAGGCGCTCGCCTCCGGGCGCTCGCGCGGCATGCTGCTGCGGGCGCTGGCGCTCTGGCGCGGCGTCGATCACCCCGAGGACACCGCAAGCGAGCGGGAACTGCTCGAGTGGGCGGGGATCGTCTCCGACGACATCGCCAGTCAGGCACTGGTCCTCAACATGCCGATCACCGGCGGCATCGTCGGCGAATGGATGCGATCGGCGCGCGGCATCCCGTTCAGGCTCACGCTCCAGCAGCTTCGACGGGAACCGCTCTCCGTGGCCGCGCCGACGGTTCGGGTCGTGGAGAATCCGTCGATCCTGCGCGCAGCCGCGGACGCCTTGGGCCCCGATTGCCCTCCGATGGTGTGCACCGAGGGGGTGCCCTCCGCGGCGGTGTACCGGCTCTTGGGGGCCGCGAGCGGCGCCCGACTGCTGTGGAGGGCCGACTTCGACTGGTCCGGGCTCCGCATCGTCGAGCGCGGGCTCGCCAGGTTCCCCGGCTCCGAGCCGTGGCGCATGTCGGCTGCCGATTTCCAAGCCGGCGCGAAGGGGGTCGAACTGCGGGGCAAACGCGTCGAGGCTTCTTGGGACGAGAGGTTGAGCGAGCTCATGGACGCCGCAGGGCGAGCGGTCATGGAGGAGAGCCTCCTCGAAGTGCTCCTCCAAGACCTGCGTCTCGACACAGTGCGCTCACGGTCGTACAGCGATTGACCAGTGCGTTCGCTGAGAGCATGCTTGGTCCCGACGCGGTGAATCGGTCTTGACCGGCGAGTCCTACCTCGCGTCATCAGGGTCGTCGAGGTGGCGGCACCGTGGAAATGGGTTGTAGGTCCGCGCGGTTGCGTGGGATCGTCTGCGGTAGCCCTTTGAGGATCGGAGGTCTCCCGTGGCTGACGTTGCGCCCGCCTCGATGCCTGCCCCGCCCTACTACGCCGTGGTGTTCACCTCCGTGCGGACTCCAGGAGACAACGGTTATGGAGACCAGGCCGAGCGGATGCTCGAATTGGCCGCCGAACAGCCGGGTTTCCTCGGTGTCGATACGGCCCGTGCGGCGGACGGTCTCGGGATCACGGTGTCGTATTGGAAGGACGAAGCGTCGATCGCCGCATGGCGCGATCACGCAGAGCACGTCCTGACCCGGGCGGACGGGCGCGAGCACTGGTATACCGCGTTCGCCGTGCACGTGGCCAAGGTCGAGCGCGCTTACCGATTCGCCCGCCCAGTCGACCGGTAGGCCTCCCGGTCGGCTGCGACGGCCAGTCGTGCACTGATCGACTTCCTCTTCCTCCTGGGCCTCCGTTCCTCCTGGGCCTCCGAGTGAGCGACCCTGTACTGGGGCATTCGCCGGCAGGACCTCACGGACCTGCGGTTCGACCGAGTACATGCCATCGAATACGCCAACCCCTGACGGCGACTCGTCTACCGACCGCGACCAGAACCTCCGTGTCCCATGCCACAGTATCTGCTCTCATTACAGCGATGAGTCTGCGCGGCTCGAACCGTCCCACCATTATGAGGACCGTGTCCGCCAGCGAAGGGGAACTATATGAATCAACTACTCAGAGTCCAGAACTTCACCGTCTCGCAGGACGGGTTCGGAGCCGGTGAAGGCCAGAGCCTCGAGCGGCCGTTCGGCCACGCCGATCCGGGCGAGATGTTCGCCTGGGCCGGGGCCACGGCGAGCTGGCCCAATCGCACCGAGCCCGGTGGGAGCCGCGGCCTCGACGACTACTTCACGCGCGACTTCACCCACAACATCGGCGCTGAGATCATGGGCCGCAACAAGTTCAGCCCTCATCGAGGACCTTGGGAGGACTACGAGTGGCGCGGCTGGTGGGGCGACGAACCCCCGTTCCACACTCCGGTGTTCGTCCTCACGCACTTCCCGCTTCCTTCGTTCACGCTCTCCGACACCACGTTCCACTTCATCGACACCGACCCGGCCTCGACCCTCGAACAGGCGCGGGAGGCCGCGTAGGGCAAGGACGTCAGACTCGGCGGCGGGACCACGACCATCCGGAAATTCCTCGATGCCGACCTCGTCGACACCATGCACGTGGTGGTCGCACCGGTGGGACTCGGGTCCGGCGTGCGGCTCTGGGAGTCACCTGACGAGCTGCGCGACCGATTCCACCTTGAGGTCGTGCCGAGCCCGAGCGGCGTGACCCACCACCTGTTCTGGCGAAAGTGACCCCGCAACGCCCCAGGGCGGTGGCGATCCTCCTTCAGGGAAGAGCCACCGCCACGGCTCGTTGCAGGTCGATCCGATGGAGCTCGTCGGCTGTCACGGTGGTCCGGTGAGTTCCGGGGTCTTCAATCGAACGGCGGGCGGGGAATGAGCAGCGCCTCTTCGATCGGCTCGCCGTCGCCGGAGGTCCGCCGAAGCCACATCTCGGTATCGATCACCGGTTCCCCCGGGTACTCGGCGACCAGCAGATCTACGATGCGGTCAAAAATGTAGACGCTCCTATACTTGACTCCTGGTGGAAGGCCAGGCGAATCGTAATAATCGCTCCAGAAGATGGAGACCTTGGACTCCCCCAAGTCGCATATTCCATTATAGATGGACTCTTCCATCCCATCCCAGTTCTCACCATGCAGCTCAGGGTCTTGAGGCATCGACCGCCTCACCGCATCGAAGAAGTCGGACGCGCTCGAGCAGGCCGCTGTACTGAGCTCGATGACGTGGCGGCCAGGTTCGATGCTCGCGAGACGTCTATCGAATTCGGCGGCGCGAAGCGCCCGAACGTGAGGTAGCACTTGCACAGTCGACCAGTCGGTTCCACGGCGGAAGCGTCGGGGCAGGAATGGCATGGGGGCGACCGCATTACGCCGCGGTCGACGGGGTTCCGGGATGGGCCGACAGCCTGCTCATGTCGTCGCTGAAGAACGGCACCGTGTACCGCCTTCCCTTGACCGGGGGCGAGGTCGGTGAGCCCATCGCCATGTGGGACACGGTCAACCGGTACCGCGACGTGGTGGTGGGATCCGACCCCACGGTGTTCTATGTGGCGACCGACAGTCGCGGCGTGGCGGTGGACGCCAACGGTCTGCCTACCGACACCCTGGTCGAGCCTGGAGCGATCCTGGAGTTCCGCCACATCGATCAGGGCTGACTACGGAGCGGAGATCGGATCGATGCCGTCGAGCGTCGGGACTACCGGACGGATGGAGCCGTCGGCATTGAAGTAGAGGCGGTCGATCATGACTTCGCGGTGGGTGCCGTCACCATCGGGGATGGCGAAGCGGTGGTAGGCGATGTACCACTGGTCGGTGCCGGGGACCTGGACCACCGAGTGGTGGCCGGTGCCCTTGATGCCCTGGGACAGGTCCTTCTGCAGGATCACTCCCGCAGGGGCGCTCCAAGGCCCGAGCGGCGATGAGCCGGTGGCGTAGTTGACCCGGTAGTCCTCGCTTCGGGTGTCGTTCTCCGACCACATGAAGTAATAGGTGCCGCCGCGTTCGATCACGAAGGCGCCCTCGTTGTAGCCGGGCGGGTTGTAGGTGCGCACCTGGGAGGCGTCGAAGGAGACCATGTCGTCGTTCAGCGGCACCTGGTGCGCCGCTCCTTGCCCCCAGTACAGGTAGGACTGGCCGTCGGCGTCGGTGAACACGGCCGGGTCGATCGCCTGGCCCGCGTAGGACCCGGCCGAAACGAGGGGACGGCCGAGGGCGTCGGTGAACGGGCCGGTCGGTGAGTCGGCGACGGCCACGCCGAGCTGCTTGCTCGTGTCGCCGCTGGCCCGCCCGCCGGAGAAGTAGAAGTAGTATTTGCCGTTCCTCTCAGCGATGCCGGGCGCCCACGCCGAGTTGTCAGCCCAGGAGACGTCCGCGGCGAGGTCGAGGATGACGCCGTGGTCGGTCCAGTTGACCAGGTCGGTCGAGGAGAAGGCCCGGTACTGCGTACCCGACCAGCCGGGGAAGCCGTCGGTGGTGGGATACAGGTAGTAGGTGTCGCCGAAGCGCACGATGTTCGGATCCGCGAACAGGCCCGGCAGGGTCGGTTCGGCATCGGGGCCGGGCCCCTGGTTCAGGTCCCACCGCTGATTGGAGCCGCCGTAGCAGGCGTACTGCTGTATCCGGGCGCCGTTCTCGGCCGAGGCGCTGACCACGTCGAGGCACTTGCCCGAATGCCGTGCGACGATCTCGACCGAGCCGCCGTCGGCGTCGCGGACCTCCCACTGCTGGTTGGTGCCGCCCCAGCAGTCCCACTGCAGGATCGGCGCGTTGTCGGCGGTCGACTGGCCCTCCACGTCGAGGCACTTGCCGGACGCCTGGGAGACGATCTCGACGTAGCCGCCGCCGACGTCGCGCAGCTCCCACCGCTGATTGGAGCCGCCGTGGCAGTCCCATTGGATGATCTCGGCCCCGTTCTCGGTCGAACCGCTCAGCACGTCGAGGCACTTGCCCGAGTGGGCCGCGATCAGTTCGCCGGAGTACCCGGCCGGCACGTGCTGGTCTGCGGACACTGACGGGGGACCGACGAGCATCACGGCCGTGGCCAGCATCAACGCCGGTACGAGTGAGAGCAGTCGTCGCATGGCGGACTCCTATCGGGGGGCGAATATCGGTCGCGGTGGGGGGCTCGGAATTCGAGGCGGTTCGGGAGGGCTCGGATGGCGATCGGCAACGGCGGTCGGCCGCTGATGCGAATGTGGGCGCGGCCCGGGTGACGGCACCTGCGAGGTGCAGCGTCGCGCTCGCCCGGAGGTCCGATGATGATATCGATAACACATCGATACAGTCAAGGGTATCGATACAAATTGATTGATCCCGTGACGATGGCGATGCCGACCGCAGACGTGATTTTACAACGGTTTGTCGAAGGTGTTGACTTACGCTCGCGAGTGTGTTTATGGTGATTCAAGACTGTCAATACCTGAAGTCCATCGGGGACGGGCATCGCCACAGGACCGCCCTCGTCCCACCGCCCCAGTGGCCGACCGCTGCTCATGACACCGGACCGGTGCGCCGACCAAGCGCCGTCGGTCGAGATTCGCCGAACCCGGGCGACCGCACGACGTTCGGAGCGGCCTGAAACCTAGGACGTGTTAGCGATAACCATCGCACCGACCTCCTGTCCCGCCCGCCACACGCTCGCGCTCAGCGACTCCTGAACCAGCGCACATCACCTCGACTTTGGTGATGTGAACGATCACCTCCATCGATTTCGGCCTCTCCGGTCGGACTCGCACCCATGAAAGGAGAACTACATGGCAAACGTCCTATCCCGCTCCGGCGCGCTCCTGGCCGCCGCGTGCCTCCTGATAGCTACGTTTCTGGTGGCCACGGCGAAAGATGCGGCCGCTCAACAGTCCTATACCGGCTATCTGATGGCCCACTTCACCGGCGAGAGCGCCGACGGCGAGCAGGTCTACCTGTCGCACAGTGACGACGGGCTGCACTGGAACGATCTCAACAACGGCAACGTGGTGCTGCGCTCGACGGTCGGCACTCAAGGGGTTCGCGACCCGGTGCTGATCCGGTCGCCCCAGGGCGACCGGTACTGGATCATCGCGACCGACCTCCGGATCGCCTCGGGCACCTCATGGTCCGACGCGTCGAACAACGGCAGCACCTCCCTGGTGGTGTGGGAGTCGACCGACCTGGTCAACTGGTCGGACCCCTGGCTGCTCGACGTGGCCGGTTCCATCCCCGACGCCGGGAACGCCTGGGCCCCCGAGGCCATCTACGACCCGGCGAGCGGCGACTTCGTCGTCTACTGGGCGACGCTCTCGACCGTCAACGGACTCAAGAAGCACCGCATGTGGTACGCGCACACCAGCGACTTCCGGAGCGCGTCGACGCCGCAGGTGTACATCGACCGGCCCGGCAACGAGGGAATCATCGACACCCAGATCATCGAAGTTCCCGACAGTGCCGGCGGCTGGCGCTACTACCGCGCCTCCCGCGACGACCAGATCACCATCGAGGCATCGAACTCGATCCTCGGCTCCTGGACGCGACTGGGCGACCTGTCGCACCTGGGACTGGACGGCGGCGACGTCGAAGGCCCGATGTGGTCGAAGTTCAACGATCGCAACGAGTGGGCCCTGTGGGTCGACCAGTACGCCACCGGCGGCGGCTACATGCCGCTCACCTCGAGCAATCTCGGCAACACCCAGAACCTCCAGAGAGTCGGAAACTACGACCTGGGCGGCACGCACAAGCGGCACGGGTCGATCTTGAGCCTCACCGGCTCGGAGGAGTCCGCCGTGCTCGACGGCTGGGGTGGCGGTGGTGGCGGCGGTTCGGCCGTCGAGATTCGGAACCGCTACTCGGGCCTGTGTCTCGACGACTTCGAGTGGGGCACCGAGGACGGCGCCGAAGTCCGCCAGTGGACCTGCAACGGCAACACGGTGCAGCAGTGGCAGCTCGAAGACCTCGGCAACGGGTACCACGCGATCCGCAATGTCTACTCGGGCCTGTGTCTGGACGACTATGAGTGGGGCACCGAACCCGGCGCTGAAGTGCGGCAGTGGACGTGCAACGGCAACACGGTGCAGCAGTGGCAGATCGTCGACGCCGGCGGCGGCTACTCGACTATCGAGAACCGCTACTCCGGCCTGTGCCTGGACGACTATGAATGGGGCACCGATGACGGCGCCGAAGTCCGCCAGTGGACCTGCAACGGCAGCACAGTCCAGCAATGGGCCATCGGCTGACCGCACCGACCCGTCCATAGCCGACACGACCGAGCCGCCCCAGGGCTCGCCGCCGGTGCCCGCTCGCCCACGAGGCGGGCGGGCACCGGCCCCGACCGATCGCCGCTCAGACCGGCCGATCGACATCCCGACCTCAGGCCGGGCATTTCCGGCTCATGCCCGGCCCCTTCGCTGATGCGAGGCTGATCGGTTGAACGCCCACATCGTCCAGCCACACCTCCTCAGCTCGATACCACCATCTCCCGACAGCGGAGTGGAGGCAATGCACCGACCCGTACATCCGGCAGTCGTGATCGTCGATGCGTTACCGGCCGATCCGGTCCAGTGCCGCCACGTCCTCGTCGGACAGCGAGAGTCCTGCCCCGGCGACGTTCTCACGCAGGTGCGCGACCGATGAGGTACCCGGAATCAGGAGGATGTTCGCCGAACGCCGCAGCAACCAGGCCAGAGCGACCGGACGGGCGCGGCAACCTCGGCTGCGTCGAACCGGCCCGGTAGTCCGATAAGGCCGGGACGCCAGGCCTTCGGCCCGGCGTCCCGGTGGGCACCGGCGCGTCGTGGTCAGGCACTGAGTCGCCGGGCGAGCAGTTCCTTGCCTTCTTCGGCGCCCTTGCGGCTGGTGGCCTGGGCGCGGCGGAAGAAGTCGACGAGCTCGGTGTCGCCGACGCGCTCGGCGTCGGCGATGTAGGTCTCGAGGCGGAGCGTGTTGCTCAGGCAGGCCTCGACGAACCAGATGATGTTGTAGTCCTTGTCCTGAGTGCCCGTCACTTGGCCGGTTTCGACGTCGGACATTCGTTCCTCCTCAGTGGCTGACGTTTCCTCGGACGGGGGTACCCGGCGCGTCGGATCCGACACCTCGTGTGCGCATCGGGGGAACCTGCGCCTCGCGCCCGTCTTCAGTCCGCCATCGAGCGGACGTCGTCGATGAACCGCTTCGTGTCCGCCAGGTGCGGGAACGCTCCGGCAGAGCCGTAGACCTCGCAGCGCGACCGGGGAATCCGCTGTGCGAGCCACTCGGCGTAGCCCCGGCGCTGCGGGGTCGCGAACACCGACAGGAACGGGCACCGGATCGCCTCGCGGCCGCCGGTGATCTCCCGTTTGAGGGCGAGCGCCTCGGGATCGTCGTCTTCGCCTGCTCCGGGCCGCGTGTCGAGGCTCTGCTCGACGCACACGGCCGCGTGCGCGACGTATCGCAGCGCGAAGGTCGCCGCGATCAAGGCCGTCGACGAGTATCCGACCAGCACGGGAGCACGGGTGCCGAGCCGCGACGTGAAGCGGGCCAGCGCCTCGGCCACGCTCGAAGGAGGACCTTCGGGCGGCTCGAGGATCACGACGGTGTGCTCGTCGGCCAGTCGAGCGGTGATCGGCCACCATGCCGACCGGTCGTGCGCCGGGTCGTTGAGGACCAGTACGGGGCGACCGGCGGCTCCCCACAGCTCATGGGGCCACTCGAAGTCCGGGTCGTGCCGGAGCGCCTCGGACGGGCTCGTGGACATCATGGATCTCCTACCGGTCCGTACATGATGAGCGGCGGTGACGGCGTGCCCCGAAACGAGTCGATCCCGCGGCGGCGCCGATCCGGCCTGACGCCGTCGACCATACTGCGAACTGAGAACCGCTCGCATACGCATGGCCGATCTCGGCGCCGACCGCGAACACACCGGAAACGCGGCGTGCGAAGCGCGGTATGACTAGCCTCCGGTAAGGCGGGTAATCGAGGGCGACCCGTCCATGCGTAGTTCGGAGGCGCCGTGATGCCACTCGTACCGCTGCTCGCCGTGCTGGCGCTCGCGGTGGGTCTCGTGGGGGCCGTCTACGGCCTCAGCATGCTGGTCACCGTGCGGCGCCGGGCGCTCGAGACCGGGCCTTTCCTGTCCGGCGGTGCGGCGACCGAGCACGCGGTGTCGCGGTTCCATGTGCGCTGGTACCCGGTGACGCTGCTGTTCCTGGCGTTCGACATGGAGATGGTGTTCATGTACCCGTGGGCGGTCGTGGTCGCCGACATCGGCGCGGCGGCCGTGGTGGAGATGTTCGCCTTCCTCGCCTTGCTGCTGGTGGGGGTGCTGTACGTCTGGCGCGAGGGCGGGCTTCGATGGGTCTGAGGGAGGCGCTGCGCCGGGCCGCTTGCTCCCGGCCGCATCTGATGACGGCGACGGCTCCGGGCTCGACTGCGGTGCGAGTGGCGGTGGAGCGCTTCGCCAGGGAGCGAGGATGGCCGATGGCCGCCGCTCCCGCCGACGCCGACGCGCTCGTGGAGGCCGGCGCACTCCACGGTGGACTGGCGGAGGCGGCCGAAACGGCCTGGAGGCAGTTCCCGGCCCCGTCGGTGCGAATCCGGTTGACCGTTCCTGCCGAGGTCGAGCCGGCTCTCGCCGGCCTGCCGGGCAGGCTCGCGTCGTGGCGTCCCGGGGGCGAGGAGTCCGAGACGGCCGGGGAACCGTCGATGGCCGAACGCGCCGACGACCGCGACGGGCTGATGCTCGATGCGCTGCACGTCCCGCTGGGGCCGCTGCTGCCGCACTGGCCCGCGGGTCTGCGCTTGACGACGCGGTTGCAGGGCGACGTGATCCAGCACGCCGAAGTCGAGGTGCTCGGGCTCGAGCCGCGGACGGGATCGTTCTGGGCCGCTGAGGACCGTGCCGCGGCGCGTCGCCTCGACGCGATCGCCCGGCTGCTCGGCGTGGCCGGTTGGACGGCCATGCGGTGGCGATGCCAGGCCCTGCGGGACCGGGCCCTGGCCGGCGAACCCGGTGACCGGCTCGGTCGCGAGGTGGCGGCGACGGCCGCACGCATCCGCCGCGGTCGCCTGCTCCGTCGGGAGCTGACCGGGCTCGGCACGGTACCCGGCGCCGGCGACGCCGCCGACCGCCTGGACCGGTGGCTCACCGACGCGGTCGACGCCGTGCGGGAACCGGACGCTGGGACCGCGTCGCCGCGTCCTTCCTCGGCCGAGTGGCTCGAGCAGCTCCCCGATCTCGTGGTCGGCGCCGAGCTGACCGCCGCCCGTCTCATCGTGGCGAGCGCCGATATCGACACCGCCGAAGCCGAACAGCCCTCGACCACCGGTGCGCGCCATGGCTGAGCAGACACCGCTGTGGACGGTCCTGCTGCTGCCGGTCGCACTGGGTGCGTTGGCGCTGTTCGCCGCCTCGCTCAACGCCGGACTCGCCGCAGCGGCCGCCGGACGGCCGGTCGCGGCCACGGAGTTCGCCGCTCCCCTCCGCGAGACCGCTCGGCTGCTGATCCGGCAGCGGCACCGGACGGTTCAAGCGGACGTGCCGCTGTGGCGGCTCGGGGCGGGCGGCATCGTGGTCGCCGCTCTGCTGGCGTCGGCGGTGATTCCGGTCGGCGGGTACGCGGTCTCGGACCTGCCGGTGGGCGTGGTGTGGTTCAACGCCATGGAGGTCCTGCTGTGGGCGCTGGTGTGGATGGTCGGCTGGGGCGGCAACTCGGCGTTCTCGCTGGTGGGCGGCTACCGGTTCCTGGCGCAGGGTTTGGCGTACGAGCTGCCGCTGATGTTCGCGCTCACCGCGCCGCCGCTGGCGGCCGCCTCGTTGAACGTCGGCGCGATCGTGCGGGCGCAGGAGCCGCTGTGGTTCGCGGTCTGGATGCCGGTGGCCTTCGCGGTCTACCTGATCGGCATCGCGGGCGTGACGTTCTGGGGGCCGCTATCGGCTCCCGCGGCCGAGGACGCGGCGGGCGGAGCGCTCACCGAGCTGTCCGGAGTCGACCGGCTGACGGTCCTCATCGGCCGGTATCTGATGCTCGCGGCGGGGGCCGCGTTCGCGGTCCCGCTGTTCCTCGGCGGCGGTAACGGGCCGTGGCTGCCGCCGTGGCTGTGGTCCGTGGTGAAGATGCTCGGCGTCGTCGGCCTGCTGGTGTGGCTGCGGTGGCGGTGGCCGCGCGTGCGGCCGGAGCGGTTGATGACCCCGGCCTGGATGGTGCTGCTCCCGGCGGTGCTGCTGCAGGTGCTGGTGGTCGGCGTGCTCACGCTGGCGCACGGGTGAGGAGAACTCATGTGGGAGACGGTGGCGTTCGGTGCACTCGCGGTCCTCGCTGTAGTCAGCGGGGCGCTGGTGTTCCGCGTCGACTCGATGGCTCGGGCGACGTTCCTGCTGCTGGCCTCGTTCCTGTTCGTCGCCGGCGAGATGCTGCTGCTCGACCTGCATTACCTCGGCGCGCTCACGGTCCTGATGATGACCGTGGAGATGGCGATCATGGTCGTCTTCATGGTCATGTTCATGATGAACCCGGCCGGCCTGGAACCGATGTCGATGGTGCACAACCGGCGAGGGGCGCTGGCCGTGTCCGTCGCCGTGTTCCTCGGCCTGGCCGCCGCCGCGCTGCTGGCGCCCTGGCCGGAGGGGGCCGCGAGCCGGCCGGCCGACCCGACGCGGCAGCTCGGCGAGGCGATCATGGGCCCGAAGATGCTGGTGATGATGATCGTCGGCATCGCCCTGTTCACCACCATGATCGCCGCGACCGTCCTGGCCACCGCGCGCGGCCGCAACGGCGAGCACGCGCTCCCCCGGCAGCCGGCGAGCGAAGGCCACGAGCACCACCACGACCACGGTTCGATGGAAGGGCACTGATGACGTTGCGGATGTTCCTGCTCCTGGCGGCCGCGCTGTTCGCCGTCGGCCTGTACGGGGCGCTGACCCAGCAGTCGATCGTGATGATCATGATGGGCCTGGAGCTCATGGTCAACGCGGTACTGGTCGGCGCGGCCGCGTTCTGGTACTTCGCGTGGCCGCAGCACGCCGACGGCCAGGTCCTGGTGCTGGTGGCCATGGCGCTGATGGCCGTCGAGATGGCGATGGGATTCGCCGCGGCGATCGCGATCTTCCGCGCCAAGGACGTCGACATGACCGACATGGCCTCGGACCTCAAAGAATGAGCCTCCTGCTGTGGGCACTGCCCGGACTCCCGCTGGCCGCCGGAGCGGCGCTGCTGGTCTCCGGCCGCCGCGCCGACCGCCGCGCACCGGCCGCCGCCGTGACGGTCGCGGCCGCTCTGGTGCCGATCGCCGCCGTCGCGGCGGCCGCGCGCCCGGCGATCCGCGCCCCGATGCTCGCGGGCCTGCCGGTGGAACTCGCCGTCGACGGACTGTCGGCGCTCATGGTGGTGACGGTCGCGGTGGTCGCCCTCGCGGTCCTGGTCTATTCACTCGCCGAGTTCGGAACCGACGAGGCCCGAGCCCGGTACTACGGACTGATGCTCGTCTTCACCGGCGCCATGATGGCCACGGTCACCGCCGCCTCGCTGCTGCCGCTGCTGATGGCCTGGGAGATCATGGGCGCCGCCTCGTACGCGCTCATCGGCTTCTGGTGGCGCGAGCCGTGGCGGATCGGCGCGGCGACGACGGCGTTCCTCACCACCCGGGCCGCCGACCTGGGCCTGTACCTCGCCGCGGGCGCGGCCTTCGCGGCCTCCGGATCGCTCGCCCTCGACCAACTCGCCGCGCTCCCCGAGCCCTGGCTCGACGCCGTCACCGCCGGCGTGCTGCTGGCCGCCGCCGGGAAGTCGGCGCAACTGCCGTTCTCCTTCTGGCTCTCGGGCGCCATGGCCGGACCCAGCCCAGTCAGCGCGCTCCTGCACTCGGCGGCCATGGTCGCCGCCGGCGGCTACCTGCTGCTGCGGCTCTCGCCGATGCTGCACGCCTCCGGATGGGGCGCCGCCACGGCGGCGTGGCTCGGCGCGGCCACCGCGCTGGTCCTCGGCGCGATCGCCTGCGCCCAAACCGATCTCAAACAGCTGCTGGCCGCCTCGACCAGCGCTCAGGTCGGCTTCATGGTGCTCGCCGCCGGCGCCGGTTCGGCGGCCGGAGGCGCGGCGCACCTGGCCGGCCATGCGGCGGTCAAGAGCCTGCTGTTCCTCGCCGCCGGAGCGTGGCTGGCCGTGCTCGGCACCAAGGACCTCGACCGGCTGCGCGGCGCGGGCCGCCGCCACCGGCCGACCGGCGCGGCCTTCACCATCGGCGCGCTCGCCCTCGCCGGGGTGCCGCCGTTGACGCTGTGGGCCACCGAGGGCCTGGCCCTGGCCGGTGCCCCGACGGCGCTGCATGTGGTGGCGCTGGCCGCCTCCGCGCTCAGTGCCGTCTACGCCGGTCGGATCCTGTTCACCGCGATGGCGCCGTCCACAGAGCAGCACCGGCCGGTGCCGACCGCCATGGTCGCGGCGACGGCGGCCCTGGCCGTGCCCGCCGCGGGCTTCGGCGCGGCGGCGCTGTGGTGGCCCGCGCCCCTGCCGCCCCTCGAACCGGTCGGCGCGGCCGCATCGGCGGTCATCGCGGTCGCGGCCCTGGCCGCGGCGGCGCTCTGGACCCGTCGCGGCTCGCCGCTGCCCGAAGCGGTGGCCTCGGCCGGACGGCGGTGGCTCTGGCTGGAGCCGTCGGCGCGCCGAGTGATCGCGCGTCCGGTGTGGTCGCTGGCCCGGACGCTCGCCGCGTTCGACGACCGGGTCCTGGCCGCCGGCGCCCGCGGCGCCGCACGCGGCGGGCGAGCGATCGCCACGGCCGTCGACGACGTGCCCGAGCGGCGCCTGACCGCAGGGGCGTCGGCGCTGGGCCGGGGCTGGCGCACCGTCGCCGCCCTCGTCGAACGCGCACCGGAACGGGCGATCAAGGCCCTGGTCGACACTGTGGCGAACGGCGGAGGCCGCCTCGGCGCGCTGGCCCGCAGGCCCCAGACCGGCCAGCTGCACCAGTACTTCGCCCAGGCCGCGGTCGCGTTCGCGGTGCTCGTACTCGTATTCGTATTGATGGTGAGGTGACCGTGCTGACGGCCGTGATCTTCCTGCCCGTCGTGGCGGGCGTGGCGCTGCTGAGCGTCCCCCGCGTCTCGGACGCCGTGGTCCGACGGGCGTTGGTCGCGATCACCGCGACCGAGTTCGCGCTCGTGGCATCGCTGTGGGCCGGATTCGAGACCAGCGGCTACAGCCACCAGATGCGCCAGCCGTGGATGCCGACCATCGGAGTGTCCTATCACGTGGGCGTCGACGGGATCTCGCTGCCGCTGATCACGATGACCGCCGGGCTGTTCCTGGCCGGCGCGGTCTACTCGCTGCGCCACACGCGGCGCACCCGCGGCTTCGCGGCGCTGCTGCTGTTCCTGGAGACCGCCTCGCTCGGGCTGTTCTGCGCGCTCGACCTGATCCTGTTCTTCCTGTTCTTCGACCTGTCCATCGTCGGCATGTACTTCGTGATCGCCGTCTGGGGGCACCGCGACAACCGACGCGCCGCGCTGATGTTCTTCCTCTACACGTTCATCGGCTCGCTGGTGCTGCTCCTGGGCTTCATCGGCCTGTACCTCGCCGCCGATCCCTCCACCTTCGACATACCGGCGCTGGTGGAGCAGCGTCCCCTCGACGGCTCTCCCGTGGCGGGCGGACTCGTCCTGCTCGCGATCTGCCTCGGCCTGGCGATCAAGACCCCCTTGGTGCCGTTCCACACCTGGCTGCCTCCCGCTCACACCGAGGCGCCCGCCGTCGGCTCGGCCATCCTGGCCGGAGTACTGCTCAAAATGGGCACGTACGGTTTCGTGCGGATCGCGATGCCCGCCCTGCCCGAGCACTGGCAGCGGTACGCAGCGGTCTTCGTCGTCGTCGGCGTCGTCAGCGTGCTCTACGGCGCACTCGTCGCGCTCGCCCAGACCGACTTCAAGCGCATGATCGCCTACACCTCGGTCAACCACATGGGCTACATCGCCTTGGCGATCGGCACCGCCGGCATCCTCGCGGGCAACACCGAGCAGGCCCGGCAGCTCGCGGTCACCGGCGCGGTCACCCAGATGGTCAGCCACGGGCTCATCACCGGGGCGCTGTTCCTGCTCGCCGGGGTCCTCTACGACCGGGCCCGCACCTACGACATGGCCTCCTACGGCGGCCTCGCGGGCCTGGCGCCCCGGTTCACCGGACTGGTCGCGGTGGGCGCGTTCGCCTCTCTGGGCCTGCCCGGTTTCTCCGGGTTCATCGCCGAGTTCCAGATCTTCACCGGCAGCCTCGGCGCCCGCCCCGTGGCGACCGCCATCGCCCTGCTGGGCATCCTGACCACGGCCACGCTGTTCCTGCTGGCGCTGCAGCGGGTCTTCCTCGGGCAGCGGCGGCTGCCCCAGGCCGCCTCCGAATTCGCCGACGCCAGACCCAGTGAGCTCGTCGCGGTCGCCCCGCTGCTGGGGCTCGCCCTGGTGATCGGCGTGCTGCCCCGGTTCCTGCTCGACGTCATCGACTCCGCCGCGGCCGCGGTGGTGGAGCTGGTGGCCCGGTGACACAGGACGTGCTGGCGCTGCTGCCCGAACTGTGCCTGCTGCTCGGTGCCGTCACAGGCCTCCTGACCGGGCTGTGGCTGCCGCGCGAGCGCCAGTGGATCGTGCACGCGATCGCCGCGGCCGCACTGCTCGTGTCCGTCGGACTGGCGCTGTCCGACGCCGGCGACGCGGCACGGGCGGTGTTCCACGGGACCTACACCGTCGACGCCGTGCTGCACACCGTGCGGGTGGTCGTGCCGGCCGCGACGCTGCTGGTGCTCGCGATGTCCCGCGGCACCGTGCGCGGCCACGTCCGCGAAACCGAATACGCGACCCTGCTGCTGCTCGCCGCACTCGGCGCGGTCCTGCTCGCCGGAGCGAGCGATCTGCTGGTGCTGGCCGCCGCGTATCTGCTGGCCAGTGTCGCGCTCTATCCGCTCGCCGGTTTCGCCAAGGACGCGGCGGGCACCGAGGCCGCGCTCAAGCTCGCGCTGTTCGGCGCGTTCTCGGGCATCATCATGCTGGCCGGCGTCACCGTCCTCTACGGTCTGGGCGGCGGCACCGGATACCGGGTGCTGCGGGAGGGACTGGACGGCGTCGCGCCGGCCGCCGTGGTGGGCGCGGCCGTGGCCGTGCTGGTCGGCCTGCTGTTCAAGGCGGGCGCGGTGCCGGGGCACTTCTGGGTGCCCGACGCGACCGAAGGCGCCGGTGTCGGCGTCGCGGCGTTCCTCACCACGGTGCCCAAGGTCGGCGGCCTGGCCGCCGTCTACCGCCTGAGCACCGAAGCGGTCCCGGCGTCGGCCGATCTGGCGCTGGTCCTCGCGGTGCTGGCGGCGGCGTCGATGACGTTGGGCAACCTGGCCGCGTTCTGGCAGGACAACGCCCGCCGCCTGCTCGCGTACTCGACCGTCAGCCAGGTCGGCTACCTCCTGATCGCTCCGGCCGCCGCCGGGTCCGATCTGGCCGGTGCGGCGCTGCTGTACTACCTGGCGGCTTACGCGGTCACCAACCTCGGGGCCTTCGCCGTCGTCGCCGCGCACCGTCGAGGCGAGACCCTGGCCGACTACACCGGCCTGTTCCGCCGCGCGCCGCTGCTGTCGCTGACGCTGGTGGTGTGCCTGCTGGGGCTGGTGGGCACGCCTCCGACGGCCGTCTTCGTCGGCAAGCTGTCGGTCTTCGCCGCCGGCCTCGACGGTCTGATGGCCTGGCTCGTCGTCGTGGCGGTCGCGAACACGGTCGCCAGCGTCTTCTACTACCTGCGCTGGATCGCCCCGCTGTTCCAAGCGCCCGAGGACGGTCCCCGCACGGAGTCGCCCGAAGGCTGGGCAGCGCGGACGGCTTACGCGGCGGGAGCGCTGAGTCTGCTCTTGGGCATCGGCGGCGGCGTGGTCCTCACCGCCGTGTCGGGCTGAGGACCGAGCGGGCCGCGCCAGGCGGATCAGCGGCTGCGAAGCCGCTGGGCGCTGCGCCGGTTCGCCTCGGCCAGGCTCGTGAGGACCGAGGCGAGGTCCTCAAGCCGCTCCCGCTCCTGGTCGGCGAGGACCGCGCTCGCGGCATCGATCACCGGCTGCCAGGTCCGGCGGCGTTGCAGCCCATGGTGATCGGAGGTCCGCACCTCGCGTGCGCGCCGGTCGGCGCCGGTGCCGGACCGCGTGACATACCCGGCCGCTTCGAGCCGGTCGAGCACCTTGGTGATGGCGGCCGGGCTCAGGCCGCTGGCCTGAGCGAGACGGCCGGGCCGCATCGCGCCTTCGCGCTCGATGATCTCCAGGCAGCGCAGGTCGTTGCGGTTGATCCCGTACCGCTCGGCCGCCGCGTCGAGGAGCTCTTCGGTCGCCGAGTGCAGTCGGCGAGTCGCGTTCAGCGCCTCGGCCACGGCGGCGTCGCGGCCGGACCCACCGGATGATTCACGCCATGTATCTTTCACATCGTGAATGATATCCGCGCGCCTCGTGCCGCTCCCCACCACTCACGATGGGCCATGACGGGGGCCGCCTCCTACGTCCTCTGGGGCCTGCTCCACCTCGGCCTCGCATTTTCCATGATCGGCTCCGCGATCACCGACGGACTCCCCGGCGGCGAGCTCGAGGCCGAGAGCCTGATGTACTTCGTGTGCGCGGCCGTCTTCGGCGCCCAAGCCATCGCCGTAGCATGGTTCCTCAACCGCCGCAACGACCGATTCGGCTACTGGCTCAACCTCATCGCGCTCGGCGTCATCGACGCCGTCTTCGTGTCCGTCATGGTCGTCCCCGGCCACGTCGATCCCGTGGGCGGGCTCTCCGGCCCGCTGGTCTGGGTCATCGCCGCCCTGACCTCGACCATGGCGATCCGCGTCGAGCCGCGACGCCGCGACGTCACAACCTGAGGGGTGCGACTTGACGATTCGTTCCGATCTGGACCGACGCTCGGTCGCGGCGCTGCTGGCGCTCGCGGTCGCGGCGTTCTGCTACGTGACCGCCGAAACCGTGCCGGTGGGACTGCTGTCGCAGATCTCCACCGATCTGCGCGTGCCGCCGTCGCAGGTCGGCCTGCTGGTGACCGGCTACGCCGTCACCGTCGCCGTGCTCACCCTCCCGCTGGTGCGACTGGTCGCGCGAGTCCCGCGACGCCCGTTGATGATCGCCCTCATGGCCGTAATGGTGGTGGCGACCGCCCTGTCGGCCGCCGCGCCCGGATACTGGCCGCTGCTGGCCGCCCGAGTGGCGACCGCGTTGAGCCAGGCCGTGTTCTGGGCGGTCGTCGCACCGGTCGCCGCCGGCATGTTCCCCGTACACGTGCGCGGCCGCGTGATGGCGGTCGTGTTCACCGGCGGATCGATCGGGCCGATGCTCGGCGTGCCCGCTGGCACCTGGCTGGGCCAGCAGGCCGGTTGGCGTGCCACCTTCCTCGCGCTCGCGGCACTCGGCCTGCTCGCCTTCATCATCCTGGCCGTGGCGCTGCGCGGCGATCCGGCCCGGCACGACCACGCCGAGCGCGGCACCTCACCCGATGCCCGCGGCTACGCGCTGGTGCTGGCCGTCACCGTCCTGGCGGTGGCCGGGTTCTTTGCGGTGTTCACCTACACCGCCGAGTTCGTCACCTCGGTCGCCGGGATTTCGGCCGTGCTGCTGGGGCCGCTGCTGCTCGCGCGCGGGATCGCCGACTTCGGCGGGATCGCGGCCGGCGGGATCCTCTCCGATCGCGATCAGCGGCTCGCCGTCGTCCTGCCGTCCGCCTTGTTGACCGCGACCCTGCTCGGGCTGTTCGCCCTCGGCGCGAATCCGGTGGCCGCCGGCGTCGGCGTCGTGCTCACCGGGCTCGCCATGGGCGCGCTCACCCCGGCGCTGCAGAACCGCGTCATGGAATTCGCGCCCGGCGGCACCGACATGGCCTCGGCGGGCGGCTCGATCGCCTACAACGTCGGCATCGCGCTCGGCTCGGGACTCGGCGGTCTCACCCTCGCAGGGCTCGGCACCCGTGAAATAGCGCTGACGGGTACCGCGCTGGCCGCCGCCGCGGTGGCGACCGTGTTCGCCATGCCCGCGACCGGTCGCGAGCGCCCCGAACCGGCGGCGGCTTCAGCGCTGACCTGAGTGGAGGTCAGTTCACCGTGGAGTTCGGCGCTGGGACGGTTGAGGCCGATGATCTCGACGGCCTCACCGCGGGGTACCCGACGCCATGGGAGGCGACCAGCGGGGCGACGACCAGGGATCGCGCCGGTGGCGGCCGAAACCATGGCCGGGCGTCCGCCGAGGAAAGCGATGGAGCAGGCCATGTTGACTTCCTCCCCTCCCTGTAGGGAGGGGATTCCGGTCGGTCGCCCGGCCGGGTTTCCTGTTTCATCGACAGTCGCACTCGCCCTAGGAGGGTTCGTGTCTTACACCGTCTCCGCAGGCTGCAACGGCCAGCCCGGCCGCCAGAATGTTCTTCGCCGCGTTCACATCGCGGTCCCCGGTGTACCCGCACGCGGGGCACTCGAAGACCCGCTGCGACAACGGCACCGATGCTTTGAGCGTGCCGCACGCCGAACACGTCTTGCTGGAAGGCAGCCAACGGTCGACCGCGACCACGCTCCGGCCTGCCCATTCGGCCTTGTACTCGATCATGCGGCGGAACTCGGCCCAGGACGCGTCCGCGATCGCACGCGACAGGCGATGGTTCGCGAGCATCCCGCGCACGCCCAGATCCTCCACGGCGATCACTTGGTTCTCGTTGACCAGCCGGGTGGTGAGCTTGTGCAGGAAGTCGCGACGCCGGTCGGCGATCCGGGCGTGGGCCCGGGCGAGCTTGACCTGGGCCTTGACCCAGTTCTTGGAGCCTTTGGTCTTACGGGACAGGTCTTTTTGTCGTCTGCGGATGCGCTCGCGGTCGCGCCGCTCATGGCGCGGGTTGGTGATCTTCTCCCCAGTGGAGAGGGTGAACAAGGGCGTCAGTCCGGCGTCGACGCCGACCGATTCGTCTCGCTTGGGGAGAGTCGGGATGTCCTCCTCTACGAGCAGGGACACGAACCAGCGTCCGGCCGCGTCGCGGGAGACGGTCACCGTCGAGGGCACCGCGCCGTGCGGAAGCCGCCGGGACCACCGGATCGTGAGCGGTTCGGACTGCTTCGCGAGCGTGAGCTGACCGTCATTCCACTTGAACGCCGACCTGGTGTATTCGGCCGAACCGGCAACGGTCCGTTTCTTCTTGAAGCACGGGTAGCCGGTCTGCTGCTTGAAGAAGCCGGAGAAGCCCTTCTGCAAATGCCGGAGGGCCTGCTGGAGCGGGACGCTGGAGACCTCGTTGAGGAAGGCATAGCGGCTGGTTTGTTTCCAGCGGGTGAGCATGGCCGAGGTCTGGTGGTAGTTGATGCTCTCGCCCCGGCGAAAGTACGCCTTGTGCCGGTATTCGAGGGCCTTGTTGTAGACCAAGCGTGCGCACCCGAACGTGCGGGCCAGGTTCTCGGCCTGCTCGCTCGTCGGGTAGCACCGGAACCGGTACGCCCGATGCCGCGCTTGGACACTCATATCTCACAATATATGTGTAGACGTTGTAAAACGGACTTTGGGGTGGGCAGGCGGCGAAGGCGACGCCTTCGCCGCTCTGTGGCCTGCTCGGCAGGAGCCCGATCCCTCCCCGGCCTGAAGGCCGAGGTTTCCCCAGAGGGATTCAGATGAACGAGGCGAACAGGCCGACTCTGGGATCGACGCCGGCGATGATCGAGAACGCGATGGCCTCGGGGATGAGCGCCAATGCCACCAGGAGCCCGGCCAGGAGTTCGATGCGCAGGAACGGCAGGAGCGGGCGGGGCAGGGAGGTGAGGGCACGGTCGAACCAGAGCGGGGCCAACAATGGCCGGTGCCTGTTGCGAAAGTGGCCCGCGGTGCCAGAGGTTACATTTCCCCGCCGCGGCTCTCCTCGCGCGCGGACGGCGTTGTATCGCGGTTCGGCGGCTCGGCATCGATGCCGTCACATGCTGTGGTGCAAGGGATCCGCGGTCGACGCGGCATCGAGTTCGGTTCGGCTGGGCGGGTCGGCGCCGGGGCGGGACACGGTGACGGCCGCGGCGCGGGCCGCCCATGAGGCCGCTCGGCGCAGCTGCTCGGTGCCGAGGGCCGCGAGCGCGTCGCGGGCGTTCGGCCCGTGCGCGCCGAGTCCGATGAGGGCGTCGATGAGCGCGCCCATGTATGTGTCGCCGGCGCCGATGGTGTCGGCCACTGGGGCGGGAATGCCGGGGACGACGACCAGGTCGTCGCCGCGGACGAGCACGCTGCCTTCAGCACCGCGGGTCACGGCGACCAGGATCGGGCCGGAGGCCTGCCACGAGCGGGCGAGGTCGACCGGGTCGGCGCCCGGGTGGTACCAGGAGAGATCCTCTTCGGACACTTTGACGACGTCGCTGGCGGCGACCAGGCGTTCCACGCGCGGCAGCACCTGGGCCGCGTCCGGTGTGATGGCCGGTCGCGCGTTGGGGTCGAAGGTCACCAAGGCGTGTCCGGAGGCGGCGCGCAGTGCCCGCTCGACGGCGTCGGCTCCCGGTTCGAGGACGGTCGCGATGGATCCGGTGTGCACGGCGGCGGGGTCGGCGGGCGCCCCTGCGAGCGTCGGGGAGTCGAGTTCCCAGGCGAGGTCGAACGCGTAGTCGGCCGAGCCGTCGTCGTTCAGTGTCACCGCGGCCGTGGAGGTTCGGCCGGTCGACGGGGCCTGTGCCATCACCTCCACGTTGGATTCGCCGAGCCAGCGCCTCGCGGCGGCGCCGCGCGCGTCGTCGGCGAGGGTGGTGAGCAGGACCGGTCGGCGCTCGAGCCGTCCGAGCGCGACGGCCACGTTGGCCGGGCTCCCGCCGGGCAGCTCGCGCGCTTCGACGATGTCGATCAGGGTCTCCCCGATGACGACCACCGGCCCGACGGGCGGGCTGTCCGCGTGCCGGCTCATGGCCTGGTCTCCTTTGGTTTCCGTTCCGCTGCCTCGTCCAGCAGGTCCTCGCTCAGCGCACGCGCGAGCGTCGGGGCGAGCGGCAGGCGGGGCAGGAGCGTCGCCTGCACCGCATGGTAGAGGTCGGGTTTGCCCGGCCACACCGTCGCCGCCGGCTCGTTGCGGGAGTCCAGCTCGTGCCGCCATGAGCCGCCGGACCGGTCGATCAGGCGCTGCTCGGCGTAGTCCCACCAGGTCGCGTACCAGTCGGCGAAGCGGCCCTCGCCCGTGCGGCGGTGCAGCGCGGCGGCGGCGGCGATCGCCTCGGCCGCCACCCAGTGCATCCGCTGGCGCACCACGGGAGCGCCGTCCCAGTCGACGGTGTAGACGAAGCCTTCGGCGCCGTCGGCGTCCCAGCCGTCGTCGACCGCGCGGTCGAACAGTCGCACCGCCGTCTCGGCCAGTGTGTCGTCGCCGCCGGTGGCGGCCTCGACGTGCAGCAGCAGCCGCGACCACTCCAGGCCGTGGCCGGGCGTGGAGCCGAACGGTTTGAACTGGTCGGCGGGCCGGTCGCGGTTGAGGTCGAGGTCGGGCTCCCAGTCGGGTCCGAAGTGCTCGGGCAGTCGGCCGTCGTGTTCGGCCGCGAGCGCGACGACGGTCCGGCACACGCGAGCGGCGCGTTGCCGCCACGCCTCGGCTTCGGGGGCCGCGACCGCGTCGGCGACCGCCAGCATCGCCTCGACCGAGTGCATGGTGGCGTTGAGGCTCCGGTAGTCGCGGGCCTCGGTGAAATCGGCGTCCCATTCGTCGACGGGCATTCCGGCCTCGTCGTCCCAGAACCGCTCGAGGTAGACCGCCTCGGCGTCGGCGAGCAGTTCTGCGGCGCCCGGCCGTCCGGCGATCGAGGCGGAGGACGCGGCCAGCAGCACGAACGCATGGTCGTAGCAGGACTTGCCGGCCCCGCGCACCGGTACGCCCTCGGCGTCGAGGGCGTGGAACCAGCCGCCGCGTTCGGTATCGCGCAGCCTGCCGGCGAGCCCTGCCAGGGCCGCATCGGCGATCGGTGCGCTGCCGGGCGTGCCGAGCAGTGCGCCGAGGGAGTACACGTGGGCCATGCGGGCGGTGATCCAGGTGTGCACCCCCTGCGCCGCATCGGGTCCGCCGTCGGCGTCGAGGTAGGCGGCGCCGCCGGCCGGCAGGCCGGTCCGCGCGCCGAACGCGAGCAGCCGCGCGCATTCGCGGGCGAGCCAGTCCTGATGGGACTTCATTCTGGGCCAAGGGGTCACGGTCGCTCCTTCGGCGCGTCGGGGCGCGAGTCCCGCGGAGTCGGAGGACTCTATTATTGACGCACTAAATTTAATCTATCAAGGATGGGTTCTCCGGGTGTCGGACCGGTCGACCGACGCTGGACACTGTACTGGGAGCACGTGGCCGCCGGACCGGGTAGGAACGCTTCGCCGCCCAGGCGCCCGACCTCGCCGCCGACCCGACCCGTGAAGGAGCATCGTGAACACCGACACCTGGACGCACCTGCGCCGCGACGGGGTCTCCCTGATCCTGGCATCGCCCCGGAGCGGCCTTCCGGCAGTGATCCATTGGGGACGTGACCTCGGTCCGCTCAGCGAGGGCGACCTCGCCGCGCTCGACCGGGCGACCAGCCGCCAGACCCGCCCCGGGACACTGGACGCCGCCTGGCGGCTCCCGGTCGTGCCGCAGGAGTCCGACGGCTGGTCCGGCAGGCCCGGCCTGCTCGCCACGCGCGGCGAACGGCCGATCCACCCCCGTTGGACCTCGACGGTCGAGCACGTCGACGAGGCCACGGTCCGCTTCGCGGCCGTCGACGGCGACGCGGGCCTGAGCCTGCGCACCCGCATCGCGATCGGCGCGGGCGGTCTCGTCCTGGTCGACCACGAGGTGACCAACACCGGCGACGAACCGGTCGACCTCGCATGGCTGGAAGCGACCCTCCCCGTCCCCAAGTCCGCCGATCGTCTCACCGGGTTCGGCGGCCGCTGGAGCCGCGAGAAGTCGCCGGTCACGGGCCCGATGCCGCCGGGGTCGACCACCCGCGAGTCGCGCCGGGGCCGCGGCGGCCACGACTCGCCGTGGGTCACCATCGCCTCGGCCGGTGTCCCCAGCGGCCGCGTCGGCGAGGCCTGGGCCGTCCACCTCGGCTGGAGCGCCGACGTGCGCCACCGCACCGACCGGGTCACCGAGCACGTCACCGTGCTCGGCGCCGGCGAACTGCTGCGGCCCGGGGAGATCCGGCTCGCCCGCGGCGAGTCCTACCGCGCCCCGGTGGCGTACTTCTCCTGGTCGGCGGCCGGACTCGACGGCGTCGCCGACCGGTTCCACACCTGGATGCGGGCCCGCCCGCAGCACCCGAGTTCGCCGCGGCCGCTCGTGCTCAACACCTGGGAGGCGGTCTACTTCGACCACGACCCGTCCCGCCTCGAACGCCTCGCCCGCCGCGCGGCGGAGGTCGGCGTCGAGCGGTTCGTGCTCGACGACGGATGGTTCCTCGGCCGGCGCGACGACACGGCGGGCCTCGGCGACTGGGAGGTCGACCCCGCGGTCTGGCCCGACGGCCTCGAACCGCTAGCCGACCTCGTCCACGCCCTCGGCATGCAGTTCGGGCTCTGGTTCGAGCCGGAGATGGTCAACCTCGACTCCGAGCTCGCCCGTTCCCACCCGGACTGGCTGCTCGCGAACCCCGCTTCGGTGCCCTCGCCCGAAGGCCTCTCCTTCCGCTCCCAGTACGTGCTGGACCTCGTCGATCCCGAGGCGTTCGACCACCTCCGCGAGCGGATGTCGGCCCTGATCGGACGGCTCGGCATCGACTTCATCAAGTGGGACCACAACCGCGACCTCGTCGAGCCGGTCCACGACGGCGCACCGGGCACGCACGAGCAGACCCTCGCGGCCTACCGGCTCATCGAGCGGCTCAAGTCCGACCACCCCGGCCTGGAGATCGAGTCGTGCTCCTCGGGCGGCGCGCGCACCGACCTCGGCATCCTCGAGCGCACCGACCGCGTGTGGGCCTCGGACTCCAACGATCCGGTCGAACGGCAGGACATCCAGCGCTGGACCGAGCTGCTGCTCCCGCCCGAGCTCATCGGCGCGCACGTCGGCCCCTCCCCCGCCCACTCGTCCGGGCGCGCCACCGCGCTCTCCTACCGGATCGCGACCTCGCTGCAGGGATCGTCCGGGTTCGAATGGGACCTCCTCGACTGCACCGACGAGGAGCTCCAGCAGGTCAAGGCGTTCGCCTCGCTGTACAAGGAGCTGCGCGGACTGCTGCACACCGGCACGGTCGTCCATCCCGACGTCGCCGACCCGGCGCTGCGCGTCCGCGGCGTCGTGGCGCCCGACCGGTCCGAGGCGGTGTTCACCGCAGCCACGGTCGCCTCGCTCGAAGACGCGCTCACCGAGCGGATCCGACTCGAGGGCCTAGATCCCGAGCGGCGCTACACCGTGCGGGTGCGCGACGAGATCGGCAAGGCGCAGTGGGGATGGGTCACCCCGGCGTGGCTCGCCGAGGATCCGGTGTCGGTTCCCGGACGCGTGCTGTCGGAGGTCGGCCTCCAGCTGCCGACGCTGTCGCCGGTCCAAGCGCTGGTCCTGCACCTGGCCACCGAGTAGATTCAGCGCCTGAAGTATGGTGGGCCGCGTCCGGCGAGGAGGCTGCATTGCGATCGTTCGGTTCCGGCACCCGCGTTCCGACGCTTGCCGCGGTGCTCGACGTCATTCGGGAGCGGACGACGGTCAGCCGCGTGGAGCTGGCCGAGGCGACCGGCCTCACGCAGGCCACCATGACCCACGCCGTCCGCAAGCTGATGGCGCTCGGCTTCGTGCACGAGGTCGGCACGGTGCGCTCGGGCCGGGGCACGCCGCGCCGCCTCCTGGAGCTCCAGCCCGAGGCCAGTTACCAGGTCGGCATCCACTTCGACCGGTTCTCGGCGATGGGCGTGGTCCTCGACCTGGCCGGTGAGGTGGTGGTGCGGCGCCGGATGCCGGGAGCCGGGGACCGGTCGCCGAGCGAAGTGGTCGCCGAGTTCGCCGCGTCGGTGGAGGCGATGCTGGAGTCGGCGTCGATTCCGCGCTCCAATGTGCTCGGTGTCGGCCTGGCCACGTACGGGCCGCAGGATCGCCGCGAAGGCGTGCTGCTGACGCCGCAGCCGACCTCCGCATGGCGCGAATACCCGCTCGCCGCGACGCTGGCGGAGGCGACGGGGCTGCCGGTGACCCTGGAGAACGACGCCACCGCCGCCGGCCTGGGCGTGCGGACGCCGCGGGAGGCGTCGTCGAGCTTCGCGGTCGTGTTCATGTCCGGCGGCATCGGCGCCGGGGTCATCATCGACGGCCACCCCTACCGCGGGTCGACCTCGAACGGCCTGGAGCTCGGGCACATCTCCGTCGACGCGCTCGGGCCGAGGTGCGGCTGCGGCAACCGTGGCTGTCTCGACGCCGTCGCCGGGCCGATCGCGCTCAGCGAGCGGGCGCGAAAGGACCCGGAGCTGGCCTCGCGGCTCGGCCTCGGCCGGGGCCCGCTCACCGACTTCATCCGCATCGGCCGCGCCGCGGTCGGCGGCGACGCCGATGCGGCCGCGCTCATCGAGGTCTCGACGCACCGGCTGTCGATCGCGACCACGACTCTGGTGAACCTGTTCGACCTCGGCCGGGTGGTCTTGGCCGGGAACGCCTTCGACGACTTCGGCACCGTCTACCGGACCGCCCTGCAGGAGGCGCTGGACGAGTCGGTGTTCATGCGCCACGTACACAGTGTGCAGGTGGAGCTGGCCGAGAACGCGGCCCAGGCCGCGGCGGTCGGCGGCGCCCTGGTGGTGCTGCGGAACCTGCTCGAGTCGCCGGGCCTCGGCGAACGCTCGCCCTCCTGATCGGACCTCGTCACTCGCCCGGGTGCCGCGATCCTCGTCTTGCAAGATCGACATATCGATGTTTAACTATTTCTTGGTTGGGTTAAGCAAACAAACTCCGATCGCCTCCGACGCACGGCCCGGTCAGGGCCTCCGGCGGCGATCGACACGAGAAAGGCAACGACATGACAGTGACACCCGCGCCATCGAGGCGGCGTACGCTTCGGCGCGCGCTCCTCACGGTGCTCACCACGGCCGTGGCGGCCGCCGCGGCCGCTTTCTTCCTGCCCTCGGCGCAGGCCCAGACCAACGGCTTCCACGTGGTCGGATCGGACCTGGTCGACGCCAACGGCAACACCTTCATCATGCGCGGCTCGACCCATCCCCACGAGTGGTTCCAGCACCGGACCGAGGCCATCTCGGACATGAGCGAGCTGGGCGCCAACACCATCCGCGTCGTCCTCGGATCCGGGCAGCAGTGGGGGCCGACCCCCGCCGCCGACGTCGCCGCGATCATCGACGACTGCAAGGCCAACCGGGTCATCTGCATGCTCGAGGTCCACGACACCACCGGGTACGCCGACGGCTCCGCACCGGACGCCGCCAGCCTCGACCAGGCCGTCGACTACTGGGAGTCCATCAAAGACGTCCTGGTCGGCGAGGAGGAGTACATCCTCATCAACATCGGCAACGAGGCCTGGGGCAACGACAACGTCGAAGGCTGGGAGCCGGCGTGGACCGACGCCATCCAGCGGATGAGGGACATCGGTTTCGAGCACACGCTCGTGGTCGACGCCCCGAACTGGGGCCAAGACTGGACCAACACCATGCGCGACAGCGATGCCGCCGAGCGCATCTTCGACGCCGACGCGCTGTCCAACACCATCTTCTCGGTCCACATGTATTCGGTCTACGAGAACCCGCAGACCGTCGTCGACTACTTCGACGCCTGGGAGCAGAAGAACCTGCCGCTCATCGTCGGCGAGTTCGGCGAGGACACCCCGGACGCGATCGAGGCCGAGGCCCAGGCCCGCGGCATCGGCTGGATCTCGTGGTCCTGGTCGGGCAACAACGGCGCCACCCACGACCAGACCGTCGACTTCGACCCGAACCAGCTCACCGCGTGGGGCGAGCGGGTCTTCCACGGCACCTACGGCATCGGGGCGACCGCCGAGCGCGCCAGCGTCTTCGGCGACGAGCCCGACGACCCGACCACGCCGGACGACCCCACCACCCCCGACGACCCAACGAGCCCTGACGACCCGACCACGCCTCCCGACGCGGACTGCACGGCCCAGATCGAGGTCGTCAACGACTGGGGCTCGGGATGGCAGGGCAACGTCCACATCACCGCCGGGGCCTCCGACGTCGACGGCTGGACGCTGACGTGGACCTGGCCGGGAGGTCAGTCGATCACCTCGCACTGGAACGCCGACCTGTCGCAGTCGGGCTCCACGGTGACCGCCTCGGACGTCGGCTGGAACGCCACCGTCGCCAGCGGACAGACCCGGAACGTCTTCGGATTCATCGGCTCCGGTCCCGGCACCGAAGCCGAAGTGATCTGCGAGGCCGCCTGACCCGATCAAGTGGCGCCCGGGCCGTCGGCCCGGGCGCACCCCCGGTGGGAAGCCGAGATGCGGTCGAGGAGCGGCGGCCGGGCGAGGGAGTCCGGCGAATCGGGCATCGAGCTCCCCAAGCGGGTCGGAATCCGACATCAGGCAGCGGTGCGGCGGCCGGTATGGAATCCAATGCGGACGGGTACGCCCCCGGATACGAACCATTCGGAAGGGAGCCTGGAATGTCTGAGACCAACCGTCCCGTTCAGGCGGAGCGGACGCCCGTCCAAACCGTCACCATGGTCGTTTCGGCGATATTCCTACTGGTGGGCATACTCGGGTTCATCCCGGGCATCACCACCGACTACGGCGAGATGACCTTCGCGGGCCACGAGTCCTCGGCCATGCTGCTGGGCGTCTTCGCGGTCTCCGTGCTGCACAATATCGTCCACCTGCTGTTCGGAGTCGTCGGTTTCGTTCTTGCCCGCACCGCGTCCGGATCGATCGCCTATCTTCTCGTGGGCGGCGCCGTCTACCTGGTGCTGTGGATCTACGGGATCGTGATCGACCTCGATTCGCCCGCGAACTTCGTGCCCGTCAACACCGCCGACAACTGGCTGCACCTGGGCCTGGCGGTCGGGATGATCGGCCTCGGAGCGGCGTTCAGCCTGCGCCCGAGGAGGTGACCGACGTTCCGGGCCGGGCGCGTTCGCGCCCGGCCCGGAACGCGAAGCGCGGAGGCGCCCCGCTCTCAGGCGCCGGCTTTGTAGGCGGTTCGGCCGCCGATCTCGGTGAACCACTGCGTGGCGGCCAGCTGCACCCCGTACGACCACGTCGGGTACGCGGTGGTGGCCTGCGCGAGCCGCCCGGCGAACAGGTTGCCGACCATCGCCAGCGCCGGCAGGTGGATCATCTCTCCGGCGCGCGTGGCGACGATGGTGGCCCCCAGGACCCTGCCGCCCCCGCGGTGCCCGATCACCTTCCGCGGCCCGGCGATGAGCTTGACGAATCCCTCGGTCTCTCCGGCGGTGAGGGCGCGGTCCATCTCGTCCATCGGCAGGTAGGCCACACGCCCGTCGAGCTCGGCCGCGGCCTCTTCGCTGATGCCGACGCTGGCGACCTCCGGGTCGGTGAACGTCACCCGCGGCGTGGCCTCGCGGTGGTACGGGCGCCGCCTGCCCAGGGCGTTGTCCGCGGCGATGCGGCCCTGCTCGAACGCGGCATGGGTGAACGGCATGAGCCCGGTGACGTCCCCGGCCGCCCATATGCCCTTGGCGGTGGTCGCGAGGTAGTCGTCGACGACGATCGAGCCGTCCTTGTCGGTTTCGACGTCGACGCGGTCCAGGTCGAGCGCTTCGGTGACCGGGTGGCGCTCGAGGGCCACCAGGACGCATTCGGCCTCGACGGCGGTCTCGTCGGACAGGTGGAGGCGGGATCCGGCGCCGCCGGGCTCGACTTCGTCGACGCCGAGGCCGGTGCGCAGGTCGATGCCTTCGCGTTCGAAGACCGTCTCGATCACGGCCGAGGCCTCGGGTTCTTCGTCGGGAAGCAGCCGGTCGGCCGCTTCGATGAGGGTGAGGTCGACGTCGAGTCGGGCGAAGGCCTGCGCGAGTTCGCAGCCGACCGCGCGGCCGCCGATCACGGCCAGGGAGCGGGGCCGGCTTGTGAGGTCGAAGACGGTCTCGTTGGTGAGGACGCGGGCGTCGTCGAGCCCGGGGATCGTCGGCATCACCGGTGCCGAGCCGGTGGCGACCACGACGGCGCCGGCGGTGACCGTCTCGCCGTCGACGGCGATGCGGCCGGGCTCCTTGAAGACGGCCCGGCCCTGCCTGGTCTCGATGCCCTCGGCGTCCAGGGCGTCGGCGTCCTCGGTCGCGGCGATGGCCTCGACCGAGTCCTTGACGTGGCCCATCGACTCGGCGAAGTCGTAGCCGTCGGCCGCGGACTGGATGAGGGTCTTGGACGGTACGCACCCGGTCCAGGTGCGGTCGCCGCCGAGCGGGCCGTCGGCGACCATGAGCACGCTCGCGCCGCGCCTGCGGGCCGCGCGGGCGGCTCCGAGCCCGGCCGCGCCGCCGCCGATGACGATCAGGTCGAAGTCCATGGGAGCCTCACTCTCGGGTTCGATGCGTTCGGCCACGATGAGCCCGTAGCCGAGTATCCCGCTGTCGGGGCCGCCGCGTGCGCGCTTGCGCACCTCCGGTGCCGCATCGGAGTCGAGCGGGGCGCGCGGTGTCAGTGTTTCGGCGGCGCCGACGCGCGGGCCGCCATGCGGGCGGCGCCGAGTTCTCCCGGTCCGCCGAGGCGCACTTCGACGCCGGGCAGCGCGTCGCCGAGGCGGATCAGGACTCCTTCTCTGACCGGGCGGCACTCGCGCAGGATGCTGCCGGAGAGGACGATCGGTTCGGTCGGATCGTCGCCGGTCCGGACCGACAGCGCGGTGCTGGCGAGGTGCTCGGCGGCGCGGTCGAGGATCGAGAGCGCCGTCGGGTCGCCGGATTCGGCCGCCCGGTCGACCAGGGGCGCCAGTTCGGCGAGGCCGCGGGGCGGGCGGCGGTGGACGGCCGCGGCGAACTCGTCGGCGGTCGCGGTGGCGCCGACGTCGACCGCGTCGACGACCGCGTTCACGAGGGCGCCGGGCTCGGTGCCGGCTTGGAGTGCTCGGGCGCAGGCCGCCGCGGCGGTGCGGCCGATCCAGAAGCCGGATCCGCGGTCGCCGAGGAGCCAGCCGAGCCCGTCGCCGACCCTGGTGATCCGGTCGGCTTCGATGCGGGCGGCCACCGCGCCGGTCCCGGCGACGAGAACGGTCCCGCGCGGCCGGTCGGTGCCGGCCGCGAAGGCGACGACGACGTCGCCGACCGGCCGCACGGCGCAGCGAAGGCCGATCGCGTCCCACATGCGCTGGAAGGCCGCGCCGGTCTCGGCGCGGTCGAAGTCACTTGTCCCGGCGATGCCCATGACGGCGGCGCGGATTCGCGCCGGGTCCAGGCTCGCGAGGGCCTCGCGGGCCGCGGCCGCCGCTTGCGAGGCGGCCTCGACCGGCCCGGCGGTGATCGGGTTGCCGCCTCCGGCCCTGCCGCGGCCCCGCACGTCGCCGTCGAGGGTGGTGACGACCGCTCGGGAGGCGGTCCCTCCGACGTCGAGGCCCAGCACCAGCGGTTCCATGGTTTCCTTTCGGGACCGCGGGTGCGCCCGGGTCGGCGCACCCGCGGGTCACTGCGGGTCGGTCAGCAGGGGCCGAGGTCGGTCCACTGCGGGGTCCAGCCGGGCTCGGAGCCTTGGGTCCACCATCCGGCCCGCCACAGGTGCGGTCCGTCGCCGGACTTGGGGCCGAACGGGTCGCCGTAGGCGCTGCGCTCGTGCACCACGACGTCGCCTCCGGTGTACACCGTGTCGAAGTCCCAGTCGGCGGCGGTGTCGCATTCCTCGCCGCCGGTGGGCGGGTCGGTCGGTTCGTCGGTCGTCGGCGGGTCGGTCGGGGTCGGGCAGTCGCCGCCTCCGGCGCCGACGGTGTCGGTGTGCGTGACGCCGTCGACCCGGTAGCCGGCGACGAGGCTGCTCACTTCAGCGGGGGTGAGCACTTCGTCGGCGCTGTGGAACAGGTAGTCGACCTGCTGGTGGTAGACGCTCATGCCGGTCGTGTGCCCGGCGGTGTCGATGAACCACAGGTTGAAGTTGATCGACATGGGCGTCTCGGGGTAGTACTTGCCGCTGTGGTCGGCGACCAGTTGCCCGTCGATGTAGTACTTGACGTGCCCGTCGGCGACGGTGAACATCAGGTCGTGCCAGCCGGCGAAGCTCTCGCGCTGGGAGGTGTGAACGTTGTCGGCGACCCAGGGGTTCTCCTGGTAGGTCTCCCAGGTCGTCTGGTAGAAGATCGGACCCTGTTCGCCCCAACCGCCGTTGGGCAGGTACTCGAAGTCGATCTCCCCGTAGTCGGGGTCCATCGGCGCGTCGAGCGGTGTGATCGTGAAGAACGTCTCGACGATGTGGTCGCCGTCGGTGCCGCTGTCGGGTGCGTCGGGGAACTTGACGCGGGCGACGTAGGTGCCTTCGTAGAACTTGCGTTCGTGGAAGAACTCGGCGTGACTGGTGCCGCCGGCGGTGCCGTCGGTGGCGGCGCGCAGCTGGAGGGTGCTGGCGCCGTCGACGGTGGGGAAGGCGATGTTGGAGGCGGGCCAGGCCGCTCCGGGCACGCCGGGGCCGCCGGTGTTGGTGCGGACGGTCCAGCCGCGCGTGTCGATGTCCGGGTCGCTGGGCGAGGTGTAGGTGAAGTCGTCGAAGAGGGTCTGGTCGCAGACGGGGTCGGCGGCGGCCCCGGTCAGGTTGGTCATGCCGATGGCGGTGACGGCGGTGGCCGCCGCCGCGGCGGCCGTGACGGTGGCGATGCGGCGTCTGGTTGTCGGATTCGTGGACATGTCGAGCTCCCTTTCCGCTAGAACTCGTTACCGGACCGCTCCGGCGGTGAGGCCGGAGCGGATCTGTCGTTGGAACAGGACGTAGGCGATGGCCACCGGGAGGATCGCGATGATCAGCCCGGCGAACAGGCCTGAGAAGTCGCTGCGGTAGCCCTGGCTGACCGCGAGCGCGGCCAGCCCCTGTGCCAGGACGTATTTGTCGGGGTCGGGGTTGAGCACGAGTGGCAGCAGGTACTGGTTCCACAGGCCGAGGAAGTTGAAGATGCCGACGCTGACCATGCCGGGGCGGGCCATCGGCAGCATCACCTTGAAGAACGCGCCGGTGTGGGAGCAGCCGTCGAGGAAGGCCGCTTCGGTGACGGCGGTGGGCAGTCCTCGGAAGAATGCGTGGAGGAAGAAGACGGTGAACGGCAGCGCGTAGGCGGTGTACACGAGGACGAGTCCGTGGTAGGTGCCGAGGAGTCCTAGCTGGTCGACGACGAAGAACAGCGGGACGAGGGCCAGGAACACCGGGAAGAGCATGCCGGCGACGAGCGCGTAGTAGATGACGCGGTTGCCGGGGAAGTCGTAGCGGGCGAGGCAGTAGGCGGTGAGGGCTCCCAGGAGCATGACGAGCAACAGGGCGCCGCCGACGACGATGAGGGTGTTGAGCAGGTAGCGGCCGATGGAGGCCTCCTGCCAGGCGCGGGCCCAGTTCTCCCATTGCGGCCGGGCGGGCACCGACCAGGGGCTGGCGAAGATCTCGGCGTCGGTCTTGAGCGAGGACAGCAGCGCCCAGACCAGCGGCAGGGTGACCAGCGCGGCCCAGGCGAGGAGCGCCAGGTGCAGGAGCGGTTCGGTCAGTCGGGTCCTCATACGGCCTCGACCCGCTCTCTGCGGGTGGCGCGCAGCGCGACCGCGGTCAGGGTGAGGGTGAGGAAGAACAGGGTGACGCCCATGGCCGAGGCGTAGCCGAACTTCCCGTAGGAGAACGCGGCCCGGTAGAGGGTGAGGCCGATGACTTCGGTGGCGTTGTCGGGGCCGCCGGGGCCGACGGTCATGATCTGGACGAGCGCTAATCCGTCGAGGGCGAGGATGCCGAGGTAGACGTAGGCGACTTGGACGGTGTCCCATACGTACGGGACGGTGATGCGCCTGAAGGTGGTGAGGCGTCCGGCGCCGTCGAGGCGGGCCGCTTCGAGCACGTCGCGCGGGATGGATTCCATGGCGGCGGCGAACAGCACCACGTAGAACCCGACGGCGGCCCAGATCATGACGGCCATGACCGCGGGGAGCGCCCAGGCGGGTTCGGCGAGCCAGGAGCGGCTGAGCGCTCCGAGCCCGACCGCTTCGAGCAGGCCGTTGAGCAGGCCGTTGTTGGGGGTGTAGACGAACTGGAAGAGGATGGCGAGGATCGCGACCGACAGCAGTTGCGGGAAGAAGTAGACGATGCGGTACACGCCGGAGCCTTGGACGCCGGCGACGCCGCCGTGCCGGTCGGAGCGTCCCATGGTGAGCATGGCGGCGAAGAACAGGGCCAGCGCGATGACGGCCGGCGGCACGATCAGGAGCATCAGGCCGTTGTTGCGCAGGGCCGCGAGGAACAGCGGGTCGCTCCACAGCGCGGTGAAGTTCGACGCTCCGACCCAGACCGCTTGGCCGGACAGGCCGTTCCAGTCGGTGAAGGCGAGGTAGAACGCCTGGGCGTAGGGCGATACGACGAACACCGCGTAGAGCAGCAGCGGCGCGGTCAGCGCGCCGACCAGGAAGCGGTTCTTGCCGTGCCGCATGGTTCTCCTTCCTCTCGCCCGGGCCGGTCAGCGCTCGTATTTGGTGACCGAGTCGTCGTCGGCGACTTGGTCGGCGGCCTCCTGGATGCGGTCGGCCCACTGCTCGGGTTCGATTCGCCCGGTCAGCAGCTCGCCGGTGGCGTCGTCGACGGCTTTGGCCAGGGGCGCGTACCAGATGCGGTATTTGAACCCGAAGACGTGGTCGCCTGCGGCTTCGACGGCGGCGGCGACCGAGGCGAGGCCGGAGGTCATGTCGACGCCGTCGGTCGCCCCGCGCACGACCGGGAGCGCTTTGGCGGTCTCGGCGAAGCCGCGGGCGACTTCGGTCGAGAACAGGCAGCGCAGGTAGTCGAGTCCACCGCGGGGGTTGGCGGCCTGCGCGGGGACGAGGAAGGATTCGCTGCTGGAGCCTTGGAGCGCACCGAAGGGCATGGCGTCGGCGGCGGTGAGGGCGGGGACGGGCGCCATGGCCATGTCGAAGCCGTCGGGGGTGATCTCCTGCTGTTCGCCTTCGAGCCAGGATCCGCACGGGATGAAGGCGGCTTCGCCGCGGTTCCAGGCGTTCTGGGCTTCGGTGTGGGAGAGCGCCTCGGAGCCGGCCATGATGTGGCCGCCGGTGACGAGGCCGTGGATCGCGTCGGCGGCGGCGAGCATGGCGTCCTGCCGCCAGGCGTCGGGTTCGAGGTTGTCGACCGCTTCGATCAGTTCGATGCCGCCGGCCTTGGCGGCGAGGGACTGGAGCGGGTCCATCATGTACTCGGGGTATTTGCCCTGCCAGGTCCAGGGGGCGACGCCCGAGCCCTTGATCTCTTCGCAGAGGGCGATCATGTCGTCCCAGGTCTCGGGGTAGGTCCAGCCGTGGGATTCGAACCGGGAGGTGGAGTACCAGATGCCCCAGAGCACTGAGGAGTAGTTGAGGAACCGGACCGTGCCGTCGAGGGTGCCGTCGTCGATGACGCCGGGCATGAGGGTGTCGCGGACGGGGACGGCGGGGTCGTCGAGGCTGGGGGCGTCGAGCAGTTCGGCGAGGTCGTGGAGTTGGCCGGAGGCGGCCAGTTGCGCGATGTCGAGTCGGCCGGCGCCGGTGTTGTCGACGACGTCGGGGGGGTCGCCGGCGACGAATCGCGGCTGGAGGGTCTCGCCGACCCGCTGGATGCCCTGGTGGTCGACGGTGGCGCCGGGGTGGCGTTCTTCGTAGAGGTCGGCGGCGTGGAGCGTGTAGGCCTCGCCGTAGCCGCCGTTGAACATGACGACTTCGAGGTCGGTGTCTTCGGGGACGCCGAGGGGGTTGTCGTCGGTGACGGCTCCTGCCGCCGTTTCGGGATCGTCGCCGTCTCCGGCGGTGACGCAGCCGGAGAGGAGTCCGGCCGCTCCCGCGGCGGTGGCGCCGCGCAGGACGGTGCGGCGGGTGGGGTTGGAGTGGTCGCTTCGCGTTCTCATGAGGGGGCCTCTTCTTCCGGGGTCTCAGGCGGTGCGCCGGATGCGTCCGGCGTATCTCGCTTCCAGGGCCTGGTTGTGTTCGTCGCCGCCGGCGATGTTGGCCGACAGGTAGACCGGCGGGGTCTGTCCTTTGTCGATGAGCTGCTGCACGACCTCGGCGACGACCATCTGGGCGAGGACGGCGGCGGTGACCGACGAGACCGCGCCGACCGCGCCGCCGCCGGGCAGCGGCAGAGCGGCGTCGCCGTAGGGCCCGCCGTTGTCGAGGACGACGTCGGCGAGATCGGAGAGCCGGCTTCCGGACGGGTGCCGGGGTTCGGAGCGCGCGCTGTGTTCGGCGGAGGTGAAGGCGATGAGCCGGTGGCCGCGTTCCTTCACCTGCCGGGCGAGTTCGACGACGACGCCGTTGATGCCGGAGTTCGAGGCGATGACGAAGACGTCGGCCGGATGCGGCGGTGTGGCCTCCAGGAGCCGGTGGGCGATCTCGGGCCTGCGCTCGAGGAACGGATCGTCGAGGACGGGGCGGGGCTGGTCGCCGTGGATGACGATGTCGCGCAGGGCGATCCGGTTGGAGGGCACCAGTCCCCCGGCGCGCCCGGCGAGTTCCATGGCCAGCGCTTCGGAGTGGCCGGGTCCGAAGGCCTGAAGGATGCCGCCTTCGTCCAGGCTCGCGGTGATGAGCTCGGCGGCCCGCTTGACGGCGGGAAGCTGGTCGCCGCCGACCCGCCGCACGGCGTCGGTGATGTGTTCCAGATACGCCTCGGCGGTGATGCGCGGCGTTGCGTCGGTCATTCTTTCTCCTCGGTTCGGTGGCGTCGTGGGCGTTCGAGCTCGTCGGCGAGCCGGTGCGCGTGCACGGCCCTGGCGGTGACCTCGAACGCCTCGGTGGTGCGCTCGAAGGTGCGCTGGGCGACGGCGACGTAGACCAGGTCGAGCACGAGCAGTTGGGAGTGGAGCGCCGAGAGGGCCGCGAGCCGGAAGGTGGTCTCGTGCACCGCGGTCGTGAGGACCACGTCGGCGGCCTCGGCCATGGGTGAGCGCGCGAACGAGGTGACCGCGACGGTCAGGGCGCCTTGGTCGCCGGCTTCGGCGAGGACTTCGACGCCTTCGCGGGTGCGGCCCGAGTGCGACAGTCCGATCGCGACGTCGCCTTCGCGGAGCAGGGCGGCGTTGGTGAGCGCGGAGTGGGCGTCGGAGCGGAACCAGCAGGGGACGCGGATGCGCTCGAGGCGGAATGCCATTTCACGGGCGGCGGTGCCGCTGCTGCCGAGGCCGAACAGCTCGACGCGGTCGGCCCCGGCGACGGCGTCGGCGACTCGGGCGACCTGCGCCAGGTCGATCTGGGACGCGGTCTCCTGGATGGCGCGGGAGTCGGCCCCGGCCACGACGCTGAGGACCTGGTCGAGCGAATCGCCCGGTTCGATCTCCTTGTCGATGTCGGTCTCCCACCGGGCCTGGGCGGCGCGTCCGCTCTCGGCGGCCAGGGCGACGCGGAGCGCGGCGTAGCCGGGGAAGCCGAGCGTCCGGCAGAAGCGGGTGACGGTGGCGGTGGAGGTCCGGGAGCGTTCGGCGAGGTCGACGATGGACGCCTGGGCGGCGGCGTCGGGGTCCTCGAGGATCTTGGCGGCGACGCGTTGCAGAGCATCGGGAAGCGTGGGCTGCTCCATCCTGAGCCGGCCGATCACGCCTTGATTCCGCGTCGTGGTGTCCACCGAAATTCCTTTCATTTAAGAATCTATATGAAGAACATTACGATCACCGACGGCCCTAGTCAACACAGGCCGAAAATAATTTTCGAAGCAGCGGCGGGCCCGCTACCGACCTCTCTTGACGTATCTATCGATTATCGATATATTCTTATCGCATATCGATTGAAGGAGTCTTCATGGGAAAGCTGACCGTCCTGGCGCTGCGCATCGTGCTCGCGATGGTGCTCGCCGGCTCGCTGTGGGTCCAGACCGTACTGGTGCCGCTGCTGGCCATCGACATGAAAGAGGCCGGCGCCGACTTCGCCACCGTGCGCCTGCCCATAGTCGTCATCATCGTCCTGGGGGTAGTGACCGTCCAGGTCACGGTGGTGTGCGTGTGGCGCCTGCTGACGATGGTGCGCCGCGGCACGGTGTTCACCCACGCCGCCTTCCGGTACGTGGACGTCGTGATCGGCGCCCTCGGGGCCGCCTCGCTGCTCACGCTCGCCTTCGCCGTCGTCCTCGCGCCGACGCAGGTCCCGCCGGGACTGGTGCTGCTGGTCTGCGTGGTGGCCGTGATGGTCGCCGGGACGGCGCTGATCGTCCTGGTGCTGCGGATGCTGCTGGCCCAGGCGGTCGCCCGCGACGCCGAGGCGAACCACCTGCGGTCCGAACTGGACGAGGTGATCTGATGCCGATCATCGTCGACATCGACGTCATGCTCGCCAAGCGCAAGATGTCCGTGGGCACGCTCGCCGAGCGAGTCGGGATCACCCCGGCCAACCTGGCCGTCCTCAAGAACGGCCGGGCCAAGGCGGTCCGCTTCACCACGCTCGAGGCCCTGTGCGAGGTCCTCGAATGCCAGCCGGGCGACCTGCTGCGCTGGGAGCCGGAAGGGTTCTCGGACGACGAGCCCGAGGGAGACCTCCGGTGAGCGCCCGATGCGTGCCGTTTCAGACGTCCGAGGGCTCAGAAGGCGAGGATGAGGACGGCCGCGGCGTAGATCGCGGCGATCACCACGCCGTCGAATCCGAGCCGCAGCCAGCCGCGGCGCTGGCGGACCAGGAGCCCGCCGAGGAGGATCGCGGTCATCAGCAGCGAAGCGGTGGTCAGGAACAGCTGGTCGGTGTCGGCGCGGTGGTAGAGCGAACCGCCGCGGAATACGAGGTCGCCGACGACGAGGTTGAGCGCGTCGAGGGCGTTGCCGCCGATGACGGCCGCGATCGCCAGCGTCAGCGCGCCCCTGCGGACCGCGGCGATCGCCGCCACCGCTTCTGGCAGGGCGTTGACCACGCCCATGAGCACGCCGCCGACGAACCCGGCCTGGAGTCCGGCGACCACGACCAGGCTCTCGGCGGCGCGGGCGACCGCCCAGCCGCTGACCACCACACCGGAGGCGATCAGCGCGAACCGGGTCCACAGCCACGCCGACGACCGCTGCGGGTACGCGTCCTCCTCAGCCGGTCGGTCGAGGCGGGTCTCGCCGGTCGCGACCGCTGTCCACATCGGCTGGTGGTGGCTGCGGATGAGCTGGAGCCCGCCCGCGTACAGCGCCACCATGACGACCGAGGCCGGGTGGACGCCGGCGACCGTTGCCTCGGGGCTGAACGAGCCGAGCAGCGCGGTGGACAGCAGCACGATCAGCAGGCAGCCGAAGAGCATGTTCTGCTCGGAAGCGGCCGCGTGTTCGAGGTTGACGTTCCGGTAGGCCGCGTCGGCGATGACGATGGCCAGGGTCTGGGCGGCGATGCCGCCGACGGCGTTGCTGTAGGCCAGCTCGGGTTGATCGACCGCGGCGGACACGGCCGTCATCACGATGCCCGACAGCGAGGTGATCAGGCCGAAGAACACCGCGCCGAAGAACGCCTCGCCCCATCCGGTGCGGTCGGCGAGCGTGTCGCCGAGGCCGACCAGGCGGACTCCGCCCAGAGCCGTGGCCACTCCGGCGATCGCGAATACCGCCGCCGCGACTCCCGGCTCCCAGACCCCGAACAGCACTTCGCCCACTCGGCCAGCCTGGACCACATCGGCTGGTAGCGCAGCGATTCGTGCAAGAGGGAGCAGCGGACGGAACGGGCCGACTCCTCCGGCCCCGGTTCCCGGGCGGAGCTCCGCCCGGGAACCGGGGCCGCGCGCTGTCAGCTCGCCGTGCAGGTCACCTGCGGGGCGGCGGCGGGCCCGGCGGCGATGAAGCCGAAGACCTCGCGGGTCCGGCCGGCGGCGACCGAACCGTTCCATCCCACGTCCGAGGCGGTCACGGTCGAACCGGACTGCGACCAGTCGGCGTTCCAGGCCGAGCCGATCGACTGGGTCCCGGCCAGTTCCACGTCAGGTCCCAACCGTCGAGCCCGCTCGCGCCCGCGCTGACCGAGACGTTGCCCTGCCAGCCCGAGCCCCAGTCGTCGGCGGTCGGGCGGTCCTGCCGCAGCCGGCGGTTTCGGAGCGCGTCGTCGATGCCCCCGGCGATCTTGCCGCCGACCCATTTGGAGATGAGCGACTGTGCGACCGCAGACTCGATGGTGACGATCGGCTCGACCAAGCGGCACACCTCCGTCACGGTCCGGGATGCCTTGCACTCTACCGAACCTCGACGGACGCGTCGTGCTCCATCATGGGCGTATCCGGGTGTGAACGGATCCGCCGCAGGAGCGCGGGATCACTCGGTGGGCAGGTCCGTCAGCTCCGACCGGAGGTCCTCGATGCATTCTCCGATGTCGCCGGAGTAGCCCTCTTCGGCGCATTTGTCGCCGACGGCGTCGAAGACCAGCACGTACATGACGATGCCGATGATGAGCGCGATGATGCCGAGGATCAGGCCGGTGATCGACATGCCTTTGCCGGAGAGCCGCTTGCGGGCGGCGATGATGCCGACGATCCCGAAGATGATCGCCAGCGGGGCGAGCACGAAGGAGACGAGGTTGATGACGGGGATGAACGCCAGGACCAGGGCGATGATGCCGAGGACCAGGGCGGTGACAGCGAGGCCGTTGCCGCGCTTCGGTGCCGGCTCGGCGGCCGGGTCGGTCGAGTAAGTCACGTGGGCTCCCTGACTCGTATCGCTGCCGTATGCATCGGACTCGCGTGAGTTTAGGCGACCCGGTGGCCCCGATGGCCACTTTTGCGAAACCAGTGCCACGGCGATCGGCCGCCACATTGTCCACCGCAGCCCAATTCCGCCACAATGGACTCGGTATAGTCGCAGGCCCGAGGCCCGATCAAGATATCTACGGATCAGTAACAACTAGTGGTGCACAGTGATCGGTGATACGCTCCCACTAGCTATATCGGTACTTATCGATCTATTTGGCCTTCCTCCGACACGGGGCAAGGCGGTGATGACCTTGCAGATTCCCCCGCACGCACTCAGACGGCCGGCGGGAAGACCACCCGCTCAGGCCCGCTCAGGCCCGCCACGGGCCCCACCGGCGAACGCCGGCCGCCCCGCGGCACCGCATCCACGCCGAAAAATGCACGCCGAGCTGGCACTCGACGTGCACCAGGCACCTCACCTCGAGAACGAATCCACGCGATCATCATCCTTCAGGAGGCACCATGCCCATTTTTTCACAGTCCGGACCGACGCGCGTTCGGCACCGGCGACGCACCTTCCTCGCGGCCGCGTCCGCGCTCGTGATCCCCGCCGGTCTCCAAGCCGGGTCCTCGACCGCGCAAGCGGCCCCGGCCGACGGCGGCTACGAGTACGAGAAGACCGGTTACGGCAACCTCGCCGAACCCACCGTCCCCATCACCCCGAGCGTGGAGACCGACTTCGGCACGCTCGAGAACGGCGTCCGCACCTACCGCATCACCGCGGAGGTCTTCGAGCAGCGGATCGCGAACTTCCCGATCACCACCGCCACCGTGTGGGGCTACAACGGCTCCACCCCGGGGCCGACGCTCATCGCCTACGAAGGCGAACGGGTCCGCTTCGTGGTCACCAACGAGCTGCCGGAGCCGACGACCGTCCACTTCCACGGCATGCACGCCGACTACGCCAACGACGGCGTCGCGGGGATCAGCCAGGTCCCGGTCGATCCGGGCGAGACCTACACCTACGAGTTCACGCCCGGCCACGTCGGCACGTTCGCCTACCACTCGCACACGCACAGCGCCGTCCAGGAGCTGCGCGGCCTGGCCGGAGCGTTCATCGTCCTGCCGAATCGGCAGTACGAGTCGATCCGCGCCGACGTGGACGTGATGATGACCCTCCAGGGCTTCGCGTTCACCGCCGAAGGGGAGCTGGTCGAGCCGTTCCCCGAAGGCGGCGAGTTCCCCTTCCGCACCATCAACGGCAAGACCGGCGACGCCTCAGGCGGCACCATCGAGATCCAGGAGGGCGACCTGGTGCGGATCCGGGTCTACAACGCCTCGAACAACCTGCACTCGATGCACATGCACGGCCACGACATCGTGCTGGTCGCCAAGAACGGCCACGCGGTCCCGCAGGTGCGCGAGACGACCCAGAACGTCGGTCCCGGCGACTTCACGATGCTCGAATTCCGGGCGAACAACCCCGGGAACTGGCCGTTCCACTGCCACTTCCCGCACCACACCACCAACATGCAGCAGTCCGGGTACCTGGGAGCACCGGTGGGCATGACCCGCATCTTCCACTACGCGGGCGAGCCCGAAGTGCCGCAGGAGTACTTCAGCGACCAATCGTTCGCACCCGAGAACTGAGCTCATAGGCCGGTCCCCGCCCCGGCGGGGACCGGTCACTCACACTTGCGGCCCCACGCCTGGAACAGCACCGCCGTCGTCGACACCGGCACCATGCGGACACTCGACCTGCGGCGCAGGAGCCAGGCGAACAGGTCCCGGATCGACGGCCGGATGCCCCGCAGCTCCAGATCCACGCCGTGCCCGGCGCACTCGCGCACGAGCACCTCGCGGTCCACCAGGAGCGCCGGGTCGTGCACCCCGCGCGGCGCCAGCCCCGGGACGCGTTCGGCCAGACCGATCGCCAACCACCGGCACACGGCCGTGTCCGCCAACGTGTCGATCACCAGCAGACCGCCCGGCCGCAGCAGACGGCACGCCTCGGCGACCACTCCCGGCAGGTCAGGGACGTGCTCGAGGATCTCACCGGCCACGACCACGTCGGCGCACCCGTCGGCCAGCGGCACGGCCGCCACATCGCCGAGCACCGACTCGACCCCGTGATCGGCGGCCTGACGCAGCGACACCGCCGACACGTCCACCCCGATGTGCCGGTACCCCTTGCCGTCCACATGCGGCGCCAGCAGCCCTGCGCCGCAACCCAGGTCCACCAGGACCGCGCCCCGGCGGGACGCCGCCGGAATCATCTCCGCGCGGGCCGCGGCGAGCCAATGCAGCATCGCGAAGCGGCCGCGCGGCTTCCACCACTGGTCGGCGAGCCGGTCGTACAGAGCCGGATCGTTGCGCACCAGTCGTCCGCCTGAGCGTGCCGTGGTCCCGCGCATGCGACCAGAGTGGCACACTGGCGGCCGTGAGGCGGTTCCCCTCGGTGATTCGAGCGCTGGCGCTGGCATGCCATCCGGCGCCCGCGCTGGCGGTCACGGCCGTCGCCGCGGGACTCGCCGCGAGCACCGACCGGCCGGCCGTGGCGGTCCTGACCGTCACCGCGGCCGTGTTCGCCGGCCAGCTGTCCGTCGGCTGGCTCAACGACCTCATCGACGCCCCGCGCGACGCACGGGTGGGGCGGCTCGGCAAACCGGTGGCCTCCGGCGAGGTCGGTCCCGCGACCGTGCGCGGCGCCGTCGCGGTCGCGGCCGCGAGCGCCGTGCTCCTGTCGCTGCCCTCCGGCCCGGCCGCGACCGGCGCGCACGTGGCGGCCCTGGCCTCGGCCTGGTCCTACGACCTCGGCGTCAAGGCCACCGCCGCCTCGGCGCTGCCGTACGCGGTGTCGTTCGCTCTCCTGCCGGCGTTCGTGTCACTCGGCCTGCCCGGCGCTCCCCTGCCGCCGCTCTGGCTGATGGCGGCGGCCGCGGCACTCGGCTGCGCCGCCCACTTCGTCAACGTGCTCCCCGACCTCGACGACGACGCGGCCACCGGAGTGCGAGGCCTGCCGCACCGGCTCGGACCGGCCTCGAGCCGACTCGCCGCCGCGGCCCTGGTGCTGACCGCCTCCGCTCTGCTGGTGTTTGGCCCTCCCGGCACGCCCGCTCCGTTGACGCTGGTCGCCGTCCCGGTCGCGGTCGTCGTGGTCGCCGTCGGCCTCACGCTGGGCCGCCGCCCGCGTTCACGGGCCGCGTTCCAGGCCGTGCTGCTGGTCGCCCTCATCGATGTGGCGCTATTGCTCCAAAACGGAGTTTCGACCGCATAGTGTCGAATGGCGGGGTTTGGAGAACCGCATGCGGGGCACTAGTGACAGGAGCCGGCGACGCCTGGCCGGCGCCCGATTCGAGGAGTGAGCGCTTGTGACAACGATGGAGACCCTCACCGACGCGCGGCCCGACAGCGCCGGAGCGCTCGCCCTGGCCCAAGAGCTGGCGCCGCACCTGGCCGCCAGAGCGGCCGCACACGACCGGGAGGGCACGTTCCCCTCCGAGGACTTCGCGGACCTGCGGGAGGCGGGACTGCTCGGGCTGATGACGCCCACCAGGCTCGGCGGTTTCGGCGCCACCTTCGCCGAATACTCCAAAGTAGCCTCCGAGCTGGCGCGCGGCGCGGGCTCCACGGCCTTGATCTTCAACATGCACGCCTCCGTGACCGGCGCGCTGGCGCAGACGCCCGACGAGCTCGTCCGGCAGATGGGGGCGAGTGAGGAATACTTCGAGGCGCGCGACCGGGCACTGGCAGCAGCCGCCGAAGGAGCCCTGTACGGGGTCGCCATGAGCGAGCGCGGCAGCGGCTCGCGGCTCTCGCGCACCGCCACGACGTACCGCCGGACCGAGAGCGGCTACCGCATCACCGGCAGCAAGGCGTTCGTCTCCGGAGCCGGCCACGTCGACGCCTACCTGGTCACCGCGCGCGACCCCGAGGCCGAGGAGCCGCGGGTCTCCTACTTCCTCGTCCCGGCCGGAGCCGGCATCGACGTCGAGCAGACCTGGGACTCCCTGGGCATGCGCGCCACCGGCAGCCAGGACGTCCACTTCGATGTCGAAGTCGGCCCCGAGGCGCTGCTCGGCGGCCTCGAAGGACTGACGCTCCTGCTGGCCGAGGCGATGCCGCAATGGCTGGTGGCCTCGTACGCCGCCGTGTACGTCGGCGTGGCGCGGGCCGTGGTGGACGCCGCGGCCGAGCACGTCCGCGAACGCGGACTCGGCGGGCTCGCGGCCGTGCGATCGCGCCTGGGCCGCGCCGAGGCGGCGGTGACCGCCGCTGAACTGGTCGTCGCCAAGACCGCCGAGCGCATCGACGACGAACCCGGCGACGCCGAGACGAACCGGTGGGTGTGGCGCGCCAAGCTCGTCGCCGGCGACACCGCCTCGCAGGTGGCCTCGTCGCTGCTGGAAGCGGCCGGAGCCTCGGCCACGCGGCGGGGGCACCCGCTGGAGCGGCTGTACCGGGACGCCCGGTGCGGCGCGCTGCAGCCGGCCACCTCGGACGTGTGCGCCGACTGGCTCGGCGTGGCCGCCGTCGGCGACGACCCCGACCACGACACCGAGGTCGCCCGGTGGTGAACGCGCGGATCGCCGGTCTCGGCGCGGCGCTGCCTCCCGTCTACGGCCAGCGGGAGCTGTGGAACGACTTCTTCGCCGACCACTTCGCCGACAGCCGCGCCGCCGAGCGGGTCTTCAACGGCGCCGAAGTGCGCCGCCGCCACTCGATCACCGATCCGGCCGACTTCAAGGCCGCCTCGACGTGGACCACCGCCGAACGCATGCGCCGCTACGGCACCGAAGCGCCGCCGCTGGGCCACCGGGCGATCGAGACCGCATTGACCGACGCCGGCATCGACGCCGACGAGCTCGGCCTGCTCGCCGTCGCCTCGTGCACCGGCTACGCCACGCCGGGACTCGACATCCAACTGGCCGGGTCGCTGCCGCTGCGACCGGACGCGCAACGGCTCCTGGTCGGTCACATGGGCTGCCACGCCGCGATACCGGGACTCGGCGCGGTCGCCGACTTCACCGCCGCGCGCGGACGCCCGGCGGCACTGCTCTGCCTGGAACTCACCTCACTCCACGTCCAACCGGCCTCGGCCGAGGTGGAGCAGGTGGTGACCCACTCCCTGTTCGGGGACGCCGCCGCGGCCGTCGTGCTGCTCCCGGACGAACCGCGACCGCCCGGCCTGCGGGTCGTCGACATCGCCGCCCGCACCGACACCGACCGCAGCGGCCACATGACCTGGGACGTCACCGACCTCGGTTTCCGCATGGGCCTGTCCCCCGAAGTGCCCGACGCCCTCGCCGAGCAGATCGGCCCACTGGTCAAGGACCTGCTGTCCCGCCACGGGCTCGACCTGCCCGACGTCCGCGCCTGGGCCGCGCACCCGGGCGGCCCCCGCATCCTCGACGCCATCGAGGACGGACTCGGACTGCCGCCTGAGGCGCTGGCGGTCTCGCGCTCGGTCCTGTCCGAACACGGCAACTGCTCCTCGGCGACGGTCCTGCTGGTGCTGCGGGAACTCCTGGACCGGGCCGGACCCGACGGCCCGATCGTGGCCCTCGCGTTCGGCCCGGGCCTGTCCCTCTACGCCGCGCTCCTCGACCCCGCCTGAGGGGCGCCCCGAAGAGCGCCCGATGCGACCGATGAATTGAGCGCCTCCGCGTCGTCTTATCTGAGACGGCCGGGCCGACCTGTTCGGCCCGCACCTAGAGACGACAGGAGTCCTCGATGAGCAACCCGCAGCCGCTCGACCACACGTTCACCGCACCGATCGAGAAGGACGGCGCATTCCCGACCTTTCTGACCGTGCCCGGCTCGGCCGAACTGCTCGGGACCAGGAGGGCCGTGAAGGTGACCGGAACGATGGACGGCCACGAGTTCGCGGCGACGCTCATGCCCTCGGGCCAGGGCCCGCACTGGCTGCCGGTGAGGGCCGCCTTGTGCAAGGCCATCGGGAAGGACCGGGCCGGGGAGGCCGTGACCGTCCACTTGGAGCAGCGCCTCAGCTGAACATGTCACTGTGGAGCGACGGTGCGGGTCTGCGACAATGCGGTCATGTCCAACCCCCCTGAACTGATCGAATCCGGCCTCGAGGTCCTCATCGACTACGCGAAGCGCGGCGAGACCCTCACCTACGGCGCCTTGAACCGCGAACTCGACAGACCCTTCAGCCCGGCGAACCTGCGCGGTCGGATCGGACCGCTCTGCGACGACATCAACGACCTCCACGACGCCAAGACCGGACTCCCCTTCATGATCTCTGCGCTCGTCCACAACGAGCGCACCCGCCAACCGAGCGAAGGATTCTTCAAACTCGCCGCCGAACGGCAGTTCCTGCCGCTCACCGACGACCCGGACACGAGGCGGGCGTTCGTCGCCGCCCAACTCACGGCGATCCACGCCCACTACCAGCCCCGGTGACAGCGCCGTGCCCGCTCGCCGGGCCGTGGCTCAGTGGATCGATACCCAATAGGATATTTCCTATAGGATATAGGATCGGCTCCCTCTCGGAGCGCTCCTCGACCCGGGTCCGAGGCAATGGCGAGCAGAGACGGTTGGTCGGGTGCGGCGGTGCTGTGGAGGGCCCTTCCTGGGGACTCTGACAACAACGGCGGCCCCGCCGCCGCACCCGAGCTTTCAATCGGGGTGCTTCACGACCCGGCGGGCCTCGGACTCGATCCAGTCGCACCACTCGTCACCCCGCCAGGCGCCGTGCCATTGAATGTCGGCATTGCGACTGTCGAAGAAGTAGCAGACAGGGGAAGGGCCGTTGCCGTCGTTGCACTCGACCCGGTACCGAGCCGGATCCTCGGCGATCCGGTGCACCGTGAACAGCGCCGGGCCGCGTCGGAACTCCCCGAGGTACCCGTCAATCGTCACAGACACGGATCCTCCCGATCGCGGACCGGTCGCCGTTGTGGAAGACCATGAAGGCGCTGACTTCGGCCCACTCCCGCCATCCTTCGGAAGCCGACCGCCAGTTCCTCCCCCACGTGGCCTTCAGATCGCCGGAGTTCAAGCCGGAGACGATCAGGACGATGTCCTCGCAGTTCCCGTCGGTGTAGACCTGAAACGAGTCCGGAGCCTCGGCGCTCGACGCGCGGACTTCGAAGGTCCGGAGGCCGTCGGTGAAGCGGCCGCGCTCGACGGTGCCCGCGCTCGGCGATCGCAATCGGCTCGTGTCGCCCATGTGTCTTCTCCTCCCGTAGTGGAATGTGCCCGGCCAGCTGATCACAAGATATGGCCTGGTCAGGGCACGTGGAAACGGAAAGTTTCGCGCTAGCCGAACGGTGGATCGGAAGCGGTGTCCCGCTGAGAGCCGCTGAAATCGGGACAGCAAAACGGGACACCGAAAGTGGACTACTCACCGAGAGTGCTGCCTTGTGATCATGGAGGGGTGAGCACACCATCACTGGCACAATGGCGCATCGGCGTGATCCTCCGGGGGCTTCGGGAGGAACGCGGCATGTCGATCCGCGAGGCGGCGAATATGCTGGGCACCAATAGAAGCCGTCTCGAGCGGGTCGAGAAAGCCGGCAATCAGAAGGTCGATCCGGGCACTGTGACCGGCTGGGCGTTCAAGTACGGTGCCTCCGAACAGGTCATCCATGAGCTCGACACTCTCGCTATGCGCACCCGCGACATCGATTCCAACGGTTGGGAGAGCATCTACACCACGATGCCGAAGTGGTTCACCGCCTTCCTCACACTGGAGTGCGAGGCGGCGACGATCGACTCTTACGAATCGGAGTACATCCCCGGCCTCCTTCAGATTGAGGAATACATGGATGCCGCTGCGGCGGCCACTCCGTTCATGACCACCAGCGCGACCGAGGAGGCGCGACGTCTCAAGGTTCACCGTCAGAAGCTCGTGTTCGACCGTCCACCCGGAAAACTCGCGCGAATGCGATTCATCATCAGCGAAGCCTGCCTCATGCGGATCAGGCGCGCGAGTTTCTACGAGGCCCAGGTGGCGCGGATCTTGAAGATCGCGGGTCTGGAGAGCGTTGAGGTATACATCCTGCCAATGGATTACGGCCTCCATGCTTCGATGACCGGCTCGTTCAAGCTCATGGCATTCAATGGCCCGTACACGCCTGAGCTTCTCTACCTGGAGACGGTCCATGGAGCACGCTATATCGATGAGCGCCATTCCGTTTCCCGTGCTCGCGAGGTATTCTCGGACACCCTGACTCATGTCACGCGTGCCGAGGAGTACCTGAGCAATGCTGAGCAGTAATTGGCAGAAGTCCAGCCGCAGCCAGCCCCAAGGCGACTGCGTCGAGCTTCGCCAGCGCGGAGGCGCTGTCCAGGTCCGCGACTCCAAACTCGGCAACACCTCGCCGATCCTCGACCTGGACCGGTCGGCCTACGCCTCCCTGATCGAGGACCTCAAGCGCCGCTAGGCAACCACCAGGCGGCGGCCGGTGCTTCGGCCCGCCTAAGGAACCACTGACAAAGCGAAGGCGCGGCGGCCGATGGCCGCCGCGCCGGAGTCCCGGAGCTGGGAGCGTTCAGGTCCTGCGTCAGCTGCAGGTGACCGACGGCCAGGTCCAGTTGCCGTTGTGCTTGATGGTCAGGCCGAAGTTGTTGCCGCTGCCGTTGGGCGTGCAGACCATCCGCTGGGCGGTCGGCCATTCGGCGTTGCAGCTCCAGTACGCGATGACTTCGGCCGGGCTCGGGGTGTCGAGCACCACGCGCCAGTCGCTGGAACCGGAAACCGAGACGTTCAGGTTGTAGCGGTCGCTCCACTGGCTGCCGGCCGACAGCGTCGCGGTGCAGGCGCCGCCGCCACCGCCGTCGCCGCCGTCGCCGCCATCGCCCCCGTTGCCTCCATCGCCGCCGCCGGAGCTGCCGACGGTGATGTTGGAGCTGCCGCTGCTCTGGTAGCCCTCGGTGGCCATGATCATGTAGTAGCTGAAGGAGCCGAGGTTGAGCCCGTGGCTGGCCCAGGCGTCGAAGTGGGTGCCGGTGTTGATGGTGCCGCTGCTGCGGTGGCTCTGCCGGACGCTCCAGTACTGATCGAACGTCGCGGTGCCCTCCACCGACGGCTTGTCGTACCGCGTCGACTTCAGAATGGTGTACTCGCCGCCGTCGTCGTAGACCGTGCCGAGCCGGTCGGCGCCGCTGCTGGGGTTGTACGGTCCGTGGGATTCGACGATGTAATACTCCACCAGCGGGTTCGACGTCCAGCCGTAGAGGGCCAGGTAGCCGTTGCTGCCGTGGTTGACCCAGCCGTCGTACTGGACCGACCGGCGGCCGCCGTTCGCCCAGCCCTTGCCGCAGACGAAGTTGCCGGTGTTGCTCCACTCGGTGCTGTAGTTGCCGCCCGAGCCCATCGTCATGGACACACTGCCTTGAGTGTCGGTCCAGAACGAGTAGTAGTAGCCGTCGTGCGTGCCCTCCTGGTTGGACGTGATCGTCTGCTGCGCATTCGCGGTGCCGGGCACCAGGAGTCCTGCGGAGCCGAGCGCCAGCGCACCGCCTCCGAGCATGAGGCCCCTGCGGCTGAGGAGCGGTTGCTGGCCGGATTCGTTCTCCATATGGCCGTGTTTCCTCTCTGTCAGGGCTGGCGGGGGCGCCAGCCGGGCGCAGGTCGATCTCGCGGCGGCCGCGGTGGCGGTCGTCGCGTGCGGGAGTCGCCCTACGCGGGGAGATCTGACCGGTCAACATGACGCAGACCGGGATGATTCGGGCTGGAGGACCCGAACTTGCACTTATCGATTACCATCGATGCCACTAGCATGCCTAGAAGCGGACCGCTTGTCAATAAGTTCCGGAAATTTTCCGATAATGTTGCCCCGTACGTCAACAATGGAAGCAGCCGTTTTCCCAGCTAACATGGGGTGCGATGGTACCAAAAAATCGATAGAGCTCAATCCAGTTCATGGACGTCGATACATACCCGCCATGGTTGCGTCGTAACTTTCAGTTTGATTCCGGAAGTATCGGTGCGGTCGCCGGCACCAGCCAGTTCCTACTCCGCGAGGTCCCGCAAGAGCCTACGAGCGGCCACCAGCAGCGCCCCCTCGATCTCGATCGAGATGCCGTCCGCGGCACGACCCATCTCGACGTCGTACTCAAGCGTCTCGTACACCTCCGACGGGATGTCCACAGGAGCGTCGCTCTCCGGCGGGGTCCCGCACCCGAGCCGGCCCAGCCGCTCCTCGAGCTTCGAGGCCGCCACGTCGAGCACGTGCGCATACGGACGTCGGAAGCCCACGGGAAGCGCGGCATAGGGCGCATCCTCCTTCCCGATCTCACCGAGCGAACCGGCTATCGACTCCACCGAGGCCCCGACCCGGCTGACGAGATCAGCGGCGGCGCGGTAGTCCTCCACGGCCTCCAGGTTCCGCTCCCGCGGCGGGCGGGGATTGAGCAGGAGGCTCTCGTGGCCTCTGCGCAGCTCTTGGACCGACTCGGAGACGCGGCCGTCCAGCCGCTCGGCCCGGTGCGCCCAGTCGCGAGTGTCGGCCGGGTCCAACTCGCCGGAGAGCCCCTCGGCCACATCGCGCAGCAACCTCACCGCCTCCTGGCCGCTCCTGCTGCAGGTCTCCCTCACGGAGCGGACCCGCAGGGGCGGGAAGACCAGGAGGTTGACCGCGGTGCCCACCACGACGCCGATGCCGGTCTCCATCAGGCGCGAGACGATGTCGGCGTCGTCGATCTCGCCGAGCGTGACCAGGAACAGCGCCGTGAACGTGACATAGAGCCCCTGGTCGCCCAAGCGGGGCCACTGGCCGAGCAGCACCGCGATCGGAACCACGATCACCAGCGCGAGCTCCGTGCCGGGGAGTGTGACGCCGCCCAGGTACGCGAGGCCGAGGCCGATGCACACCGCCGTCACCTGCCGCACGCCCGACAGGACCGACCAGTAGACCGTGTTCCTGACCATGACCAGGGCGACCCAGGGCGCCAGGTACGGCAGCGGCAGCGAGAACAGATGGGCGGCGACCAGCCATGCCGCCACGGCCGCCAGCCCGGACTTCACCGCCTGAGAGGCGGTCTCCCGCGCCAGGCTGTCGGGGCGGGGTATCGAGCGGAAGAACCGGGCGCCCTCCTTGGCATCCGAGGCGACGGCGTCACGAAGCGATCGAAGCGGCATGAAGAGAGGACTACCCTGTCAGCGCCGCGATACCCCGTCCCGGCGGTCCGCGCGAGCGGCGCACTTCACCTGACTTTGTGGAATCACCTCCTTGTTCGGGTTTATCGGCCGCGCCACGGGGCACATGCCGAATAGTGAGTGCCTCCCGGCGGCGGGCCCCGGCCCCGATCGCCGCTCCTCATCCGCAGTACTGCGGGACTTCGCCGCCACCGGCGCCGAGTTCCGTACATGAACCACAACTCCTGCGCACCGCCTCCACGGTGCACAGAGGGCGAGCCCGTCCGCTCCTCACCGGACGGTCCGCGCCCGCCTGCCGCCGGAACGCCGAACCGACCCCCGAAGGGAACCCCCGTCATGAACGCAGCCGAGTGGCTGATCTCCGCCGTGTGGGCCGCACTCACCGTCTACACACTGTTCAGCGGCTTCGACTTCGGCCGGGCGTTCTGGGACCTGCAGGCCGGCTCTGCCTCCCGTGGGCGGGAACGCCGACGACTCATCGACGGGACGGCCGCTCCATTGCGGGAAGCCAGTCACTTGTGGCTGATCTTCGCGGTCATGCTGTGCTGGCTCGGCTTCCCGGACGCCTTCGCGGCGGTGACGTCCACGTTGTACCTGCCGCTCAGCGCCGCCGCGCTGGGCATCCTCGTCAAGGGAGCCATGGTGACGTACCGCAGAGCCTCACCCGACCACGGCCGGAGGAGAGGTCTCGAACAGGCTCCCGCGATCGTGTCGCTGGTGACGCTCTTCCTCCTCGGCTCGGCCGCAGGAGCCATCGCCTCGGGCCAGGTGCCGCCAGGCATCGGCGAAGGCGACCCGATCGGCAGCTGGCTCAGCCCGACAGCGACCGTCGCCGGGCTCCTCACGGTCTCCGTCGCGGTGTACCTGGCCGCGGTGTCCCTGTGCGGGGACGCCCGGCAGACCGGCCACGACGACCTCGCCGACGAGTTCCGCTCCAAGGCCATGGCCGCCGCCGCCGTCACCGGCTCAGTGGCGATGCTCGGACTCCTCATGAGCCGCTGGGACGCGCCGTGGCTTTACCACGGGCTCGCGACCGACGGTTTGCCGTACGCGCTGACGGCCGTCGCCGCCGGAACCATCTCGATTCCGATGCTGGTCGAGCGCCGCTATACGACCGCTAAGGTGACCGCCTGCATCGCCACCGCCACGCTCCTGTGGGCCTTCGCCGCCGCTTTGCACCCGTGGATCCTGCCGCCGCACACCACCATCAACGACGCCACCGCAAACGCCGGAGCCCTACGGGAGCCCCCGGTCGTGGCGACCATGGTGATCCTGGCAGCCGTATGCGCCCGCTCCCCACTCCTACGAGGCCCGATCCTCCACAGCCTGACCCGCACCCACTGAGCCTGTTTCATCAGTGGTGAGTTGAGTTGCAGGGCAAGAAAAAGCTCCGGGTAGAACAGCAGTCGCCAAACAGACAGTCCCCCAGGAGCTTCTTGTGCTGTTCTACCAAGCCGCGCTGCCGTTATCCACCACGACCCTCCGCCGCACCTCGGCCCTGATCCGGGCCACCGGCGCAGTATCGGCTCGCACTGGCGGCTGCTCGACCCCTGACAACAGGCCCTGCTCACCCTCGCGCACCCGCACAAAGGCGAGCGGCTGGCCGACCTCGCGGCCGGCTTCGGCATCTCGACCGCGACCGTGTGGCGGCGCACCCGCGAGACCATCCGCCTGCCCGCCCGCGCTCCAGGCATCCGCGATGCGCTGCGGCACGGAAAGCGGACCGGGGGCGCCTTCGTGATCTTCGACGGCACCGGCATCGACCGCAACCAGATCGACCGGCCTTTCTATTCCGGCAAACATAAACGTCGCGGCATGAACCTCTCGAACAGCAGTACTAGGCCACCGTCGCCCAGCAGCAGCTCCACAGGTCACCACGAAACCAACCCTGTATCTCAGCCGGTGCGATTCAGATATCATCCAATTGGCCCGTGCCACTCGGGAGCAAGCTCGGCGCGCGACCACAGCTTTTCGAACTGCTGCTTCGCAATCCTACGCGCTTGAAACTCCGGCTCGAGATTCCACACTTCCGGGGGATCCGTTGGCACCTCTGCCACACCCACCTCATCGTTCTCATGAGCTTCATCGGCAGCAAGCAACCTACCGTCGCGAAATCTCACAACTTTGCGGACCTCGTAGCCATCAGCTCCAACTTCACTATAGAAAGCAATCGGGTCGCCCGGATCGTCGTGGAGCCAATTAAGCTCCATGTACCAGACGTCGGATTGCCTGTTTTCCTGCATCATCACTTCCCCATGCACCAGCCAGCACTGGATTCAGAAACTTAGGCTCTATACCGGCATATTCCTCCCGTGCCTGGCTATTCTACCTCTGATATTCAATGAACCCGAATTCGGTACGACATACACGCCTGTCCGACCCTTGGTTACATTGAGCCCTCTTGTGTATATGCCTACATAGTGCGTGTACTTGTACTTGTTCGGAACTCGTATGAATCGCGAGGCCAACTGAGCAGCTCTGAATGTTCCAGGCTTAATGTCGGTGAGATATTGGCCATCCCCGTATCGGGCGTCTCGAGGATTGTTCTCCCTCAGCGAGGCACGTAGCTCACCACTCTCAAGGATGCCGTTCATCCCCCGCTCATTCGTGTAGTGGTACAGAACCTCTGGTATATCGTCGTCGTCATCGCTTTCACATTGCTTGACTCCATTGTTATGGGCAAGGAGGTCGGCCGGACCTGCCGCGACTCTGTAGGTGTGGACTCGCTCTACCGTGAGGTTGTGGGTGTCGGTGACCGCTTCGCGGTGCTCAACCGCAGTCACCTGCACCCATGTGCCCGCGCTGGTGTGGAGCCACGAACCGGCTTCGAGGTTGCGGGCAGGCTCCCAGTCCGCGGCCGTCCAGCTCTCCGGACGCTCCTCGGTGTCCGTGGTCCAGAACGGGTGTCCGGCGGTCGCCGTGACCTCGCCATCCCCTTCGCCGTCACCATCGGTGTCGACAGTGACCTCCACCAGCTCACGTTCTTGCGCCGGCGTGTGATGTGTTGCCAGAACCTCTGCGGCTATCGGTTCGCCCGTCACCGCGTCGGTGGCCAGCACTTCGTCGCCGACTTCAAGGTCCTTGATCGGGACCGCGGTGCCGTCGGCGAGGACGACCTCGGTGCCCGGCACGAACGACTTGCGTCCGCAGCTCGAACCACTGCTGTTGGAGTTCGCCCCTCCGCCGTCGGTGGCGCTGGGGCCCTTTCGGCCGCCGGGTCCGATCGCTTCGGAGGCGCAGTCCATCATCGTCCCGGTCGCACACGTATATGTAGTCGAGGCGACATCGACGACCGTGCCCACCGGGCCCGGGATCATCGAGGCCACACCGACCGCACAGTCCACGGCCGCACCCGAAGCACAGGTCTGCGCCGTGTCAATGGCACCGGCCCCGATGGCCACCGCCCCCGCGGCGAGCGCGACCACCTGTCCGCCCGGCACGAACGCGGCCACCGTAGCCACCGTCCCGGCGACCGTCGCGATTGTGCCCGCGTTGTCCTTGACCCAGTCCGTGGCGCTGCCGGCCACGTCGGAGACCGTGTTCGCCATCGCCTCGGCGCCGGACTTCGCCTTGTCAACCAGACCGCCGAGGAACAACCCCGTCGGGTCCGCGAAGGTGACCGGATTGTGGTTGGCGTAGGCGTAGCCGTTGATCTGCTGGTCGTCGCCTACATCGATCACCGGGTCGATCGACATGAACCGCCCGAACAGGGCGTCATACGATCTCGCGCCGAGCTCGAGCAGCCCGGTCGGATCCTCCACGCCGCCGACCCAGCCCTGCTGGCCGAACCATTCGCCGGACCGCTCGCCGCGCACCATCCCGTACGGGTCGAAGTACCGGACGTTCACGTTCGAGTGGCTGACCGCGTTGATCGAATGCGTCGCCGTGCCCTGCGGGTTCACACCCGTGTAGCGCCAGTTGCTTCGCGCCACGCCCGTGGCGACGGCCACGGTGTGTCCGGCGTGCTGGAAGTAGCGGCTGGTGTCGAGCGTGTCGGCGACCTTGTCCCACACGATCTCCGTGTCCGGCAGGAACAGCGTCGCGCTGTCGCCGTCGTCGCGGATCAGCCGCTGACCATCCGGGTCGTACACCATCCGGGTCTGGTCGTCGCCTTCGTTGACGATCGTGTTGTTTCCTTCGGCGTCCCATTCGAAGATCTGGACGTCGCCGTCGACTTCGCGGCTGGTGGTGTTGCCGGCCTCGTCGTAGCCGAACACCGCGCGGGAGCCGTCCTGTGCGACGACCTCGATCGGCGCATGCGGTCGAGCCCCGCCCGCAGCCGGGTACGAGAACGTCCGCTGGTCATTGTGGCCGGTCAATTGGAGCGTGTCCGAGACGCGGTTACCGGCGGCGTCGTAGGTGTAGGTGTTCCAGTAGGCCGCCGGTCCCCCGACGATCGCTGAGCTGCCCGTGGCGGCGCAAGCCGTCTCGCCTGCCTGCGACCACGCTTCGGCCAGGCGCTGCTGCGCGTCGTAGTTGAAGCACTGGGTCTCCCAGCGCGGTTCGTTGCCGAGCGGCTTGTCGACCACCGACTGGATGTTCCCGGCGTCGTCATAGGTGTAGTTCACGTCCGCCACGTGCGGGTTGGTCGTCTCGTGGCCGAACACGAACCGCTCCAGGCGCCTCGTGGTCTCGTCGTATTGGAAGCCCTGATAGGCGTGCTTCTCTGCCGACGAACCGAGTCGACGCGTCTGGATCTCGCCGAACGGCGTATACGTGGCGTCGTCGACCAGTACGTAGTCGTTGCTGCCCACCGAGGTCAGGACGTAAGTGGGGTTGCCGACGGAGTCGTAGCCGAACTGCATCCCCTGGTTGGTGGCGATCGATCCGGCCGGAGAGTATCCGCGGGTCTTCATCTGGCCGTTGTCGAAGAACGACTGCGTCGTGTAGTAGGTGCCGGCGAGGTCCCCTTCCGAGGCGGGGATCGTCATGGTGGTGGCCTGCGCTCGTCCAGCGCTGTCGTACATCAGGATCGACTCGGTGTAGGCGTTGCCGTCGGCCCAGCGGGTAGAGCTCGCCGGGAGACCCTTGCCGCCGCTGACGGTGTCGAACGTCCACGACGTCAGCAGCGTGCCGTCGCCGTCGCGCCGCTCGGTCATGCGACCGAGCGAGTCGTAGGTGTACCGGAGCGTGTCCCCTCGAGCGTCGGTGGTCGATTCGGTCTGACCGGCCGCGTCGTAGACGGTAGTGGTCGTCCCCGCGTCAGGGTCGGTGGTCGAGACCTGACGGCCGCGCAGGTCGTACTCCCACTCCCACCGGTTGCCGGCGGGGTCGGTCATCGACGCCATCTCGCCCGAAGGCGTGTAGGTGTACGTCAGCGCGTCGTACGCGCCGGTCGGCTCGTTGGAGTGGAACGTGCGGACCTCGACGGCCTGCCCGAGCGCGTCCTCGATCGTGGCCTCGGCCGGAGCGCCGTCGGGCGGGGAGACGGTCACCTGATAGCCGTCGGCGGAGCCGCCGTACGCGGTCGTGGTGCGCCACAGCTCGTCGTGGCGGTTGAACTGGATCTCGTCGGTGACGCGCCCGGCGGCGTCGAAGTCGAACTCGACGCGGTTGGCCGAGTCGCCGCGAGCGACCGTGGCGAGGGACGTCGCCGGCGGACTGGTGTTGAAGTTCGGGCCGCGTTTCTCCTCGACCCGCCCGTGGGTGTCGTACCGCTCCTCGGTGATGACCCGGCCGCCGCCGGTGGTGTCGGTCTGCGTCTGCCGCAGTCGCAGCATCGAGTCGTACAACTCGATGGAGGTGATGTAGGAGCCCTGGGTGTTGAGCTCCTTCGTCGTGATCGCCGAAGGCCCGGAATCGCGCAGGTTGTATGCGAAGGTCATCGACGCGGACTCGCCGCCCGACCGGCTGCGCCCCGGCAGCCACACCGAAGTGGTGCGGCCGAACGAGTCGTAGGTGATCTTGGTGATGCGCCCGTTGGCGTCGACGATCTTGGTGGCCTGCCCCCAGGCCGGGTCCAGGTGGACGGTTTCGACGTGCCCGGCGGGGTTGGTCTTGACGGTCTTGGTCACCGGTCCGGCGCCCGACGGGGTGAACGCCGTGGTGGTGGTCCTGCCGAGGGCGTCCTCGACGGCCGTGGCGCGTCCGACCGCGTCGTAGGTGGTCCGCTCGGAGGTCACATAGGTCGCCGTCCCGCCCTCCGGCCACGAGTCGAGCACGGTGGTACGGGTGAGCAGGCCCTTGGTCGGCTCGTCGTTGATCGAACCGTGGCCGTCGTAGTAGTAGCGGTTCGCCGCCAGCACATCGCCGGGTCGGCTCGGATCGGTCGAGCACGGTACGGCGACGGTCTCGTCCCTGCGGGGCAGGCTGTAGAGGTTGGCGGTGGCCGAATCGGCGTACCAAGTGCGCTTGCAGGTCTCGTCTCCGGAGGCCGCCAGGTCGCCGTGGTCGGTGACCGCTGTGGGACGCCCCAGTCCGTCGTACTCGGTCGACGTCCGCGAACGCTGCCACGTGGAGCCGGTGAGCAGGCGCCGCGAGTCCTCGCGGGACGGCGCGGTCAGCCAGGCTTCATAGGCACCGCCGTCGTGTGACTGGGAGGCGCGCTTGGAAGTCCAGTAGCGGGTGGTCGAGCCTTCGATGACTTGGGATCCGTTGTAGCTCAGTTCCTCGAAGACGCTGCCCGACAGCGCTTCATGGTCGGTGACGCTGTTGCCCTCGGCATCGGTGACCGAGACGCTGCGGGTGCCGCCGCTCGGCAGCGGCTGCCCGTTCATGCCGCGGTAGTAGCGGGTCCGGGTCGTCTCCTGCGGTCCGTCATAAGGGTCGCCGACCCGAGTGGTCACCTGCGCGTAGCCGCGCCATTGGCTGTAGGTCCGTTCGGGCTTGCGGGTGTGGGCGGAGTCGTCCCAAGCCCACAGCACGCTCGTGCCACCGCCGGAGGTCGAGTAGTCGTAGAACGTCATGACCGCCGGCGATTCGGTGACCGGGTCGGTCTGGGTGACCTCGGTGACGACGTACTTGTGGAACCAGTCCTCGACCGTCTCGGACTGTCCGCGGGGCTTCGACAGCCTCGGGTAGCACCGCTTGGAGTTCGCCGACTTCGTCGGCAGCGTGTCGCACTCCGGTTCGGAGTAGCCGATGTTGATGACCGATCCGGTCTCGGTCTTGATCGACGACATCCGCCAGCGCCACAGCGGGATGCGGCCGGCGGCGTCGACGCGGTTCGCCAGGGCGTAGCCGCCGAATTCCAGTTTGGGTAGTGACAGCGTATCGCCGGAGGCACGGCCGGTCTGCTGGATCGACTTGAGCCACAGAACGACCTGGTTCTCAGAACCATAAGACTTGAACTCGTGGGTCAACTTCCACTCGTCGACCGTGCGCCAGGAACCGCCGTCTCGGACCTGTGTGCTTATCTGCGTGAGTTTCTTGGTCTCGAAGAACACCGGAGCGAACTGGGTCGCGCACGGCGCTTCGGAGCAGTGGAGGTCCCACGGCACTTCCGGCCACGAGTCCTCTTTGGGGTCGCCGGAGGCGTCGTAGCAGTCGGAGTCGCACCGGTCGGCGGTGGTGAACACGATCCGGCCGGTGGCCTCAACCGTGGAGTCCCCTTCTCGGAGGCCGTACTCGATGCTGGAGAGATACGCCTCGCGGGTGTACGAGGTCCGGTTGTCCTCGTCCCCGGCGGCGCCGTAGTAGCCGCTCTTGGTCGTGTACTCGTAGCGGACCATGTTGCCGAGCGGGTCGACGGCCTTGTCGAGCATCCACCGGTAGGCCTGCTTGCAGGAGGAGTCTTTGAACGCCGTGGCGTTGCACGGTTCGGAGGAGTCGTTGCCGAAGACCGGCACGGTGAGCCGCGAGGACGACTCGACGCCGAAGTGGTACTCCGCGCCGTCCTCGGTCGTGATGCGCCAGCGCTCCGTGGTCGAAGCGGACGAGGTCGCGGCGGAGCCGAGCTTCTCGATCTTCCAGGCCGCGCCGTTCTCCGCGTACCACTTGCCGGTGTCGTCGTCCTTGAGCAGCGTTGCACTGACGCCGTTGAGCGAGACGGTGATGTGGTTCGACGCGCCGTCCCAGCACTGGTCGGCGGTGAAGTCGTCCTTGTCGTTGTTGGAGTTGGAGTCGGCGTCTTCGGAGCACGCCGCGTAGGTGCGCTCGATGAAGCCGGGCTCGTAGGACCAGCCGTCGCCGACCCACGACGCCTGGTTGTTGCGCCCCGAGGTGCGGCCGTCGTGCACCGCGGAGGAGTACGACAGCGACAGTTCCGGCACCGGGCCGTCGGCGGGCGGCACCGCGATCGGAATGTCGTAGGTGAAAGCGCCGGTGTTGCTGCCGGCCTCCCAGGTACCGATGGGGTTGATCTTCGTCGCCGAGTAGTCGCCTGCCTCGCCGCTGCCGCCGTCGGCGGTGGCCGCGACCGCCAGCAGCATCGGCTCGGACCGGGTCGACTGCTCGATCTGGGCGTTCTTGACCGAGTCGCTCTCGAGGTCGACGGTGAGAGTGTCGGCGTCGGTGTCGTTGCTCGATTCGACCGGAGTAGCACCGTCGCACTGCGGAGCCTTCGCGGCCTCGACCGCACATGCGGGCAGCGAGAAGACCTCGAGGCGGTCGGGCCATTCGGCCCCGTAGGCCGCTTCGATCGCCGAGTAGTCGATCTCGAGTTCGCCGGACGGTGCGTCGCCGCCCGGTTCGACCTCGAGCACGACACCGTTGATTCCCAGCTCGGAGGCGGTCCCATCGTCCAGTACTGCGACCTCAGTGCTGGTCCCGTCCTCCGAGGTGAGGGCGACCTCGACGGCCTCGGCCACCGATTCGATCGGCGCCGGCGGCTCCCAGACCTGGTGCGCCGAAGGGTCGACCCCGTCGACGTCGACGAGTGGGAGCTCGTCGACCTCGACGGCCTCGTCGGTCTCGATGTCGTCGGCCGACTGCGCCCAGGCGGGCAGTGGGGTCGCGACCATCAATGTCGCGCCGAGCAGCGAAATCGCGGCGAGCGTCGTGGCCTTGCGCAGGAATGCCATGGGTCTGAACGGCTTCCAGGAGGGCGCGTCGGGCTGAGGACTTGAGTTCATGACGGGGTCTTCACTTCCGTTGCGTCGAGGGGCGGGAGCTAGTTGCCTGTGGTGGATCGCGCCATGTCGGTGATGCGTTCGGGGTCGAGCGTGGACTGCCAGAGCTGGACGCGGTCGACCGCGCCGTTCATGTGCTGGAGGAGGTCGCCGTTCTGGCGCCCGTAGACCCCCAGGTAGAGGTCACCGGTCGCGTTCCACGGCGTGGACGTGGCCTCGGCGCTGGCCGCCTTCTCGCCGTTGACGTACATGGTCATCTCCCCGCCGGGGATGTCGACGATCACGGCGACGTGGTACCAGTCGTCGCCGCCGATGTCGATGGGATGCTCGGCGGTCATGCTGTGCCAGGTCACCGAGTCGGTGCTGTCGGCCGAAGGCATCGCGAAGTGGAATCTGCCGCCGTCGGCGTCGGACTTGTAGTTGAGGTTGAAGCCGACGCGGTTCTGACCGCCCTGAGAGAGAATCGTCTGGTAGGGACCGTCAGTGCTGTCGATTCTGACCCAGGTCGCAATGGTGAAGGACTCGTCGGTGCGAACGACCGGGCCGTTCGACTGCGCCCAGCCGTTGCCGTGGAACTCGAGGGCGCTGAAGGGCAGCGGGAACTGGTCCCATCCCCAAGTGCAGTCGCCGTGCTGAGCCAGGTCGTGGGCGCCCTCGGCGTCGGTCAGGCTCGACCAGTCGAGGCTCCAGTGGCCCTTGCGCTCGACGGCCTTGTTGCCGCCGTAGACGTCGGCGACGCGCTCGGTAGTCAACGCGCCGCGCCACAGTCGGACGTCGGAGATCGTCCCGGTGAATTTGCCACCGCCTTCATTGCCGGAACCCGAACCGCGGCAGCCGATGTTGACCTTGCCGTATCCGAGGTGCGGCTCGAAGTCGGCGGCGTTGGTGCCCGCGAGCTGACCGTCCACGTAGAGGCGGACGTCGCCGGACGCGACGTCGTACACGCCGGTCAAGTGGGTCCACGCTCCTGCGGTAGCCGGGCTCGTGTCCCGAGCGGTGTCCCACAAGGATTCGCCGGCGTCGTTCACACCGACGACAGAGAAGGCCCATTTGCCTTCGTCGGTGAGGTAGAGCTTGAACTTGCTGCCGAGTTGGAAGGTCTCGCCCGCGACGGTGTGCTCGGCGCCGGTGTCGACCGCGTCGACGCGGGCCCATGCGCTCAGTGAGAACGAGCCGTCGGAGCGGTTCGGCTGCGTGTCACCTGCGGTGACGCAGCTGGAGCCGTCGAGGTCGATCGCCGACTTCTCCCGGCCCCACTGGTCCTGGACCCACTGCGAACCGCTCGCAGGCACGGTGAGATCGTTGGCGTGCAGCGAGGAGTCGGCGGCGTCGCCGCGCAGCAGCCATTCACCTGCGATTCCGGCGGGCAGGTCGCCTGCCATGACTTTCTGCACCTGCGCGTCGGTCAACAGACCCTGCCAGATGCCGACGTGCTGGACGGCGCCCTTGAAGTAGTGCGACTGCCGGTGGTTGTCGGTGGTGCCGCTGCATCCGATGTTGACCGGTCCGTCCGCATGCCAGGCTTCGTGCGCGAACGTCTCGGTGTCCTCGAGCGTGCCGTCGACCCACAGTTGGATCACCTTGGAGCCTGGGTCGACGGTTGCCGCCAGGTGCGTCCACTGCCCCTGCGCGGGGGTGCTCGTGGATCCCGCCCTCGAATAGACGCTCGGATCACTTGAGTCCTCGCCGATCAGACGCATGTCCCACTCGCCGGACATGCCGCGGTATCGCAGTGCGAACCCGGTACCGTTCCGGCCGGACTGGGAGAGTACCGTGCGGACGCCGGTGTCGGTGACGTCGCTGCGGACCCAAGCCGACACGGTGTAGGGCACGTCGGTCCGGATGACCGGGCTCTGGGTCGTGACGCAGTCGGTCCCGCCGAACAGCATCGCCTCGCCGACGGGAGTTTCGGGGCCCGAGTCGGTCCACCCGGAGGTGCGGCCCATGGTGAGGTCGTACGAGGCTTGCTCGTCGTCATCGGCGTCGCCGATTCCGGCGGCGTCGTCGAGTCCGTCGCCGTCGAGCCTCCAGGCCGCCGCCGGAACGGGCTCGACGATGCGGGGAGCGAAGAAGTCGGCTTGCATTCGCTTCGAACTGTTGCCGGCCTTGTCGGCGGCCCATACGTAGAGCCACGTGTAGCCGCCTGACGAAGGGGCGGTCACGGTGATCGTCGTCGTGCCGCTGGAGGAGACTTTGTGGCGCTGCGCCTCCTCGTTGACGCCGTAGTAGAAGGCGTTCATGCCCGAATGCGCGTCAGTGGAGGTGAAACGGAAGGTCACTTCGTCCCCGGCCTGAGGGTTCGCAGGGCTGACGAGTTCGACCTTCGGCGGGGTCGGCGCCGTCGCGTCGACGCGGAAGTAGCACCAGCTGTCGAACCAGTTGTCGGTACCGTTCTTGTAGTCGTCGAGTGATCGCATCCTCCATCGGTACTCGCCGCTGGGCAGCTTCTTGCTCGACGGGATCGTCCAGCTCTGGCGGGAGTTCGACTTCTGGTTGCGGGAGGTCGACCAGGTGCGGACGTTGCTGGAGGAGCCCTTCTGCCGCACTTGGATGTAGGCGCCGACCTTGCCATCGGGGTCGCGGGGGACACCCGACAGCGTCGGTTGGACTTCGGAAGTCCACGGCGAGCTCGAATAGCCGGAGGTCACGCAGGACTTGCCGTTGGTGCGCAGCGAAGTCGGGTTCAAGGCCGGAGAGTTGTAGGTGACGATGAGCTCCACCGATTTGATGTCGATGCGGCGCCACGCGTGCGGATCGGACTCGTTCGAGGAGCGGACCATGAACGTCATCCACGACCGGTCCGAGCTCAACCTCGAGTTCAGTTTCGACTTCACGGCGGAACCGGTGAAGTTGACGTCCCGGTCCGGATAATTCGTTCCGCAGCCGCCGGAGTTCGACGAGGCCACCGACTTGGTCTGCAGGTGGTCGAGGGTCGCGGACGTGATCGAGTTCCAGGTGGTGCCGTTGCCCATCTTGCGGTTTACCTCCCAGAGTGCAAGGTCGGTAGATCCGCAGCCGCCCGAGTGGGTCTGGGTCATGGAGACGCGGGCGCTCAGCACGTCCTTGTTCTTGAGACCGCCGATGCCGAATCGGACCGCCGACCGCCACAGCCCGCAAGCGTCCGGTGAGCAGCCGTACCAGCTGTTGTAGCCGACCCGCATGCCGCCCTTGCGGGGCCAGTCCTTGTCGTTGGTCCAGGAACTGCCGGGCCGGTTCTGGAAGATGTTGGCCCAAGCGAGGCGCTTGCCGACGAACGGGGGGTCGATGGTGATCGGGAATTCGGCTGCCGGGTCGGAGAGGAGCTCGGCGTCGGGGGTGACCGTCAGCGTCGTTCCCTCCAGGTCCACGCCCACTTCGGCGTAGCGGCCGGGCATCGGATCGTCCTCGCCGAGGTCGCTGACCGGCTCCTCTTCGGTGGTGCTGAAGGTGGAGGGCTCCGACTCGGTGCTGGTTTCACTGCCGGGTTCGGGGTTGAGCGAGGAGTCCCACATATAGGCGGCAGGAGCCGCGAACACGGTCTCGCCGGCCGAGTCGACGGCGGTGACGGCGCCAGTCGCATCTTGCGTGACGGTCAGCCCGTCGGCGTTGATCCCGATGTCGATCGCCGTGAGCTGGGGATCGGCCGCCGCCTCGGGCGTCTTGACGACCAGCGCGTAGCTGAATCCGTCGAGATCAGACTGGACCTGGAGGTCCAACCCAGGACGCACCTCGGGGTAGATGACGGTGTCTTCAGTGACAACGGGAGCGGGGAGCGCTTCGGGCCAGGTCAACGAGACCGACGCGCCCTCGGGGGACGTCGCGGTCACGAACGGGCCGGCGCCGCCGCCGGACACGGTGATGTCCGAGACCGCGGCGTTCGTGGTGATGGTCCCATCGGCCGCCACGGCGAATCCGGTGTCGACCTCCACCCACTCACCGGAGGCGTCGGGCGCCCATGTGGGCACGGCCTCGACTTTCGCGGTCAGCAGACCGTCGGGGTCTGCGGTCACGCGAGTGTGGAAGTCCTGCAGACCGGCGACCTCAACGCCGATATCGCAGGCCTCGGCCAGCAGGAGCGCTCCGCCCTCGGTAGGGGATTCCAGGGTGTCTACCGCCGGGTCGAGACCAGTGGTGTCGTAGGGGCAGGTGAGCGCCACGGAGGAGACCTCGGCGACGGCGTCGAGAGTGGAGTCCACTTCGAAGGTGCACCACGTGGTATATCTGGCGGTGACGCCGTCGGCGGTGTTGGCGCGGGACCGGAACTCATAGGTGCCGTCGGGCAGCGGCGAGTCGATCTGCCAGGCGTACTCCTCGTCGGAGGGCACCGTGTCGGCGCTGATGTGCTCGGCGACCGAGGCCCCGGACGCGTCGCTGACCCAGAAGCTGACACGAGCCTCGCCGTCGGAGGAGTGCGGGACGGCCGAGAGAGTAGGCTGCGTTCCCGCGACGCGCGCGCCTTCCGGAGCCAGGCAGCTGACGCCATCGACGGTGAGATTCGACGGAAGGCTCATGGCCGGCTGGTAGACGACCGTCATCCGGGCGGTCTCGGCATCGGCCCTGAACCAGTGCTCACGGTGGTCCTCGACCGCGGCCTTCAGTCCGAGCGTGATCGTCATGTGGGGGGCATTCGCGTGGCGGTCGACGTGATGGGCCAGATCCGCGGACGAGAAGTCCACCTGCCTGGTCGGATATGCCACAGGACAGCCGCTGGCCGAGTTGGCGCTCTCCACGGTCTGAGTGTCGAGCGGCGCTCCGTGCAGCCAGTTCCCCGCCGTGGAGTTCCACGAGGTCGGCACCGCACCGGCGGAGATCACATTCGTCTGCCACAGCTCGAGCGGGTAGGACAGGCAGCCGCCGGTGTGGCGGATGTCGACCGACATGGTCGCCGAGCTGACCGACGCGTGTGCGAGCTTCCCGATGTCGAACCGGATCATCGAACGCCACGTCCCGTAGCCCTCCTCACCGGGGGCGACCCAACCGTTGTAGCCCATGCGCAGTCCACCTGAACGCGGCCAAGCGGCGTCGTCCCACCAGGTGGAGTCGGCGTACTGGCCGTCTCCGACGGTCGTCCACGCCCACTGCGGAGTCTCAAAGGACGGATCGATGACGACCGGGAACTCCGTATCCGGGTCGGCGAGCATGCCCGCGTCGGGAACGACCGACAATTTCGTGCCCTTCAGGGAGACGTCCATGGATTCGACCCGTCCCGGGTCGCCGGGCCGCTCACCGGAGCCGGAAACCGAACGCTGCTGCTCGGCGAGGAACTGGGTCGGTCCTGGAAGTTCGAACGGTGATGCCGGCTCGGAGGCGTCCCACATCAGTGCCTGATTCGCCGCCAGGACGGTCTCGCCGGTGGTGGGGTCGAGTGCGGTCACCGCTCTGGTGTCCTGATCCTGCTCGACTTCGAGCGTCCCGCCCAGTTCGACCGCGATCTCGGCCAGCCCGGGGTCGGCCGCCGCCTCGGCGGTGAGGACTTCGAGCCGATACGAGAATCCGGTCCGGCCGGCCTCCACGATGAGGTCCACTCCATCGAGGACGCCGCGGTAGCGCGCCTCGGCTCCGTCGAGTTCGGGCTCGGGAAGCTCGGTCGGCCACCACAGGTCGAGCGTCTCGCCGGATTCGGTGGTCACGCTTGTCAGGGGCTGAGCGGAGCCTCCGCCGGAGACCATGACCTCACCGGGGACCGCCACCGCCGTGATCAGGTCGTTCTCGTCGATCGTCAACGTGGGGTCGATGTCGACCCAGGCTCCGGTCTCATCTGTGGTCCATTGCGGGGTGGCGAACAGCTCGGCGGTGATCGATCCGTCGACCTCGGCGGTGAAGCGGGCCGCATCCTCGCGCATCGCGTCGATCTCGACAGGCCTGCCGCAGTCCTCGGCCAGTGCCAGCGCCGTCGCCTCTGAGTCGACGGCATGATCGGTGTCGGACAGGGCCACGCAGTCGTTGCCGGCAGTGGCGTCCTCTTCGGTCTGCCCGGGCTCGGCCAGGAGGATCGAGGTCGCGAGAACCGCTGAGAGCGAGAGGGCCGTACCCCGTTTGACGCGGACGACGGTCGGGCTGGCGAACGGGCGGAACTCCGGCGAGCGGGAGGCATATTCCATGGGGCGCATCGCATTCAGTTGGAAATCGGGGCAGTCATGACCATTGCGGAATCATGACCGGGAGTGACTGTATTGAATCGGATCCATACCGTCAAGAGTGCGCTTCCATCGAGAACTCGCAATATATGGACACTTCGGACTATTTAGTCCGAAATAGATTCCCCGCATGACCCTTGAGCAGCACCGTGCGCACCGCCCGGTCAATATGAGACGGCAGGTCAGCAAGTGTCAGGGCTTGTCCCGTTCGGGCAGTATCCCTATGCAACACAAATTGATAGTGACTCTAGTCACATTCGCGGCGTTCGCGGTATCGGGCAGAATCGGGGGCGTTGGTTCGGGTGCCGGCGAAGTGAATCTGCCGGTGCGGTGTTCGAGGTCGAGTGGAGGGCTGGTGCCGATCAGAGTCCGTCCTGTGGCCGGTCGCCGGGGGTGTGGCCGATGCGCGCGGCGCTGACCCCCGAAGAGTCCAAGGCGCTGGCCGCCGTAGACGAGGAGGCGATCGCCCACCTGCTGCTGGAGCTGCTCGCCGTTCCCTCCATCACCGGCTCGGCCGCCGAATCGGAGCTGCAGCACCTGCTCGCGCGGCGCGTCGAGGCACTCGGGCTCGAAGTCGACCTGTGGTCGATGGACCTGCCCGCCCTCCGGGCCGCCCCCGGCTTCCCCGGCACCGAAGTGCCGCGCGAGGAGGCGTGGGGACTCGTGGGAACCGCCGCGGGCCGCGGTGACGGCCCGACGGTGATCCTCCAGGGGCACGTCGACGTGGTCCCGCCCGGCGACCTGTCGCAGTGGGAGGGCGATCCGTTCGTGCCCAGAGTGACCGGCGACGTCGTTCACGCCAGGGGCGCCTGCGACATGAAGGCCGGGGTCGTCGCCAACCTCGCCGCGCTCGCGGCCATCCGGGCCGCCGGTGTCCGGCCGCGCGGGACCGTGGCGGCCCATTTCGTGGTCGGCGAGGAGGACGGCGGCATCGGCGCCTTCGGCACGCTCCAGCGCGGCCACACCGGCCGGGCCTGCGTCATCACCGAGCCGACCTCGGGAACGCTGGTCACCGCCAACGCCGGTTCGCTTACGTTCCGGATCGAGGTGACCGGCAAGGCGACCCATGCGAGCACGCGGGACGCCGGGGTCAGCGCCATCGACGCCTACGCGCCGATCGCGGCGGCACTGTCGCGATTGGAGGCCGAGCGCAACGCCGACCCCGATCCGCTGCTGTCCGAGTACTCGATCCCGTACGCCCTCTCGGTCGGCACTTTGCGCGCCGGCGACTGGGCCAGCAGCGTACCCGACCGGCTCGTGGCCGACGGCCGCCTCGGCGTCCGGCTCGGGGAGGACCTCGATGCGGCACGGGCGGCGTTCGAGTCGTGCGTGGCCGAGGCCTGCGCGCGGGACCCGTGGCTGCGCGAGCACCCGGCCGTCGTGACCTGGCCCGGCGGCGTTTTCGCCAGCGGCGCCCTCGCGGCCGGGCATCCGCTCCGGGACGTGGTCGCCGACGCCCGAGTCGACGCGACCGGCACTGCCCGCCCGCGCGAGCGCGGCGCGCCCTACGGCAGCGACCTGCGCCTGTACGCCGCCGCCGGCATCCCGACGCTCCAGTTCGGGCCCGGTGACGTCCGGCTGGCGCACGGGCCCCGCGAACGCGTCTCGGTCGCCGAGACCGCGGCCGTCGCCCGCACACTGGTGCTCACCGTGCTGCGGGCGACCGGCGAGGACGCCGCGCTGGCGGGCTGAGCCTCGGAAGTTCCGGAAGTAATGGGCGTTCAACTTTCCAATGCCGGATGTTTTGCCGACAAAGTGCGAGGTCGAGACGATAGCGCCCGCAATTGGACTACCGGAATATTTCCGGAAACAGTTGACACTCCGGTTAAAACGGACGATACTGGCGTCGGCAGCAGCCATCGACTTTTGTCGATCCGACTCGCTCGGCGATCCATGATCATGGCCGCCGAGGGCTGCCAGGCAGCGGCGGCTCCGACATCACCGTGAGCTGACCGCCGAGCCGCCCTCCGAGATGATCGGCTCGGCGGCCCGGACATCGATGCCGACCGAGGGTTCGGGCTTCCCTCACGAGCGGCTCCGGGCGGCGAGTCGGTGCCCGCCGGAGGGCATCAGGAAGGGGCGGCCCCGGCCGGGTCGACCGCGCTGTGGCGCGGTCCATCAGCCGGGGCCCCTCGTCGTCCCCGATGATCCAGGCGGTGGCACGCCGGGGTGGTGCAACATACCGGATGGTCGGTATGATGAGTGGAGCCCCGCCCGGAGCAGGATGACGAGGAGGTCCCCATGCAGATCACCGGTGCCGTGCTGGAGCGCTGCGGCGCCCCGGCGCCGTACGCCCAGTCCCAGCCCATCACCATCGGCACACTCGAACTCGACCCGCCGGGCCCCGGCGAGATCCTCGTCCGCATCGAGGCCGCCGGCCTGTGCCACTCCGACCTGTCCGTAGTCGACGGCAACCGCGTCCGCCCCACCCCCATGCTCCTCGGCCACGAAGCCTCCGGCATCGTCGAGCAGACCGGACCCGGCGCCCGACTCACCCCCGGCAGACGCGTCGTCATGACCTTCCTCCCCCGCTGCGGCGAATGCGAGTCCTGCCAGACCGACGGCCGACTCCCCTGCACCGTCGGCAGCGCCGCCAACGCCGCCGGCACCCTCGTCGGCGACGCCACCCGCCTGCGCCGAGACGGCGCCCCCGTCAGCCACCACCTCGGCGTCAGCGCCTTCGCCACCCACGCCGTCGTCTCAGAGACCTCGGTCGTCCCCGTCGACGACGACGTGCCGCCCGACATCGCCGCCCTCCTCGGCTGCGCCGTCCTCACCGGAGGCGGCGCCGTCGTCAACGCCGGACGACCCGAACCCGACCAGGCCGTCGCCGTCGTCGGACTCGGCGGCGTCGGCATGGCCGCGCTCATGGTCGCCGCCGCCCTCGGCCACCAGGTCATCGGCGTCGACGCCGTCCACTCCAAACTCGACCTCGCCCGCGAACTCGGCGCCTCCGCCGTCTACACCCCCGCCGGCGCCGCCGACGCCGAGCTGCGCGCCCCCGTCGTGATCGAAGCCGCCGGCTCGGCCCGCGCCTTCGAGACCGCCTACGCCGTCACCGCACCCGGCGGCACCACCGTCACCGTCGGACTCCCACACCCCGACGCCCGCGCCAGCATCGCGCCGCTCAGCCTCACCGCCGAGGCCCGCACCGTCATCGGCTCCTACCTCGGCTCGGCCGTCCCCGGCCGCGACATCCCCCGCTACGTCGAACTCTGGCGATCCGGCCGCCTCCCGCTCGACCGGCTCGTCTCCGACCGCATCGCCCTCACCGACCTGCCCACCGCGCTCGACCGCCTCGCCTCCGGCGAAGCGCTGCGCCAGCTCATCACCTTCACACCCACCGAAAGGACCGCTACATGACCTCCCGCACCGCCATCGTCACCGGCGCCGCACGCGGCATCGGCGCCGCCACGGCCCGCCGACTCGCCGCCGACGGCAACGCCGTCGCCGTACTCGACCTCCTCGAGGACCAGGCGCGGGCCACCGCCGAGGCCATCACCGCCGACGGCGGCAAAGCCGTCGCGATCGGCGTCGACGTCGCCGACGAGGAAGCGGTGTCCACCGCCGTCGAACGCGTCGCCGCCGAACTCGGCGCCCCCACCATCCTGGTCAACAACGCCGGCATCCTCCGCGACAACCTCCTGTTCAAGATGACCGCCCAGGACTGGGACGCCGTCCTCGGCGTGCACCTGCGCGGCGCCTTCCTCATGTCCCGGGCCGTGCAGTCCCACATGGTCGAAGCCAAATGGGGCCGAATCGTCAACCTCTCCAGCACCTCGGCGCTCGGCAACCGCGGCCAGGCCAACTACGCCGCCGCGAAAGCCGGAATGCAGGGCTTCACCAAGACCCTCGCGTTCGAACTCGGCAAGTTCGGCGTCACCGCCAACGCCGTCGCCCCCGGCTTCATCCAGACCGAGATGACCAAGGCCACCGCCGAGCGCATCGGCGTGCCCTTCGGCGACTTCCTCTCCGCCGCGGCCGGAGAAGCGGCCGTCGGCCGCGTCGGCCAGCCCGAGGACATCGCCGCCGCCGTCTCCTTCTTCTGCTCAGAAGAGGCCGGCTTCGTCTCCGGCCAGGTCCTTTACGTGGCGGGAGGACCGAAGGCATGAGCGACGCCATCGAAGTGCCCTCCCCGAGCGCACTGGCCGACGCCGTCGGGCGCCGGGCGACCGGCGAGTGGTTCACCGTCGACCAGGACCGCATCGACGCGTTCGCCGCCGCGACCGAGGACCACCAGTGGATCCACCTCGACGCCGAACGGGCCGCCAAGGGGCCCTTCGGCACCACCATCGCGCACGGCTACCTGACGCTGTCGCTGCTGCCGCGCCTGGCGTCGTCGCTGATCAGGGTGGACGGCGCGGCCATGACCGTCAACTACGGCATGGACAAGGTGCGGTTCCTGACTCCGGTCGCGGCCGGCTCGCGAGTCCGCGCGGCCACCGAGATCACCGGCGCCGAGACCACCGGCATGGGGGTCCGGCTCGCTTCGACGGTGACCGTCGAGATCGAAGGCGCCGACAAGCCCGCCCTGGTCGCCGAGACGATCACCCTCTACGTGCCCGAGCCCTGAGCCAGAACCAAGACGGCCCGGACGACGCGAGTCGTCCGGGCCGTGGGTGTTCGCAGCAGGTCCGATTCAGAGCCGTTCGATCACCATCGCCATGCCCTGGCCGCCACCCACGCACATCGTCTCGAGCCCGTAGCGGCCGCCGGTGTCCTCCAGGGCGTTGATGAGCGTGGACGTGATGCGCGCACCGGTCATCCCGAACGGGTGCCCGACGGCGATCGCGCCGCCCTTGACGTTCAACCGGTCCTGGTCGATCCCCAGCTCCCGAGCCGAGGCGATCACCTGCGCCGCGAAGGCCTCGTTGATCTCGACCAGGTCCATGTCCTCGATCGTCAGACCCGCGCGACGCAGCGCCTGCCGGCTGGCCTCGACCGGGCCCAGGCCCATGATCTCCGGCGAGAGCCCGCTGACGCCGGTCGACACGATGCGCGCCAAAGGCGACACGCCCAGCTCGTCGAGAACGCGCGCCGACACCACGACCACGGCCGCGGCCCCATCGTTGAGCGGGCAGGCGTTGCCGGCGGTGACCGTCCCGTCGGGACGGAACACCGGGTCGAGCGTCGCGAGCTTCTCCACCGTCGTGCCCGGCCGCGGGCCGTCGTCGGCCGACACCACGGTGCCGTCGGCCAAGGTCACCGGCGTGATGTCACCGGCCCAAAACCCGTTCGCGATCGCCTTCTCTGCCCGCTGCTGACTGCGGGCGGCGAACTCGTCCTGGTCCTCGCGCGTGACCCCGCGCAGCGCCGCGACGTTCTCGGCGGTCTGACCCATCGCGATGTAAGGGTCCGGCAGCCGCTCCTCCTCGCACGGGTCCGTCCACACCGGAGCACCGCCCTTGGCGCGCCGCTCAGTGCGCTCCAGCGCGTCGGCGAAGACCGGATTTTTCAAATCGGCGCCGGGAATGTAGTCGCTCGAGCCGATCACCATGCGGCTGACCGACTCGGCCCCGGCCGACACGAACACGTCGCCTTCTCCGGCCTTGATGGCGTGGAAGGCCATACGGGTCGTCTGCAGGCTCGACGAGCAGTAGCGCGTGACGGTGGTGCCGGGGACCGAGTCCCAGCCGAGCATGACCGCGACGACGCGGCCCATGTTCATGCCCTGCTCGCCGCCGGGCAGGCCGCAGCCCAGCAGCAGGTCGTCGATCCGGTCGGGCTCCAGGCCCGGGACCTTCTCGACGGCCGCGCGCACCATCTGGGCGGCCAGGTCGTCGGCGCGCGTGTCCTTGAGCGATCCCTTGTGCGCGCGCCCGATCGGTGAGCGCGCGGTCGCGACGATGTATGCCTCTGTCATGCCGTCTCCTCCTTGAGATGTGGCGTGGTGGTCAGACAAACGCCTGGCGGCCGGTGATCGCCCGCCCGACGATGAGCGTGTTCATGTCGCGGGTGCCTTCGTAGGAGTAGACGGCCTCGGCGTCGGCGAAGTAGCGGGCGACGCCGTGGTCGAGCTGGATGCCGTTGCCGCCGAGGATCTCGCGGCACCAGGCGACGGTCTCTCTCATGCGCGTGGTGGCGAAGGCCTTGGCCATGGCGGCGTGCTCGTCGCCTTGGGCGCCCTCGTCGTGCATCTGTGACACGCGCGCGCACATGGCGATGCTCGCGGTGATGTTCGCCAGGGAGCCGGCGAGTTTGTCCTGCACGAGCTGGTAGGAGGCGATGGGGTTGCCGAACTGCTCGCGTTCGCCGGCGTACTTGACCGCGGCCTCGTAGGCGCCGACGGCGACGCCGACGGACTGCCAGGCGACTTCGGCGCGAGTGGCGCGCAGGACTTTGGCGACGTCGCGGAAGGAGTCGACGCGCTGGAGCCGGTCGGCTTCGTCTACGACGACGTCGGTGAGGGTGATGTCGGCGTTCTGGACCCCGCGCAGGGCCTGTTTGCGTTCGATCTTGTCGGCCTTGAATCCCGGGGTGTCCTTGCGGACGAGGAAGCCTTTGACCTGGTCGTCGGCGGTGTCCTTGGCCCAGATGACGGTGACGTCGGCGAAGGTGGCGTTGCCGATCCAGCGTTTGGCGCCGTTGAGGATCCACTGGTCGCCGTCGCGGGTGGCGGTGGTGCGCAGGCCCCGGGCGGTGTCGGATCCGGCGAGCGGTTCGGTCAGGCCGAAGGCGCCGATGACGGCGCCGCGGCCCATCGGCGGCAGCCATTCGGCGCGCTGCTGCTCGGAGCCGCCGAAGCCGATCGCGCCCATGGCGAGGCCGCTGGCCACGCCGACGAAGGTCGCGAAGGACGGGTCGACGCGCGCGAGTTCGACGGCGGCCCAGCCGCGGAAGAGGGCGCTGTTGTCGAACCGGGCGGTCTCGGGCCACATCGCGCCGAGGATGCCGGTGTCGGCGATGCCGGGGACGAGGTGGTACGGGAACTCGGCGCGGTCCCAGTAGTCGTCCGCGATGGGGCGCACCTCGCGTTCCATGAACTCGCGGATCCGCAGCGCCGCCTGGCGCTCGGCGGGGGTCAGCAGGTTCTGGAACGAGTAGAAGTCGGCGTCGAGCAGGTCGGTGCCCTGTGGCTGCGCCGAGGGGGCCTGCGTTGCGAGTGTCATCGGTCCTCCGATCGTCAACGATCCGGGTCGGTGAAACCGACCGGTCGGTATGTGTCTAGTATGCATTACCATCGCCGTGGATCACAAGGACGCGACGTGCCAGAACCGGACCCCCGAGGAGCCGCCATGACCGGATACCGCCACCCGTTCCCCTTGCGGTGGAACGACAACGACCAGTACGGCCACATGAACAACGCCGTCTACTACGAGGCGATGGACACGGCGGTGAACGCCTGGATGATCGGCGCCGGCGCGCTCGACCCTGCCGGCGAGGTCATCGCGGTGGCGCGCGCGTCCTCCTGCGAGTTCCTCGAATCGGCCTCGTTCCCCGAGCGCCTCGAAGTCGACGTGGCCGTCGCCCGGCTCGGCTCGACGTCGGTCACCTGGGACCTGGCCATCGTGCGCGCCGGCTCGCCCGACCGAAGCGCGCCGCTGGCGCTCGGCAAGTTCACGCACGTGTTCGTGGACGAGGGCACCCGCCGGCCGGTGCCGATCCCCGAGAAGACCCGCTCGGCCGTGGTCGAACAGCTCGACGTGGCGTGAGGACCGCCCGGCGGCGCGCTCGGCGTCGCCGGGCGATCGCTCAAGAGCCGAACCGGTCGACCAGCTCCCGCTTGAGGACCTTCCCGCTCGGACCGAGCGGCAGGTCGTCCAGCACGTGCACCACGCGCGGGTACTTGTAGGCGGCGACCTTCTCCTTCATGTACGCCACCAGCTCGGCCGCGTCCACCCGCTGCCCGCCGGCCGGCACCACCGCGGCGTGGATCTCCTGCCCGTGGACCTCGTGCGGCACACCGAAGACCGCCGCGATCGACACCGCCGGGTGCCGGCTCAGCACCGCCTCGACCTCCGTGGGGTACACGTTGTAGCCGTTGCGGATGATCATGTCCTTCTTGCGGTCCACGATCGTGACGATCTCGTCGCCGTCGATCGTGCCGAGGTCGCCGGTGCGGAACCAGCCGTCCACGACCGCCGCCGCGTCGGCCTCCGGCCGCCCGAGGTAGCCCTTCATGAGGTTGTGGCCGCGCACCACGATCTCGCCCAGGCCGCTGGTCTCCCCCGGCCCGGGCTCGGGCAGCAGCTCGATCCGGTCCTCGACGTCCGGGTCGGCGATCGCCACGTCCACGCCCCACATGGGACGGCCGACCGTCCCGGGGCGGATCGGCTCGGACACGACGTTGAACGTGCACGACGGCGAGGTCTCGGTCAGCCCGTATCCCTCGTGGACCTGCGCGCCGAAGGCCGCCTCGAACGCCTCGAGCAGCGCCACCGGCAGCGCGGCACCGCCCGAGACGGCGTACCGCAGCGGCGGCCGGTCCGGTGAGCGCCGCGCCGCCTCGACCATACCGGCGAAGTTCGTCGGCACGGCCGTGAACACCGTCGCCCCGTGCCGCACCAGCAGCTCGAGCGCCTCGTCGGGCTCGAACTTCGGCAGCAGGATGATCGAGGCGGCCGACCGGAAGCCGATGTTCATCACCGCCATCTGGCCGAAGGAGTGGAAGAACGGCAGCCCGCCGTAGATCACGTCGTCCGAGCGCATGTCGAACGAGTCGATCAGCGAGCAGTGCACCTGCTCGATCATCGCCAGGTGCGAGCCGACCGCGCCCTTGGGCGTGCCGGTGGTGCCGGAGGTGTAGAGGATCGTCGCGGCCGCGAGCGGGTTCACCGAGACGTGCCGGACGATCGGCGTCGCCTCGGCCGCCTCGGCCTCCAGCCTCGCCACCGGCGCCCCGCCGACCTCCAAGCCCTCCGGCGCCAGGACGGTCACCAGCGGCACCGCGGCGCGCGCGGCGGCCGGGGCTGCCTCGGCGAGCATCGGCGCGGCCGCCACCACCAGGTCGGCGCCGGCGTCGCGCAGGACGAACTCGATCTCGTCGGCCTTGAACAGCAGGTGCACCGGGATCACGACCGCGCCCAGCGACAGGGCCGCGTAGTACACGCGCGGGAAGTCCGGCACGTTCGGCACGATCATCGCCACCCGCGAGCCGGGACCGATGCCGCGCGCGGCGAGCGCGCCCGCGTAGGCGCGGGTCTGGTCCCACAGGGTCCCGTAGTCGATGGTGTGCCCCATGAAGTGCAGCGCGGGCCGCTCGGGGAAGCGGCGCGCGGACTCGGCGAGGATGCTCGCGATCGAGAGCGTGCCGTGGCCGGGCCCGTCGACGGCGGGGTCAGGAAGATGCGTCATTGCAGGTCTCCTTCCAGAGGGTGGCGGTCAGGTTCGGCGCCGCAGCTCGGCTCTGCCGAGCGCGGCCAAGTGGACTTCGTCGGGGCCGTCGGCCAGACGCATCGCCCTGGCGGCGGCGAACATCCCGGCCAGCGGCTGATCGTATGACAGTCCGGCGGCGCCGAACAGCTGGATCGCCTGGTCGAGGATCCGCTGGACGGCCCGGGGCACGGCGATCTTGATCGCCTGGATCTCGGTCATCGCCTCCCGGTTGCCGACGGTGTCCATCAGCCAGGCGGTCTTGAGCACCAGCAGCCTGAGGGCCTCCAGTTCGATGCGGGACTCGGCGACCCAGGAGCGGACGGTGCCCTTCTCGGCGAGCGGGCCGCCGAAGGCCACGCGCTCGGCGGCGCGCTCGCGCACCAGGTCGAGTGCCCGTTCGGCCATGCCGAGGGCCCGCATGCAGTGGTGGATGCGGCCGGGGCCGAGACGGGCCTGCGCGATCGCGAAGCCCTCGCCTTCGCCGCCGAGCAGGTTCGATTCGCTGACGCGGACGTCGTCGAACACGATCTCGGCGTGGCCGCCGTGGTCGCGGTCGTCGTAGCCCAGGACCGTCAAGGGCCGCAACACGGTCACTCCGGGCGTCTCGCGCGGGACCAGCACCATCGACTGCTGCCGGTGGCGGGGCGCGTCGGGGTCGGTCTTGCCCATGACGATGAACAGCCGGCAGTCGGGATTCATCGCGCCGGTGGCGAACCATTTGCGGCCGTTGATGACCAGCTCGCCGTCCCGGCGTTCGATGCTGGTGCCGATCTGGGAGGCGTCCGAGGAGGCGACGCCCGGTTCGGTCATGCAGAACGCCGACCTGATCCTGGCCTCCAGCAGCGGCTCGAGCCACGTCTCGCGCTGGTCGGGAGTCCCGAAGTGGGCCAGCAGCTCCATGTTGCCGGTGTCGGGGGCCGCGCAGTTCATCGCGGCCGGCGCGAGCCGGTGGCTGCGCCCCGAGGCCTCGGCGACCGGGGCGTACTGCAGGTTCGTGAGGCCGCCGCCGTGTCCGTGCGGGCCCGGGGGTAGGAACAGGTTCCACAGTCCCAGCCCCCGGGCCTTCTCCTGCAGGCTCCGGGTCACGGGCCGCAGCGTCCAGTCGTCCGGGGTGGCCTCCACCTCGGCGTCGAGCACGGGTTCGCAGGGGAGCACGTGCTCGTCCACGAATGCCCGGACCTGCTCGGTCTTCTCTTCGGTCAGCGCGTCCGGCGCGAAGTCCATCAGGTTCCCTTCCCGGCCGACACCCGTGTCAGCCCTTCTTCGGCCAGCGGCGAGACGAGGTCGCCGATCGTGTCGAAGCCTTCGCCGACGGTCTGCCCGCCGGTGTACCGGTAGTGGATGCCCTCGAGGATCACGGCGAGCTTGTAGCAGGCGAACGCCCGGTACCAGGACAGGTCCGGGACGGCGATCCCGGCGCGGGCGGCGTAGGCGTCGACCACTTCGCCGAATTCGGGGTAGCCGGCGCCGGGGACGATCGCGCCGGCGGCGTCCTCTCCGCCGGGCAGTTCTCTGATGTGCCAGTACATGCCGAGCATGCCCAGGTCCACCAGCGGGTCGCCGAGCGTGGCCATCTCCCAGTCGAGGACCGCGGCGACGCGCGGCGCGTCCGCTTCGCCGGCGACGATGAGGTTGTCGAGCCGGTAGTCGCCGTGGACGACCCCGGAGCGGTCCTCGCCGCCGGGCACGGCGCGGCCGAGCCGCTCCTGCAGTTCGTCGAGCGCCGGCAGCGGCCGGGACCTGGAGGCGTCCAACTGGCGCCTCCAGGTCCGCATCTGCCGTGCGAGGTAGCCGCGGGGCCGTCCGAAGTCGGCCAGTCCCACCCCGTCCGGGTCCACTTCGTGCAGGTCGGCCAGGACCTCGGCCAGTTCGATGCCGAGCCGGTGCAGGCCCGAGGGGGTCCACGCGGCGTTCAGCTCCGGTTCGGACAGCACCTGCCCGTCGACGTGCTCCATGACGAAGAAGACCGTGCCGGTCACCTCGCCGTCGGCGGTGTCGTCGACGACGTCGACCGTCGGCGGCACGGGGACCGTGCCGCGCAGCGCCGAGATGACCCGGTGCTCGCGGCGCATGTCGTGCGCCGAGGTGAGCACGTGGCCCAACGGCGGTCGCCGCAGCACCAGCGGCGTCCGCGCGCCGTCGACCCGGTAGGTGAGGTTGCTGCGCCCGCCGTCGATCAGGGCCGCCTTCAGCGGTCCGTCGCCGGCGAGGCCGGGGTGCTCGCGGCGCAGCCACCGGCTCAGGCCGGCCACGTCGAGCCCGGGCACCTCGGTCGCCTCGTTCGCCTCGGTCATGTACTGCCTTTCCATTGCGCTCGACGAGCGCGGTCGTACTGCGTCAGTTGCCGGGGATGCCGTCGTCGTCCAGCGGCACCGGGTCGGGCTCGATGGCCGTCACCTGGCCGGTGCCCACGCTGTAGGTGGTGCCGATGTAGTCCTGGACGCCCTCGTTCACCATCGTGATGCCGACGCTGCGGTAGGCGGCGTGGTCGTCTTCGCTGAACGACAGCGGCACGATGCCGTTGCCGACCAGGTCGCCCGATTCCACGGCTTCGAGCAGCGACTCGCGGGTGGGGTCCTCGCCGGCGGCGGCGAGGGCCTCGGCGAACAGGTAGCCGACGCTCATGCCGAACACGGTGTTGCCGGTGAACGGCGCGCCGTCGTTGTAGTCCTCGTTGATCTGCCGGAACAGCTCGGTCCACTCGCTGTCGGGGCTGAACGGCAGGTAGTTGACGCTGACCATGCCTTGGAGGACCAGCGGCGCGGTCTCCTCGCCGAGGTAGCCGACCAGGGTGGGGTAGTCGCCGCCGGAGGAGGAGACGTACCACTGCGGGAACCACTCCATCTGCGCGGCCGTGCCGACCGCCAGCGCGGTGAAGCCGTTGATGGTGGCGAGGATGTTGACCTCGCACTCGGCGGCCATCATGGCGCCGATCTGGGCGGTGACGTCCTCGTTGGAGGTCGAGTAGGTCTGGATCTCGACGATCTCGTTGCCGCCGATGACGGTCTCGACGCCTTCGAGGATGCCTTCGCCGTAGTCGTCGTCCTGCCCGAGCACGCAGACCCTGGCGTCGGGGTTCTGGTCGACGGCGTACTGGGCCAGGGCCGCGCCTTCGGTGACGTAGTCGGCGTTGAAGGCGAACGTGTTCGGGTAGGCGCCCGGCTGGTTCCACGTCAGCGAGCCGGAGGAGACGAACAGGTCCGGGACGTCCTGCTGGTCGATGTAGTCGAGCACCGCCGAGTGGGTCGGGGTGCCCAGGCCGTTGACGATGGCGAAGACCTCGTCTTCGGTGACCAGTTCGCGCACCACCGTCTGGGTCTTGGAGGGGTCGTAGGCGTCGTCTTTGACGATGTACTCGACGCTGCGGCCGTGGATGCCGCCGTTGTCGTTGACGTATTCGAAGTAGGCGCTGGTGGCGGCGGAGATGGTGGAGTAGCCGGCGGCGGCCGGACCGGTGAGCGGCTGGTGGGTGCCGATGGTCACCGTGTCGTCGGTGACGCCGGGGGCGTCCTGGTCGCCTGGAGTGCTGCAGGCGGCGAGGCCGAGGGCGGTCGCGGTCGTGAGTGCCGCGACCGCGGTCTTCCTCATGGGGGTTGTAGGGGTTCGCATTCCGATCACCTCTCTGTGTTCGTGGAAAGCTGCGGGTCGGTGGGAGGCCGGGTGGCCTGCCGGGTCTTGGCCGGGCGGCGCCGCCGGAGTCGGCCGGTGAGTTGGGCCAGGCCGCCGGGCCAGGCGATGGTCACGGCGATGACGACGAGGCCGAACAGGAGCACGGCGAGGTTGCCGTTGAGCCGCTGCCCGAGGTCGGAGGGCACGGCGTCGGTGAGGGTGTCGATGAGCCAGGGCGCGACGACGACCAGGACCGAGCCGATCGCGGCCCCGCCGATGCTGCCGAGTCCGCCGACGACGGCGGCGACGACGAGCAGCAGGGAGAAGGCCAGCCCGTAGCCGCCGGGGGTGACCTGCTGGGTGACGATCGCCAGGACCGCGCCGCCGAGTCCGGCGGTGACGGCGCTGACGACGAACGCGCCGGTCTTGACCATGCCGGGGTCGATGCCGGCGAGTTTGGAGGCGGTCTCGTCGCCGAGGACGGCGCGCATGCGCAGTCCGGCCCGTCCGGAGCGGAGCACGGCCAGCGGTGTCACCGCGACCGCGGCGATGACGATGGCGAGCCAGGCGTGCCACTGCTCGGTCGCGATGAGGGCCGAGAGCGCTTCGGGCACCGGCAGGAACGGCGCTCGGGTGCCTTGGTCGCCGCCGAGCGGGAGGACGCTGGCGGCCGAGGGCAGGGCGATGACCAGGGCGAGGGTGAGGCCGGCGAGGTAGGGGCCGTGGAGTCGGGCCGCGGCCATGCCGAGCAGGAGCCCGACCAGGCCGGAGGCGGCCACGGCGCCGGCGAGGCCGGCGACGACGATGACGGCGGTGGCCCCGGGCATGGCTTCCTCGGTGGCGGTCGCGGTGAAGGCGTAGCCGTAGCCGCCGGCGGCCATGAGGACGGCGTGGCCGAGCGAGAGCTGGCCGGTGAGTCCGACCAGGACGGTCAGTCCGGCGACGGCGGCGAAGACGCCGGCGGCGGTGGCGAGCTGGTAGTTGCGGAAGGGGTCGAGTCCGAAGGTCGCGGCGATGGCGAGGAGGGTGAGCAGCGCGGCTCGCAAGGGGATCCTCATGCGGTTCGGGCCCCCTTCGCGGCGAACAGGCCGCCGGGTCGCAGCAGGAGCACCACTGTCAGCAGCGCGAGTACGGCCAGTGGCGCGGCGGCGGCCGAGACGTATCCGGTGACGAGGCTGACCAGGACGCCGATGGCGATGCCGGCGACGAGGGCGCCGACCGGGGAGTCGAGTCCGCCGACGACGGCCACGGCGAAGGCGTTGACGAACAAGAGGTCGACCGCGTGCGGGTTGAGGCCCAGTTCGGTGGGGACCAGCAGCAGCGCGGCGAGGGCGGCGGTGGCGACCGAGAGCATCCATCCGGCGGTGACCATGCGGGGGACGCGGACGCCGAGGAGGCGGGAGGTCTCGGGGGCGAAGGCCGCGGCGCGCAGTTGGAGGCCCAGGGAGGTCTTGGCGAACAGCAGCGCGAGCGCGCCCATGACGACCGCGGCGACGATGAGGACGAACAGGTCGTAGCGGGAGAGCACGGGGACGCCGCCGAGCACGAACGGGCGCTCGGAGAACGGCGGCTGCATGGGCCGGTGCTGGGGGCCGAAGGCGATCGCCAGTCCCGCCTGGAGCACCATCACCAGTCCGATGGCGACGATCATGCCCGGCAGCGGCGTCTGCTGGGGCACGCGCCGCATCAGTCCGCGTTCGACGGCCGCGCCGAGGACGGCGCCGGTGGCGAGGCCGCCGGCGAGGCCGAGCCAGTAGGACCCGGAGGCGGCGGTGAGGGCGAAGGCGACGTACACGGCGACGACGGCCATGGCGGCCTGGGCGAAGTTCACCACCCGGGCCGCGCGCCAGACGATGACCAGTGACAGGGCGAAGAGCGCCAGGACGGCGCCGCGCGCCAGTCCGGTCGAGAGGAGGAAGACGAGACGGTCCACGATGCCTCCTTTCAGAATCCGAGGTAGGCGTGTCGGAGGGCGGGGTCCGCGGCGATCTGCGAGGCGGGCCGGTCGGCCACGACCTCGCCGAGGGCGAGCACGACGCCGCGGTCGGCGACCGACAGGGCGCCGGTGACGTTCTGCTCGGCCAGGAGCACGGTCAGGCCGGTGCGTTCGGCGGTGTCGCGGAGCACGCCGAGCAGCTGGGACACCACCAGTGGTGCGAGACCGAGCGACGGTTCGTCGAGCAGCAGGACTCGTGGCTGCGCGACCAGGGCGCGGGCCAGGGCGAGCATCTGGCGTTCGCCGCCGGAGAGGGTGTGTCCGGCGGCGTCGCGGCGGCGGGCGAGCGGTTCGAACAGGTCGTACATCGCTTCGACGGCGCGGGTGCGGGCCGGTCCGCGGTGGCGCCAGAGCGCGCCGAGCCGGAGGTTCTCCTCGACGGTGAGTTCGACGACGACGCTGCGGCCCTCGGGCACGAGCGCGAGGCCGCGTCGCACGCGGTCCTCGGTGGCGGTGCCGGTGAGGTCGGCGCCGTCGAGCAGGACGCGGCCGCCGCGCTCGGTCACCTGCCCGGTGAGGGTGCGCAGGAGCGTGGTCTTGCCGGCGCCGTTGGCGCCCAGGAGCGCGACGACGGCGCCGTCGGGCACCTCGAGGCTGAGGTCCTCGATGACCGGTGCGCCGTCGCCGTAGCCGACGGTGAGGTGCTGGCAGGTCAGGGAGCTCATGAGGCCGCCTCCAGTCCGAGGTAGGCCTCTTCGACGGCGGGGTCGGCGCGGACCTGGTCGGGGGTGCCGGCGGCGATGACCTTGCCGAAGTCGAGGACGACCACGCGGTCGGCCACGTCCATGACGAAGTCGACGTGGTGCTCCACGAGCAGGACCGCGCATCCGCCGGCGGCCACGCGCCGGACGGTGGCGGCGAGTGCTTCGATGTCGGCCTCGCCGAGTCCGCCGGCGGGCTCGTCGAGCAGGAGCAGCCCCGGTTCGGTGGCCAGGGCCCGGGCCAGAGCGACGCGTTTGCGTTCGGGGTAGGGCAGGGTGCCGGCGGGGTGGTCGGCCAGCGGCGCGAGGTCGAGTTCGGCGAGGACGGCGCGGGCCCTGGCCGCTTTGCCGGACGCGGGGCCGCGGAGGCTGGAGAGCGGCGCCAGGACGTTCTCGAGGACCGTCATCCGGTCGAACAGGCCGAGGCCCTGGAGGGTGCGGGAGACGCCCGCGGCCAGCAGTCCGGTGGCCGAGGACGGCGCGGGCCGCCCGGCGATCCGCACGCTCCCGTTCCTGGGGCGGACCAGGGAGCAGACGGCGTTGAACAGGGTGGTCTTGCCCGCGCCGTTGGGTCCGATGAGTGCGACGGTCTCGCCGTCGCCCACCGTGAACGACACGTCATCGAGGGCGGTGAGGCCGCCGAAGGCGACTTCGAGGCCGTTGACCTCGAGTCGGGGCACCGCACCGGGTGGAGGGGTCGTGGTCGTCATCGTCGTGCTCGGCACCTCTGTGTGTGGGAGTAATGTCAGTCACTTTACATGAAATACCGACCGGACGGTATGTCGTGGGCGGAGGGATTCGATTGCGATACGGACACGCCCGGCCGAGCCCGCCTCAGCGGTGCGGAATGCCCGTGGTCATGCCGCCGTCGATCACGATCTCAGTGCCGGTCACGTACGCCGAGGCGTCGCTCGCCAGAAACAGGACCGCACCGGTCAGATCACCCGGGAAACCCGGCCGCGACAGCGGGATGATCAGCGAATCCGGATCGATCCGGGTCGTCATGTCCGTGTGGATGAAACCCGGATGGATCGAATTCACGCGAATCCCCGACGGCCCCAACTCCACGGCCAGGGACTTCGACAGCCCCCGCACCGCGAACTTCGAGGCCGTGTAGCCGTGCAGGTGGACACTGCCGCGCAGCCCCTCCACCGAGGAGACGTTGACGATCGAACCGCGCCCGGCGGCCTTCATCGCCGGCACCACGGCCCGACAGCCGAGGAACGTGCCGGTCAGATTGACACCGATGACGGCGTCCCACTTCTCCAACGAGAAATGCTCGATCGGGGCGGCATTGGCGATCCCGGCGTTGTTGACCAGCACGTCGACCGCGCCGAACGCCTCGAGGGTCTCCTCGACCGCGCTCGCCCACGCCGCCTCGTCGGTCACATCCAGCTCGGTGAACCGGACACCCTCGCCCAACTCGGCGGCCAACGCCTTGCCCTCATCGGCGAGAACGTCGGCGACCACCACGCGCGCGCCCGCCCCGTGCAGCTCCCGCACATACGCCTCGCCGATGCCGCGCGAACCGCCGGTCACGATCGCGACCCGTCCGTTCAGATCCGTCACCGCTCCAGCCCCCTCACTCGGCGACCCGGACCACGAGCCGGCCGGTCGTCTTGCCGCCGGCGAGCCGCTGAACCGCGGCCGCGGCCTGGTCGAACGGCACGGTCTCGGCCACCACCGGGCGGACCGAGCCGTCGTCGGCCAGACGCGTGAGCTCCTCGTGGGCCCGCTCGACCAAGTCCGGGCGGCGCTGCTGGTACAGGGCCCAATGCAGGCCCAACACGCTGTAATTCTTCACCAAGGCGTGGCCCGGGTGCACCGCCTGCTGCTCACCGCCGGCGAAGCCGACCACCACGATGCGGCCCTCGAAGGCGACGCACCGCGTCGAACCTTCGAACGCGGCGCCGCCGACCGGATCGAACACGACATCCACGCTGCGGCGGGTCTGCTTGATCGCGGTCACCCAGTCGTCATCGCGCATGTGGACCTCATGGGCACCGGCGGCTTCGGCGACCTCGGCCTTGGCGGGGCCGCCGACCACGCCGACGACCGTGGCACCGGCGGCGGCGCCCAGCTGGCAGGCCGCCGTGCCGACGCCTCCGGCGGCGGCGTGGACCAGGAGGGTCTCGCCGGGGCGGATGGCGGCGCGGCGGTGCAGCCCGAACCAGGCCGTCTGGTAGGCGATGGTGAGCGATGCGGCGGCCGCGTCGTCGAGCGACGCGGGCGCGGGGCGGACGGCCTGGGCCGGGATCGAGGCGTACTCGGCCATGACGCCGATCTTGGAGCCGACGACGCGCTGGCCGACTTCGAGGCCGGTGACGCCCTCGCCGAGCGCGGCGATGTCGCCGCACAGCTCGATGCCGGGGATGAACGGCAGTTCGGGGCGGACCTGGTACTGGCCGCGGGCCAGCAGCACGTCGGGGAAGTTCGCGGCCACGGTGCGGACGCGCACCAGGACCTCGCCGGGCTCCGGCTCGGGCACGGCGGTCTCGTCCAGGGCCATGACCTGCTCGGGTTCGCCGTGGGCGGTCACGTGCCAGGCTCGCATGGTCTCAGTCATCGGTCCTCCTGATCGCGCGCAGGAACAGCTCGGTGATCTGCCTGGCGACCTCGTTCTTGTTCTCGGGTCCTTCGGGCGAGTACCAGTGCGAGAGGTAGTGCACGTCGGAGAAGAAGTGCGCGATGAGCACCGAGACGGGGACGTCGTCGCGGAAGGCGCCTTCGGCCTGGCCTCGGGTGATGAGCTCGGCGAACTCGTCGTGGTACTCGCGGCGGCGGCGCTTGACCTCGAGCTGGCGCTCGGGGGTCAGCATGTGCTGGCTGCGGAAGAAGACGGTGCCCTCGGGCAGGAAGTCGATGGAGGTGACCACCACGTCCTCGCACACGGCCCGCAGCACCTCTTCGGCCGGTCCGCCTTTGGCGGTGATCTCGTCGAGGCGCGACTTCTGCAGCGAGAGCATTCGCTCGTAGATGGCGAAGAGCAGGTCGTCCTTGGAGGTGAAGTAGTGGTAGAGGGCGCCTTTGGTGACGCCCGCGGCCTCCACGATCTGCTGGACGCTCGTGGTGGCGTACCCCTGGGTGGCGAACAGGTCCAGGGCCGCCTTGAGCACCTGGTCGGCGACGGATGAAGTCCTCATGGCCCCCATCATTCACCCAACCGGCCTGATGCTGGCGCCGCCGTCGACGAGCACGGTCTGGCCGGTGATCCAGGCGGCGTCCTCGGACAGCAGGAACGCCGCGGGGCCGGCAACGTCGTCGGGCACGCCGAGGCGCGCGAGCGGGTAAGCGCGGGCGACCTGCTCTTCGCGGCCTTCGTAGAGTGCCCTGGAGAGCTTGGTCTTCACCACCGCCGGGGCGAGCGCGTTGACGCGGATCGCCGGGGCGAGCTCTTCGGCGAGCTGGACGGTGAGGTTGATGAGGGCGGCTTTGGAGACGCCGTAGAAGCCGATGTTGTCGCTGGAGGAGGTCCCCGAGATCGAGGCCATGTTGAGCACCGACCGGAGGTTCCCGGCGGCCGCGGCTTCGCGGGTCCATTCCAGGGCCGCGAGCACGTTGACTTCGAAGATCTTGCGGGCGACGTCGGCGTCGAGCTCGGTGAGCGGGCCCCAGGCAGGGTTGATGCCGGCGTTGTTGACCATGTGGTCGATGCGGCCGAACCGTTCGAGCGCGTGCGCGACGGCCTCGGCGCGGTGGTCGGCGTCGTCGGCCTTCCCGGCGATGCCCGAAGCGTGCTCGTGCCCGAGCGACGCTACCGCTTCGTTGAGGGTGTCGCGGTCGCGGCCGGTGATGACCACCGACGCGCCCTCCGACACCAGACGTCGGGCGATGGCGAGGCCAATGCCTCGGCTCGCTCCGGTGATGATGGCTACTCCGCCTTCGAACCTGTGCACGCGCACCTCCGTACCGACTGGTCGGTTTGAAGGTACCATGTGCTGCGTTCCAGAGCAACGACTCGGCTCGGCTGGTTTCGATTGGACGGTCTCGGGTTGCGGGTGTGTGGGTGGTGCGGGTGGTTTGGCGGCGACAAAGAGGTAGAGGGATGGGCAGGGTCGTGTCTTCGTGGCCGGGACCAGCGGCGGGCGGGGCCTGTTTGGAGTGTCGCTCGGCTTTCTGTTTGGGCTGCAGGCGGTTCGGGGTCGGAACGTGAAAGTATTCGCACCCTAAGAGTGACGACAAACCGCCCCTGACCTGGGATCATTGAAGTATCAGGCGAACAAGCCACCGGAAACCGGCAGCACGTTCGAACACCGGACACCGCGAGAGAGGGGTGTGGCACATGGCAGGCAACCGGCCCAGCAGCGAAAAGCGATCGGTCAAGTCCGAGGCCATCCACGCCAGCCTCGACAGGGCCGCCGCCCTGATCAATTCGGTGCACGCTCGTGTGCTGGCCGAGGTGATCGAGGCCCAAGCCTGGCGGATCCACCGCGAGGTCGACGGCTACTCCGCGGTCCGGGCCTGGCTGGTCGCGAAGTTCGACTTCACCAACAGAACCGCCGCCGACATCGCCGCCATCGCCCGCACCGCCCGCAAGTTCACGGTCTTGACCGAGACGGCGGTCTCCGGGCGCGCCCGGATCGATGCGGTCGCCGCCGCGGCCCGCAGACTCGAACAGACCAAGGCGATGCGCGACTACGCCACCGCCCCGTACCGCGAGCCGGTCCCCTCCCCCTTCAACCCCGAGATCCGGTGCGCTTCTCCTGAGGTGTTGATCGCCCAGTACTGCGCGCACACCAGCGTCCAAGCCGTCCACGCCCTCCTGGATGAGATCCAGGCGGCCCTGGATTCGGGTGAGGAGGTCTTGGACGGGTTGGCTGAGCAGTCGCTGCAGCGCCTGGACCTGGCACCGATCGGCAACGGCATGTGGGACCTGCGCGCCACCCTCACTTCAGAGACCGGCCAGATGCTCGCCAAAGCCCTCAACACCGCCGTACCACCACCCCGCCAAGACGAGACCGACCAGACCACCGGGCTGCTGCCCCCAGCGGCGAACCGCCGCGCTGAGGCGTTGCATCAGGTCCTGGCCGTGTACGGGGCCGACCCGAAAGCGCACACCCGGCACGGGCACACCACCCAACTCCACCTGACGGTCGACATCGACACCCTGCGCGGCGAGGACACCGGCCGGGTGCCGATGCTCGAAGGCACACCGATCAGCCTCGCGAAGGCGCGGCTGTTGGCTTGCGATGCCGGGATCATCGTCCCCAGTGTGTTCGACTACACCACCGGCGAAGCGGTCGAGCTGGGTCGGGCCGAGCGCCTGCCCACCGTCGCGCTGCGCCGCAAACTCGAGCTCGAGCAGCCCT